>JBDTON010000053.1:0-5518 GCA_039933195.1 Sphingomicrobium sp. | reverse complement strand
ACCCCGGCGAGGTCGGCCATCTGGAACGGGCCCATCGGCATCCCGAACTCGACATGGACGCGGTCGACCTGTTCGGGCGTTGCACCCTCGAGCAGAAGCTTGGTGGCTTCGACCTGCCGCGGCATCAGCATGCGATTACCGATGAAGCCGTGGCAAACGCCCGCGACTACCGGAACCTTCCGGATGCGCTTCCCGAGCTGCATTGCGGTCAGAAGCACGTCTGGCGCCGTCTTGTCGCCGCGGACAACCTCGAGCAACTTCATGACGTTCGCTGGGGAGAAGAAGTGCATGCCCACGACGTCCTCAGGACGGGACGTGACGGCAGCGATCTCATTGATGTTGAGGTAGGACGTGTTGGACGCGAGGATCGCTCCCGGCTTGGCGATGCGCTCCAGGCGCGTAAAGACGTCCTTTTTCACGTCCATACTTTCGTACACCGCCTCGATGATCAGGTCGCAATCGGCCAGCGCGGAAAAGTCGAGCGAGGGCGTCAGCAGACCCATGGCCTTGGCCACCTGCTCTTCCGTCAGCTTGCCTTTGGCCGCGCTCGCTTCGTAATTCCTGCGCATCAGGCCGGTGCCTCGGTCGAGCGCTTCGTGAGCCATCTCGATGATCGTCACGGGAATTCCAGCCGAGAGGAAGTTCATCGAAATTCCGCCGCCCATGGTTCCGGCCCCGATCACTCCGACCTTGCGGATGGCGCGCGGCTCGGTGTTCTCGGGCAGCCCGTCGATCTTCGCCGCCTTGCGTTCGGCGAAGAAGAAATAGCGCTGCGCCGCGGACTGCTCGCCGGTCATCAGTTCCATGAACAATTTGCGCTCTTCGATGACGCCTTCGGAATAGGGTTTCTCGCAGGCGACCTTCACCGCGCGGATGTTGGCCTCGGGCGCGACAAAGCCGCGGAAGCGCCGGGCATTTTCCTTGCGGAACTCGTCGAATACGGCGGGATCGCACTCATTGAGCTTGTCCTGCCGCTCGGAACTCCTGGGCAGTGGCCGAACGCCGCGAACCTCCTCGGCATAGCCGACGGCATGCGGGATCAAATCTCCCTCGATCAGCCGGTCGACCAGGCCGCAATCGAAGGCTTCCCTTGCCGCGATCGGATTGCCCGTCGAGCACATCTCGAGCGCTCGCTTGACCCCGGCCACCCGCGGCAGGCGCTGAGTTCCCCCGGCCCCTGGCAGCAGCCCCAGCTTGACCTCCGGCGTGCCCATCTTCGCGCCGGGGTCCGCGACTCGATAATGACACCCGAGCGCGACCTCGAGGCCGCCGCCGAGTGCAGTGCCGTGGATCGCGGCGACCACCGGCTTGCTGCAATTCTCGATCGCATCGACCACTGCAGGCAGCCACGGCTGTTGCGGCGGCTTGCCGAATTCGGTGATGTCGGCGCCGGCGAAGAAGGTCTGGCCTTCGCAGGCGATCACGACCGCGTTGACGCTGTCGTCGGCTTCCGCCTCGGCGATCGCCTCGACGAGGCCTTGCCGAACCGCGGTCGAAAGCGCGTTCACGGGAGGATTGTTGGAGAGGACGATGAGAACGTCCCCGTGCTTGCGCGTCGAGATCGGGCTCGTCGCTGGCTTATCCAGAACGTCGGTCATGCGCCCGGCGCTAAGCCGCTGCTTACACGCTTGCAAGTGCCGTAGGCGGCGCCCGCCAGATCAGCTGCTCCTGGTTTTGTAGCCGCTGATGATGCCGAGGATGAAGCTCGTCGCGAGCGCGAGCTGGACCTTTCCGCTGGGGTCTTCCCAGCCAAAATATTTCGCGCCCCAGCCAAACAGGGCGATGAACATGGCGATTGCGATGCCGACCATGTGGTCCCTTCCCGAGTGCCTCCCAGACACGCGTCCGGTGACCCAAGGTTACACGCAACAGCGTAAACGCACGGTAAAGCTTGCCGCCGGAATGGCTCCCGGCCATAGGCTGCAACAGTCCCAACTCGCAGGCGAACAGATGAAAGCGCGCGTGTTCATCACCTTGAAGCCGGGCGTCCTCGATCCACAGGGCAAAGCCATCCATCATGCGCTCGAAGGGCTCGGCTTTTCCGGCGTCAACGACGTCCGCGCGGGCAAGCTGATCGAGCTCGACCTCGCCGAGGGCACCAGCGATTCCGACATCGAGGAGATGTGCCGCAAATTGCTCGCGAACACGGTGATCGAGAATTTCCGCATCGAGCGGCTGGAGAACGCCTGACAGTGCCACGATTCCCGCATATTTTGCGGGCATGAGGGCGCGCCGGTCAGGAGCAACGGAATGAGAAGCGCGGTCATCGTCTTTCCGGGATCGAATTGCGACCGCGACCTCGCGGTTGCGCTCGAGCAGGTGACCGGCCGCAAGCCGGCAATGGTCTGGCACAAGGACAGCGAGCTTCCCGACGAGGTCGATTTCATCGGCATCCCCGGTGGATTTTCCTACGGCGACTATCTGCGCTCCGGCGCCATGGCGGCGCGCTCGCCGATCATGGGCGCGGTCAAAGAGGCTGCTGCGCGCGGCGTGCCGGTGATCGGCATTTGCAACGGCTTCCAGGTGCTGACCGAGGCCGGGCTTCTGCCGGGCGCGCTGATGCGCAATGCGCGGCTCAGCTTCGTCTGCCGGCCCGTGGCGCTTCGCGTGGAGAACAGCCAGAGCCTGTTCACTTCGCAATATGACAATGGCGAAACGGTGACCTTCCCCGTCGCGCACCACGACGGCAATTATCAGGCTGACGAAGCGACGCTCGATCGGCTCGAAGGCGAAGGGCGCGTTGCTTTTCGCTACCTCGACAGCGTCAACGGCTCCGCGCGAAACATCGCCGGAATCCTCAACGACACCGGCAATGTGCTCGGCCTGATGCCGCACCCCGAGCGCGTGATCGAGCCGGCGCACGGCGGAACCGACGGCCGCCGCTTGTTCGAAGGGCTGCTCGAGACGGTGAACGCCTGAGGCTCAATCGTCGACGGTGAACGGCGTGAAGTCCGTGCCGACGTCGTATACGTCGACTCCTTCCTTGCGCTTGAGCCAGCCGACCACGACGTAAGTCACCGGCGTCAGAAGCGCTTCCCAGCTGACCTTGAGCACGAACTGGCTGAGCATTACGGCGCCCAGCGCCGCCACGGGCCAATCAGGCATCCCGTAGAAGGCCAGCGTGTAGAAGATCAGGCTGTCCGCGCCCTCACCGACGATCGTGCTGCCGATGGTGCGCGTCCACAGGTACTTGCCGTCGGTCCAGATCTTCATTTTCGCGAGCACGACCGAGTTCAGGAAATCGCCGACGAAGAAGGCCGTCATCGAAGCGAGGATGATCCGCCAGCCGGAACCGAACACGCGTTCGTAGGCGGCCTGGCCGGTCCACCCCGCGGCGACGGGCAGATGCACCACGGTCCATTCCATGACGGCCATAAAGGCGAGCGCGGCGAAGCCCGCCCAAATGGCGCGGCGGGCGCGGGCGTAGCCGTACACTTCGGTCAAGATGTCATCGATGACGTAGGAGATCGGGAAGAACAGGATGCCCGCGCCGAACGGCCACAGGCCGATCACCGGCAAGTGCATCTCCGACCGCTTCTCCGCGCCGATGACGTTCGACAGCAGCAGCACCACCACGAACGCGACCATCACAAATTCGAAATAGCGGAAGCGGGCGCCGTGCATCGCGCGCGCCTCGACGTGCCTCAACTGAGCCCCCTGCATATCGACCGGCGTAGCGCGGTTCCACTGCGGGTCAATTGCGGGCTATTTGGGGCTGAAGCAAAGCCTGCGGCGGAGGTCTGATTCAGGCAGTGCCCAAGGACTGGCGGGCACGGTCATCGAGACGTCGATAGAGCCTGGTCGCCTCATCCCCTGCTTCCTCTGTAGGGTAGCCAGGTGGCTGGCCAGCGGACTTATTGGGCGAATAGCGGATTTCCTTAAGCGGTGCGGCCGCGATTCCGATCCGCCGCGCTATCGCCGGCCAAATGCACGCATCGCTCGTCAGCGCATGATAGGGAACGAGCTGGATATTATCATGCTCTCGCTCCAGCGCATCGATCCGCTGGTGCGCGGCGCTCCACTGCGTGAGCCAATAGTCCAGCCCCTGCGGATCGCCGACGACAGCTGCACCATCCCACGCGAATGGCCGGTGGGTGTCGCCGAATTCGTGATGGCCGAGCCAGCCCATATAGGCGCGCGTGAAAGGGTCGCTGCCAAGGAACCGCCTGTGCTGGTTAAGCAGGCTGCGGGCATGTTCCATCGGATCGCGGACCGGGATGAGGATGACCGAATCCGGGAATGCTCGCGCCAGCGACTCCAGGCGCAGCAGATGATTGTTGTTCTTGCTCAGGTAGCGGGCCTTGCCGGTGCGGCGCAGCACCAGCCGGATCAAATCGCGATATCCGGCGACCTGCTCGTCGTCGGGCACATGCGGCACAAGACGGTCCGCAAGGATGTAGTCGCCGCCCGAGAAAATCCGCCAGTAGACCTCGTCGAGTGCTTCTGGGCTGTGGAAATCGACCTCGATCCCGTCGCCATGGGCGCGCTCAGCCTTTGGTCCTGCCTTGCCGCCATTGGCTGAGAGCCGCTGCCAGAAATTGGGTGCGAGCACGAACGGCATATCGGCATAAGTCAGCGATCCGAATTCACCGGACCCATGGATCTCGCGCATGAGGATCGTCGTGCCTGCCCGGGCAAGGCCGCAGACAAACACATGACGACCGTCGTCGGGCGGGGCGGACCTGAGGAAGGTGCCGCGCTCCAGGTCGTGCAGCACCTCGGCTCGCATCCTCGAGCCCAACGCCAGACGGTGCAGAAATTTGTCCAGCGAAGAATAGTCAACCACGCGCGGTTCTTGTCCGCACGAGAATGTACAAAATTGAGCAAGCGCACATTATCGCGATCGCGAAGGGTCGCATCAGCAGCTCGAACCAATGCGCCATCCCGCCCGGCGCAGCCACGCCGACGAGCCCCACCGGCAGCGCCACCAGGCACAGCAGCAGGAAGCAGTAGAGCGAGCGGCCCGCCATTCTGACAGAATAGGCCGGCAGGACTGTCTCCTTCCAATGGTCGGAAATGCGCCTGCTGCGCACGGTGGCGGCGGAGCGGCGTGCGGTGCCGACGATAACGGTCACCTGATCCATCACGGGCAGGCGCATGAAAATCTCGCTTGCCAGTATCGCACTGACGACGAGCAGCGCCACGTCCATGATCACTCGGTGTTTCGACCTGCCCGGTCCAACTGACGGCCCTTCTTGAGCTTCTTGATCATCCGCTTGATCGGATAATAGACCACGCCCAAGATCGCGGCGAAGATCGACCCCAGAATTCCCAAAGTGACGGCGATTGCGCCGGCCCCGAGACCCGGGCCGCCATAGGCGAAGGCGGGCGTGGGAGCGAGCAGCCCAGTGAGCAAGAGCAAAGCCACGCCACACAACACTCGTTTGTCACGCATTGCACCGCACCTTTCTCAAATTATTCAGGGCAATATCCCCGCTCGCCTGGTCGATGTAGCGGCTCCAGCCGAGATGATAGAGCCATCCATCCTTCGCCCGGTTGATATATTGCGCCGCGATGG
>JBDTON010000052.1:0-2765 GCA_039933195.1 Sphingomicrobium sp. | reverse complement strand
AATTAACGAGCGCCACATCCTTATGTCCGCTTTCCACCCAAAGCGCACAGGCGCCTGCCTCAGCTCACCCAATTGTCGGCGGGCTGATTGAGAGCATCCCACAA
This sequence comes from Sphingomicrobium sp., assembly GCA_039933195.1. Taxonomy (GTDB): domain Bacteria; phylum Pseudomonadota; class Alphaproteobacteria; order Sphingomonadales; family Sphingomonadaceae; genus Sphingomicrobium. Next base: position 2,661 of record JBDTON010000052.1, on the reverse strand, counting down.
TGTGATCGGTCCGCCGATGATTGTGGGAACGTCCACGCGTTGCTGGCCTTCGAGCCATGCGCCGACGATTCCGCAAACGAGCCACAAGATCATTGCACCGAAGACAAACGGTTTCATCGTTGCGCCTTCCCACTCCGATCACAGGGGATTTAGCGCACAGAGGTTAAGAGCTTTTGCCGGAGACACGGATCTGTTGGCTAGCCCAACGAGCATTGATGACCGACAGCCCGATCTCATGTCCGCAATGGGTGGAATGCGGACATTATGATCGCTCGTCGCGAGCGCCCCGGCGCCGGCATCGCGTCCCGTCATCGCCTCAAATCCCGCCAGGATTTGGACATATGCAAATTGGGGTCGCCGAGGGCCTTCCCCCCCGCATGATCGCCAGTTTCAGGCGCATAATTGATCGCACTTCTGCGATGCCGGTGCTTACGTGGTATTTTCTTGAGGTCCAAAACTCGGCCCCTACCTTCTACGAAGCTGTTGATAAATGTTAGCAGGCCCCTCCCCGCTCCCCTCGGGCGCCTAAGCCGCGGCAAATCGGACGCTGGGCTCTACTTCATACTTGTTCCGCTAACGCGTTGAGGACCCGCGTAGGAACGAAGTCGCTGAGCACGCACAAAGGACCGGGAGTCCGGTCACCGGGTCGAGAACGCGCGCGGGTCCGATCCAATCGGCTCAACACGAGCACGTCGAGCCGACGCTTGTTCTCCTGTGCGCTCGGTTAATCCAACCCCACCGAGGCAGGATCGCACTTGTCAGTTCCGCAACGGATTGTATCCGTTCCCGCCAAACCACGCGCGGAGGACATGTTGGCGGCTGCCGACCAACCCGTAAAGAGAGTGACGATTGTCGGCGGCGGAACCGCCGGATGGATGACGGCTGCTGTCCTTTCGCAGTGGCTGAGCAAGGTCGAGATCAGGCTGATCGAGTCCGAACAGATCGGCACTATCGGGGTGGGCGAATCGACCATTCCCCATATCCGCAATTTCATCGCTCTGGCCGGGATCGATCCGCTGAAGATGATCAGCGAGAGCAAGGCTACGTTCAAGCTCGGGATCCAGTTCGTCGACTGGGGCGCGCCAGGCGAAACCTACATCCACGGATTCGGCAAGATTGGCCGCGACATGTTGTGGCTCCACCCGCACCAGCTGTGGCTCGCCGCCCGCGAGCGGATGCCGGACCGCATCAAGCATTTCGATTTTTATTCGATGAACTGCGTCGCCTGCCGCGAGAACCGCTTCGCCTTCCCCGACACGCGCAACCCAAATTTGCCGATCGCCGACATGGATTACGCCTATCAATTCGATGCGTCGCTGGTCGCGCGTTTCCTGCGCAGCGAATGCGAAGCGCGCGGAGTCGAACGCATCGAAGGCCGTATTGTCGAAGTCATCCTGGATCCGGAAAGCGGCTATGTCGATCGCGTCCGCCTCGAGGACAGCCGCGAAGTCGCGGGCGACCTGTTCGTCGATTGCTCGGGCATGCGCGCGCTGTTGATCGGAGATGCGCTCGGCATCGGCTACGAGCATTGGAACCAGTGGCTCCTGTGCGATCGCGCTCAGGCGGTGCCCTGCGCGAGCGTCGAACCGCTCACCCCCTACACCCGGGTGACCGCGCGCAAATGCGGCTGGCAATGGCGCATTCCGCTGCAGCACCGTATCGGCAACGGCTACGTCTATGCGTCGACGCAGATCAGCGACGACGAGGTCGCGGAAAGCCTGCTCGCCAGTCTCGACGGCGAGGCGCTTGCCGACCCTCGCCCGGTGAGCTTCGCGCCTGGCCGCAGGTTGAAGTCGTGGGAAAAGAACGTCGTCGCGATCGGCCTTTCCGCCGGGTTCCTGGAGCCCCTCGAATCGACCAGCATCCACCTCATCCAAACCGGAATCCACCGGCTGCTCGCAATGTTTCCCGCGGTCGGCTTCTCGCCTGCCGACATCGCCGAGTACAACCTTCAGGCGCGCACCGAATATGAGGACGTGCGCGATTTCATCATTGCCCATTACAAGGTCACGCGCCGCACCGGCGACCCCTTCTGGGATCACGTCCGAACCATGGATGTGCCCGACACCCTCAACGAACGCTTCGAACTGTTCCGCTCGTCGGGCCGCTTCTTCAAGCACAACGCGCAGGAGCTCTTTGCCGAGGAAAGCTGGGTCCAGGTCCTGATCGGCCAAGGCTTCGAAATGAAGGCCGACCCGGTGACCAACTTCGTTCCCGACGACGACCTCGCCGGGTTCCTCGACGACCTCGCCGAAGTGATCGAGGAGAACGCCGCGAATCTGCCCGACCACGGCGAATTCGTCCGCCGCCTGCCGCCCAGCAGCCAGGCGCAGCAGCAGGCCGCCGCAGCCCCCGCGAGCGTCAGCTTCGCTCTGCGCTACGAACGCGGCGAGACCGTCTAGCTCGTGACCCCATTTCGTGGCCGGAAAGCCACAGCTGCGGCGAAACTTGGTTCATCCGCTGTTTAGCTGCGATTGACTCGCCCGCCGTGAAGGAGTTTGTCTCACCCCGATGCGCCTAATCGCCGGCGCATTGATGTAACCGGTTACAGACCGGCGACAATGGGGAGACAGGCGTGAGCAGCATTTCCAACAAGCGTCGGCTTGCATCCGGCATTTCCGTCATCGCGATCGCGGCCGCGCTGGGCGTGGCGACACCGGC
>JBDTON010000051.1:0-11351 GCA_039933195.1 Sphingomicrobium sp. | reverse complement strand
CGGGCGGGCCCTAGAGCTGCGTCGAGGCGACGCCGATCGCCGCGCCGAGGACGAGCACGCTCGCTCCCAGCGCAAGAGCCGCCGACAGACCTTTCCGACGAGCGTAGGCGAGCGTGATGGCGATCTTGACGCCCATGTTGACCATGACCGTCCCGCTGATCGCTATCGCGGCGAGCAATGGCGAGATCGCCCCGGCCGGGAGGCCCCCCAAGGTGACGATAGCCACGTCCACGTCCATGCTGCCGATGATCAACAGCAGCACGGCAAGCCCGCTTTGGCCGAACTGCCCTCGCGCCCAGGCCGCGGCCACGGCCGCGACCGCGACGAAGATAACGAAGCCGAGCGCCGGCAACAGCGCGATCGGATTACCGGGAGGTGCCGGTCCCTGATGGAGAGGCGCCTTGCGGTAGAGCCAGAAACCGGCGCCCCAGGCGACCAGAGTCGCCGGCAGGAGGAGCACCGCTATGGCGGGCAGGACGCGGGTCGCAAGCAGCGCGACAAGGATGGGTACGCGCAGGTACATGACCGCCGTCGCGAGCGCGATTCCCGCCGCCTCGGCGCCGCCCCGCTTTTCGCTTCCGAGCCGCTGCGCGAGCGATTGGGTGACGGCCGTTGAGCTGTACGCGCCGCCGATCAGCGCGGTTGCGATTGTTCCGTGGCGCTCGCCGAAAATGCGGTTGGCGACGTAGCCGAGGAACGAGAAGCCCGTGACGAGAACGACTACCAGCCACAATTTCTGCGGGTTCCATGCGCCGAGCGGGCCGTAATGTCCGTTGGGCAGAAAGGGCAGGACCGCCCCGGCAATCACCGCGTAGCGGGCGAGCGCCTTGACGTCGTAATGGTCGAGCTTGTCGAGCAGGCCGTGGAGCTCGGCCTTCAACGCGAGGATGAGCGTGACGATGGCCGCTCCCGCGATTGCGAAGCCGGGCTCGCCGAAGCCGGCGACGAAGCCGAGGCCAATTGTTGCCAGCGACGCCACCGGCGTGGTCGCGTCGGGCCTTTCGGCAAGGCCGGGCCGGTGCGCGTAGCCGATCGCCATCACGGCGACTGTGCCCGCGACCAGCGCACCCGCGGCGAACGGCTGTCCGAGGCGGCCGGCGAGCCCAGCGAGTCCGGAGACGAGGCCGAGGAGCGTGAAGGTGCGCACGCCGGCCACACGGGTGCCTGCCTGCAGCCCGCGCAAATCGAAGCCGCGCTCGATCCCGATCAGCAACCCGCAGGCGAGCGCCGCCGCAACGCATAACGCTTGCCAGGCGGTGCTCACCGGGCAGATCTAGATCGAGAGGCCGGTGTCCCCTTCGAGCACTTGCTGGACAAGCCGCGGCCGTTCGCCGGGCCGCCACAGCTTCGCCGTGTGGGCAATCCGGTAGCGGAGCGGTCCGCCGTCCGGCAGATCGCTGCGGGTGATCGGGCGCGGGATGCAGACGAACTCGGTTCGCATCTCATCGCCGCTGAGCCGGACCGTTGCATAGCCATGCCCGCCCATATCGACGAATTCGAGGTGGGGCGAGAGCGCGGGGTTGGACAGGGCGCGTGCGCGGGGGAGGTCCAAGCTCTTTGCATATTCCAGGCAGGAGCGGACGCCGTGCCTCAGGAGCATGTTGAACGTCCAGTCCGGCTTGGCGCCGTCCGGGCGGTCGGCAAGGAACAGGGACCGGGTCGGGAGGTCCTTGGGAAGCCGGTGCTCATAGGCTTCCATCGCGCCCGGGCTCGCCAGCGAGGCGCCGACGAAGCTCAGGCCGACCGGCTCGAACTTGCCGGGCGGCAGCTCCGCCGCCGCATAGCCCGCCCAGAAACTGTGGCGGTCGCCTGACACGATGGCGAAGCCAGTGATCTTCGCGTCCCTGACGAGATCGTAAATCTCCTTGCGCTCGACGTACGCGCTGCCGTGGTCGCCGCCGCCGAGGTTGGCGTAGCCGCTCGGCCAAGGCTGCTTGGTGACGCCCGCCGGCAGGTTCTTCGGGTCGGCGCGCCAGTCGAGGCAGCCGAGCGAGCAGCCCCAGAGCTTCCACGTCGCGGTAGAGCGTCTGAGTTTGTCCTTGAACCAGGACTTTTGCTCGGCCCCAAGAATGGTCTGCGGGGGCGCATCCTTCGCCGGGTTCGGGATGCGGACGTCACCGAAGGTGAGTTCGGCTGGCGGATTGCTGCCGTTGAAGGCGCGGCCGCCGTCGAGGATCTGCATCGCGTCCTCGGGGAACATGCCGTTGAATTCCGGGTCGCCGAGCTTCTCCAGCCCAGGCGCGTCCGTCGGGTCCTTGCTGCGATAGCTGTGCTGGTCGGTGATGATGAGGTCGAGGTGGCGGCCGTAACGGAGCGCGCGATAGGCGATAAGGCTGCGGATCGCGGCGAAATTGTTGGGCTCGTCGCCAAGGCCGTTCTCGTCCCACTTCTCGATGGGGACGTTCTTCACGGCGGGCGGGCCGAAGTGCTCGAGCGAGCCGCTGGGCGCCCTCACGCGCGCGGGGATATATTCGAACCAGGCCTGGTTGGCGGCGACCTTCACGGTCTGTCCGGGCCGCCCCGCGTCGCCGGGCTTCACGATGCTCTGCCACCCCTGCCAGGAGAATTCGTGATTGTCCCACATGCCGACGAAGGGCCAGCGGGCACGCGCATCCTTTAGGTCCGGATCGGCGAGATAGCCGCGGTAGACGGCGCGATAGCCGTCCACTGTCAGCGGGTAGTGCAGGTTGCCGTTCTTCCCGCCGTCCGGGATGCGCGCGACCTCATAAACCGTGCGGTCGTAGCGGGTCTTCACCTCGTCGGGATATTCGACGACCTCGTAAATAAAATCGCCGAGGTGGAGGACAAAACCGAGCTGCTCGGCGGGCGCAGCGCGCTCGTCCTCGAAGATCATGCGCCGGTAGGCGTTGAGCTTGCCTTCGTTGACGCTCTGGCAGCTGACGAAGGCGAAGTTGACGGGGCGCGGGTCGCTGTCGAGCGGGGCGGTGATCGTGCGGCCGATCCGGCTGCCGTTCCCGGCGGCGTCGGTGAAGCGATACCAATAGACGTGCGCCGGCTTGAGGCCGCCGACAAGCACTCGGCTGGTCCAGTCGGCGGCAGCGGAGACGCGTGCGGGCGCATGGGCGACGACGCGGTTGAAGGCCTCGTCTTCAGCGACTTCGACGGTGAGAACTTGGCGCCGGCCTTGCGCGAATGGACGTCGCGTCCACAGAATGACGCTGTGCGCGTCGGGATCGCCTGAGGCGACGCCTTCGGGATAGAGGTCGCGCCGCTCGGCCCAGCGGATGCGCGAGGCGCGGGTCGGGCCGGCCCACGCCAGCGAAGCGCCGATCGCCGCCGCAGTTTGGATGAACTCGCGGCGGCTGAGCATCATCGTCTATCCCCTTGTCAATCTCTCCGCGTGCCAGGCGAGGTGCTCGGCCATGAACGTCGAGATGAAATAGTACGAATGGTCGTATTCCGGCTGCCTGCGGAGCGTCAGCGGGATGCCGGCCACGGCGCATGCTCGCTCAAGCAGCTCCGGGCGCAACTCCTTTTCGATGAACGGGTCGGCATCGCCGACGTCGACCAAAAGCTCCGTGACGCGCGCGCCATCTTCGATCAGCGCGACGGCATCGTGCCTGCGCCAGGTTTCGCGGTCCTCGCCAAGATAGGCGCTCAACGCCTTCTGGCCCCACGGCACCTGTCCCGGCGCCACAATCGGGGCGAACGCGGACACCGAGCGGAAGCGCTCGGAGTGTCTCAGCGCGACGGTGAGCGCACCGTGGCCGCCCATCGAATGGCCGGTGATGCCTTGTAGAGCCTCGTCGACGGGGAACTTCGCAGCGACCAGCGCGGGAAGCTCTTCGGTCACGTAGGTCCACATGCGATAATGGCCGGACCAAGGATCTTGCGTCGCGTCGACATAGAAACCGGCGCCCAGGCCCAAATCATACCCTTCGCCGTCGGGCACGCCCTCGCCACGCGGGCTAGTATCGGGCGCGACGAAGATCAGACCGAGCTCGGCGCAGGCGGAACGATATTCGCCCTTCTCGGTGACATTGGCGTGGGTGCAGGTGAGCCCGGACAGATACCAGATAACCGGCAGCGTTCCGCCAGCATCCGCCTGCGGCGGCAGGTAGACCGAGAAGGTCATGTCTGTGCCGGTGGCGACCGACGCATGCTTGCACACCAGCTGCCGGCCGCCATGCGACTTGTTCTCGCTGACGATCTCCATGGTCAGATTTCGACGGCCTTGGTCGCCGTCGCCGGATCGCCGGTGTTGGGCAGATCCTTGGGGTCGATCAGGAGCAGCTTCACTTCCCCGTTGCGCGCGCACGGCCGGTGCTCGGTTGCACGCGGGACGACGAACAGCTCTCCGGGCTCAAGTGTGACGGTGCGGCCGCGAAGCTCCATCTCGAGCGTTCCATCGAGCACCAGGAACAGCTCGTCGGTGTCGTCGTGGCTGTGCCAGATGAACTCGCCCTCAACCTTCACCAGCCGCACTTCATTGTCGTTGTAGCGGGCAACGATTCGCGGCGCCCAATGGTCGGAAAAGCTGTCGAGCTTCTGCGGGATGTTGACTTTTTCCGCCATCATTCCACCGGCATTCGGTGAAGCGCGCAGAGTTTGTTACCGTCGGGGTCGCGCAGATACGCGAGGTAGAGCGGGCCGAAGCTGCCCTGGCGAATGCCCGGCGGATCCTCGATTGCCGTGCCGCCGGACGCAACGCCGGCGTCATGCCACGCGTGCACCTGCTCGGGACTGTCGAGCGTGAAGCCGGTGGTCGAGCCGTTGCCGTTCGTCGCCGGCTGCCCGTCGATCGGCGGCGTGACCATGAAGACGGCGCCTTTGTGCGCGTATGCGAGGCGGCCCTTGTCGTCCTGCCGCCCGGGCTTTGCGCCCACCGCTGCGAACAATGCGTCGTAGAAGCCTTTTGAGCGGCCGACGTCGTTGCTTCCGACCATTACGTGACTGAACATTGCCTGCCCTCCCGTTCAATAGACGACCACCGCGCGGATGCTTTCGCCGGCATGCATCAAATCGAAGCCTTTGTTGATCTCCTCGAGCTTCAGCGTGTGGGTGATCATCGGGTCGATGGCGATCTTGCCATCCATGTACCAGTCGACGATCTTCGGCACATCGGTGCGGCCCTTGGCGCCGCCGAACGCGGTGCCGCGCCAGTTGCGGCCGGTGACGAGCTGGAACGGCCGCGTGGCGATTTCCTTCCCCGACTCGGCGACCCCGATGATGATGCTTGTGCCCCAGCCGCGGTGGCAGCATTCGAGCGCGGTGCGCATCACCTCGGTGTTGCCGGTCGCGTCGAACGTATAGTCGGCGCCGCCGTCGGTGATCCTTAGCACTTCGTCGATGATCGCCTGGCGATCCTTGCCGCGACCGTCGATGAAGTCGGTCATGCCGAACTCACGGCCCCATTCCTCGCGCGCCGGGTTGATGTCGACGCCCACGATCCTGTTCGCGCCGACGAGCTTCGCACCCTGGATGACGTTGAGTCCGATCCCGCCGAGTCCGAAGACCACGACATTGGCGCCCGGCTCGACCTTGGCCGTGTTCACGACCGCGCCGACGCCGGTCGTCACGCCGCAGCCGATATAGCAGCTGGTGTTGAACGGCGCGTCGTCGCGGATCCTCGCCACCGCGATCTCGGGCAGGACGGTGAAGTTCGAGAAGGTCGAGCACCCCATGTAATGGAAGATGGTCTCGCCCTTGTAGCTGAAGCGGCTAGTGCCATCGGGCATCACGCCCTTTCCCTGGGTGGCGCGGATGGCGGTGCAGAGATTGGTCTTGCCCGAAAGACACGACTTACACTGGCGGCATTCGGGAGTGTACAAAGGGATCACGTGATTGCCGGGTTTCACGCTGGTGACGCCAGGGCCGACCTCGCGCACCACGCCTGCGCCTTCGTGGCCGAGGATCGAGGGGAAAAGGCCTTCGCTGTCGAAGCCGTCGAGCGTGTAGGCGTCGGTGTGGCAGATGCCCGTCGCCATGATTTCGACCAGCACTTCGCCGTCTTTCGGCCCTTCGAGATCAAGCTCGACGATCTCGAGCGGTTGCTTGGGCGCGAAGGCGACGGCTGCGCGGGTCTTCATTTGTTCAGTCTCCCACTATCCTCCCCTGCATTGGCAGGGGAGGGGGACCGCCGAAGGCGTTGGAGGGGCCTTCCTCAGCGCCAAGAACCCCTCCACCAGCTACGCTGGTCCCCCTCCCGGAAATCCGGGGGAGGAAATGATTCCGCCTATGCCTCCAAGAAGCGCCGTATCCAACCGGCAACCCGTTCATTGTCGTTGGGCGCGTCGAGCGAGGCCATAGCCGCGTCGGGATCCGAAACGACATCGTAGCGCATCTCGATCAGCGCCTGAGCGAAAGCCGGGGCGAATTCCGGATGGAATTGGAAGGAAATCGCGGGACGGTCGGCCCAGGCGAGCGCCGCAAAGGGCGTGAACGGCGAGCAAGCGACGACTTCGGTGCTCGGCGGCTGAATCACCACCTGATCCTGGTGCGACGCAGGCACCGCCACGTCCTCGGCCCCGTCCATCCATGGTTCGGACCGCACAATGGAATAATCTTGCAGCCCCGCGCCCCAGCCTTTCTCCGATTTCACGACGTGCCCGCCCAGCGCCTCGGCCATCATCTGGTGCCCGAAGCAGATGCCGACCATCTTGCTGGTCTCAGCTGCGCGAATGAAATCCGAAAGCGGAGCGATCCACGGTAGCGGGTCGTAGACTCCGGCGGGCGAGCCCGTGATCAGGTAGGCACCGTGCGCTGCCGGATCGGGCGGCAACTCGCCGGACTGAACGTCGAAGGTTTCGATCTGGAATTCGGGACCGAGCATCCGGGCGAACATCGACGGATAATTGCCGAACTTCTGTTCGAGATCGCCGGGCGGGCGGCCGGTTTCGAGGATAGCGAGCTTCATGCGCGGCCGCCTTGCCACGCCACGGCGCTTCGGCCAATGCTCGACCTATGAACGGCAAGGCGCTGGAGGGGCGGCACGCGCTGGTAACCGGCGGCGGGACGGGAATCGGCGCCGCGGCGGCGAGCCACTTGCATGCTGCCGGTGCCAAAATTTCGCTGCTCGGCCGCCGGATGGAGCCGCTGCTGGCCGTGGCGCAAGAGGTCGCCGGCACGGCGATCGGCTGCGACGTCACCGATCGCGAGCAGATCCGGCACGCGTTTGAGGAAGCGCGCGCGCTCAACGGACCCATAGAGTTACTGGTCGTCAACGCCGGGATTGCCGAGAGCGCGCCGTTCCACAAGATGAGCCGCGAGAGCTGGGACCGGATCATTGCGGTGAACCTTACGGCGGCCTTCGACTGCGCGCAGGCGGCACTGGCGGACCTCATAGCTAGCGAGCATGGCCGCCTCGTGTTCGTCGCTTCGGTCGCGTCGTTGCGCGGCGTTCCTTATGCCGCGCATTACGCCGCTTCGAAGCACGGGCTCCTCGGCCTGATGCGCTCGCTCGCCGCCGAATATGCGAAGACGAACCTGACCGTGAACGCGGTCTGCCCGGGCTATGTCGACACGCCGATGACCGACCAGTCGGTCGCGCGCGTGTCGCAGATCACCGGCCGCAGCGAAGATCAGTCGCGCGACATTATCACCAACATGAATGCGAGCGGACGGCTGGTCGATCCGCAGGCGATCGGAAACGTCATCGCGATGCTGTGCCTGCCGCTGAGCCGCGATATCAACGGCGCGGCGATCACCCTCGACGGAGGCACGAGCGCGTGAGCTTCGACGCGGCCACGTTCCAGCCGAAGCACTTTCTGTGGGAGTTTGCGGAGGGTGTCGCGACGGTCACGCTCAACCGGCCCGAGCGCAAGAACCCGCTCTCGTTCGAGAGCTATGACGAGCTCCGCGACACGTTCCGCGCGCTCGATCAGGACTATGGCGTGAAAGCCGTCGTGATTCGCGGTGCGGGCGGCAATTTCTGCTCCGGCGGCGACGTTCACGAGATCATCGGACCACTGACCAAAATGGACACCGCTGGTCTACTCGGGTTTACCCGGATGACCGGCGACCTGGTGCGCGCGATGCGCGCGTGCCCGCAACCGATCATCGCCGCCGTCGAAGGAGTCTGCGCGGGCGCCGGAGCAATCCTCGCAATGGCAGGCGACATGCGCATTGCGGCGCGCGACGCGAAGACCGCATTCCTCTTCACACGGGTGGGCCTGTCCGGCGCGGACATGGGCGCGTGCGCGATCCTGCCGCGGATCATCGGACACGGCCGTGCGGCGGAGTTGCTGTTCACCGGCCGCAGCATGACGGCGGACGAGGGCTTCGCCTGGGGGTTCTGGAACCGCCTCAGCGACAACGTGCTCGATGATGCGCAGGCGCTCGCGCGCGAGCTGGCGAAGGGACCCAGCATCGCGCACGCGGTGACCAAGCGGCAGCTCGATGCCGAGTGGAACGTCTCGATCGAGGAAGCGCTCGAGATGGAAGCGCGGGCCCAGGCGCGTTGCATGGAAACCAACGACTTCAAGCGCGCGTACGAAGCTTTCGCTGCGAAGCGTACGCCGGAGTTCCAGGGTGACTGACAAATCGTCGCTGACGTGGCCGTTCTTCGAGGAGCGTCATCGCGAGCTGGCGCGCGATCTCGACGACTGGTGCGCCGACAATCTCACCGGCCGGTTCGCCGAGGACCTCGACAGCGAATGCCGCTCGCTGGTGCGCGAGCTCGGCGCGGCGGGCCTGCTCAAGCTGTGCGTTGCCGACGCTCGCCGCAAGCCCGATGTGCGCAGCCTCGCGATCGCGCGTGAGACGCTCGCCTACCATTCGGCGCTCGCCGATTTCGCCTTTGCCATGCAGGGTCTTGGATCGGGCGCCATCTCATTGTTCGGGACGATCGAACAGAAGCGCGAGTGGTTGCCCAAGGTCGCCAGCGGACAAGCGATTGCCGCTTTTGCCATGACCGAACCGACAAGCGGGTCGGACGCAGCGAACATCACGACCTCTGCCATGCGCGACGGCGACGAGTGGGTGCTCGTGGGTGAAAAAACGCTCATTTCGAACGGGGGAATTGCCGATTTCTACGTGACCTTCGCGCGCACCGGCGAGGGCGAGGGCGCTCGCGGGCTGTCGGCGTTCATTGTGTCCGCCGACGCCCCGGGCCTGACCGTCGCCGAGCGCATCGAGGTCATCGCTCCGCACCCGCTGGCCCGCCTCACCTATGACAATATCCGCGTCCCTGCGAACGCCATCATCGGCCAATCCGGCGAGGGGTTCCGGATCGGAATGGAGACGTTGAACCTGTTCCGCGTGACGGTCGGCGCGGCGGCGCTCGGTTTCGCGCGGCGGGCGCTCGAGGAAGCGCTGAGCTTCGCACGCAACCGGCGTCTCGGAACGGCCACGCTGGCCGAAAATCCGGTGACTCAGGCGAAGCTCGCCGACATGGCGCTCGCGGTCGATGCTTCGGCTTTGCTGATCTATCGCGCGGCCTGGCAGCAAGACATCGGCGGTGTCGACAACCGCCGCGCCGCGGCCATGGCCAAGCTCCACGCGACCGAATCCGCGCAACAGGTGATCGATGCAGCGGTGCAGATGCACGGCGGAGCGGGCGTGACCAAAGGCGTCAAGGTCGAGGAGCTGTACCGGGACATCCGCGCGCTGCGCATTTACGAAGGCGCGAGCGAAGTGCAGCGTCAAATCATCGCGCGTGATTTGCTCAAAGGGGGAACCGCATGAAGATTCTTCAACCGCCCAATTGGCCGCGGCCCAAGGGTTATTCGAATGGCGTCAGCGCCAGCGGCCGGATGATCTTCACCGCGGGCGTGGTCGGCTGGAACGAGCACGAGAGCTTCCCCGAGTATACTTTGCACGGGCAGTTCGCGCAGGCGCTGCGCAACACGCTGCAAATCCTCGCGGAGGACGGCGCGGGCCCGCAGCATGTCGTGCGGATGACCTGCTACGTCACCGACCGCCACGAATATATGGTGTCACGCGACGAGATCGGCACGGCATGGCGCGAGATCATGGGGCCCAACTATCCGGCAATGACCTTGGTCGAGGTGAAGGGCCTGGTCGAAAGCGCCGCCAAGGTCGAGATCGAGACGACGGCGGTTGTGGAGCGCGAGTGATTTTCACACCAATTTTTGGTGCCGCTTCGAGGCGTTGGCGATGAGCTACGACAGCTTCGTCAAGGACAGGCTGCCGCCCCCGGAACTGCTGCCGGAATTCCGCTTCGACCTCCCCGAACTGCAATATCCCGAGCGGCTGAACTCGGCTGCGGAGTTGCTGAAGGGGGGTGCTCCTGACGCAGTGGCCATCCTCAACGAGCACGGCCGCTGGACCTATCGCGAGCTCGACAGTTTCAGCGGGCGGATCGCGCGCCTGCTGGTCGAAGAGCACGGCCTGATCCCCGGCAACCGCGTGCTTCTGCGCGGACCCAATTGCTACACCATTTTCGCCGCATGGCTCGGGGTGCTCAAGGCCGGCGGCGTGGTGGTGGCGACCATGCCACTGCTCCGCCCGGGCGAGATCGCCACGGTGATCGAGCGCGCGGCTATCTCCCACGCGATTGTCGACAGCCGCTTCATCGGCGACTTCCGCCAGGCCATCGACCAGACCCACAGCGTCAAGCACATCATCAAATATGACGGCGATTACGGCCACGGCGAGCTCGAGACCCGCACCGCCTCGCTCGACCCGCTCCCGCCCGTCGACACCGGCCGCGATGATCCGGCGCTGATCGCCTTCACCAGCGGCACCACCGGCGTCCCCAAGGGCTGCGTCCAGTTCCACCGCGACATCCTCGCGCCGTGCGACACATTTGCGAAGCATCTCGTCCGGCCGAAGCCCGGCGACGTGTTCCTGACCAGCGCTCCCATGGCCTTCACCTTCGGGCTCGGGATCACGCCGATGTTTCCGCTGCGCTTCGGCGCCGCCGCGGCGACGATCGAGCAGGCAGCCCCCCCGGTGCTGCTCGACGCGATCTTGAAGCATGGCGTGACCCACCTCGGCACCGCGCCGACCGCCTACAAGGCGATGCTGTCACAACCCGGGCTCGATGACGCCCTCAAGACCCTCCGCCATTGCATCTCCGCGGGCGAGCATCTGCCCGAAGCGACCTGGACCGCCTGGCGTGAGCGCACCGGCATCGCGATCACCGACGGCATCGGCTCGACCGAGATGATGCACATCTTCGTCTCCGCCGCGGGTGAGGACGTCCGCCCCGGAGCCACCGGCAAGGCGGTGCCCGGCTATGAAGCCTGCGTGCTCGATCCCGCCAACCAACCGATGATCGAGGGGGTCGGCCGCCTCGCGGTCAAGGGCCCGACCGGCTGCCGCTACCTCGATGACCCGCGCCAGCGCGACTATGTCGTCAACGGCTGGAACGTCACCGGCGACACCTACCGCAAGGACTCCGACGGATACTATTGGTACCTCGCGCG
>JBDTON010000050.1:0-23335 GCA_039933195.1 Sphingomicrobium sp. | reverse complement strand
CCCAACCGAGCTGCTCGGCAAGCTCGAACCCCATCACTTTCTTGCCTTCGAGGCGGTATGGCTCCTTCAGCGTCGAACAGTCGAACCACAGCCCCTCGGCCGCGCCCTTCCCCACGAGCGCTCCGCATTCGTCGATCTGCCCGTCGGCGACATGGACCCGGGCGCCGTAAGCCGCGGTCTCGGTCACGTTGATCTCCGGCGTCTCCGCCGGGCAGATGACGATCGTTTCGATTCCGGCCCGCGCTCCGTAGGCGGCGAGCGCGGCGCCGGCATTGCCATTGGTCGGCATGGCAATGCGCTCAATCCCGAACTGGCGCGCCATGGTGACCGCCATCGCCAGCCCGCGCGCCTTGAACGAGCCGGTCGGGAGACGCCCTTCGTCCTTCACCAGCAGACCGGATGCGCCGGCGCTCGCGGCGATTTTGGGCAAATTCAGGATCGGGGTTTCCACCTCGCCGAGGCTTACGGGTTCGATGCTGTGGGGCAGAAGCTCGGACCATTTCCACATGCCCGGCGCTCGGCTCGCGAGGGTGTCGCGAGTCAGCGCGCGCCGTGCCGCGTCGAGGTCATAGCGCACGAGAAGAGGCTTTCCGGCGCGGCTGAGGTTGTGCACCTGCCCGGCTTCGTAACGCTCGCCGGTGAGTGAACATTCGAGATGGGAGACGTTCATCAGCAGCGCGTGTCGTCGAGGTGGCAGCGCTCGATCTGCAGCGTGCAGTGCTCGATCCCGAAGCGGTCGTGCAGCATCGCCCGCGCCGAGCGAAGAAGCCCGTCGGTCGATTCCGCATCCGGAGCAACGAGATGCGCGGTCAGCGCCGTCTCGGTCGTGCTTAGCGGCCAGATGTGCAGGTCGTGCACGGTCTCGACTCCGTCGAGCTGCTCGAGTTCGGCCTCGACCAGGTCGGCGTCGATCCGGCTGGGCACTCCGGCGAGCGACATCCACACCGATTCCTTGAACAGGCCGATGCTGCCCCAGAGGATGATCACGGCAACGGCAAGGCTCATCGCCGGGTCGACCCATTGCTGCCCAGTCCACAGGATGACGAGACCGGCGAACACGACCGCCGCCGAAACGGCCGCGTCGGCGGCCATGTGCAGATACGCGCCGCTGATATTGATGTCGTGCTCGCGGCCGCGCGCGAAGAGGAGCGCGGTCGCGGCATTTACGGCAATCCCGACGGCTGCGACGATCATGATCGTGCCGCCCTGCGTGGCCGCTGGATGGAACAGTCGGCGGATGGCCTCGGCTCCGATCGCCCCGATCGCGACCAGCAGGAACAGCGAATTGGCGAGCGCCGCGAGGATCGGCGCCTTCTTCAGCCCGTAGGTGAATCGCGGCGAAGCTGCGCGCTTCGCCATCACCGCCGCCGCCCAGGCAACCACCAGGCCGAGCACGTCTGACAGATTGTGTCCGGCGTCCGCCAGCAGCGACATCGAATTGGCGAGGAAACCGTAAACGGTTTCGATCGCTACGAAGCCGAGATTCAGCCCGATGCCGATCGCGAACGCCTGGCCGAAATCGCGTGGCGCAGGCCCGTGACCGGCCGCATGGGCGTCAGGGTGGCTGTGCGAATGGTCGGCCATATCCGCGACCTAGCCCACGCGTCCGCCCAAACTCAAATGCGCGATTGGTCGACAACAGCAGCCGTTTCACCGAACGTCCATGTTGCGACAATGTATCATTCGCTTTAGGCGACGCCGACCAGCCCTCCCACCAAGTGAGATCCGATGAGCTTCCTCACCGCTGCCGTCATGGCTGTTGCCGTACCTGCGGCTGCGGCAAGCCTGCCCGACCAGGCGACGGTCATCGATACTGATTCGACCGGCGCGGGAACGACCTCCGCGGGCGCGCGAGGCTCGCCCACTCCCGGAAACGCTGCCCAGGCCCACCCCGACACCGACCAGGCGATCGTCGTCACCGGGGTTCGGCGACGGGCCGGCGACGTGCTCGGCGGCGTCTCGATCGTCGACAAGGAACAGCTTCAGCACGACATCCGGCCGAGCATCGGCGAAACGCTCGCCAGGCAGCCAGGCGTGACCGCGTCGAGCTTTGGACCGACCGCCTCGCGGCCGATCCTGCGCGGGCTTCAGGGCGAGCGCGTGCGAATCCTGGTCGACGGTATCGGCAGCCTTGATCTTTCCTCGTCGGACCCCGATCACGCTGTCACTATCAACCCACTCACGGCAGAGCGGATCGAGGTTTTGCGTGGCCCCTCGGCGCTGCTGTTCGGCTCCTCGGCGATCGGCGGCGTCGTCAACGTAATCGACACGCGAATTCCACGCAGCGTTCCCGACGAGGCGATCAAACTGGACGCACTCGCCGAATATGGTTCGGCGGCCAACGAGCGGTCGGGCCACGTCTCCGTCGACGTTCCCCTCGGCGGCCATTTCGTCGCTCACGCCGACGGCGCTTATTCCAAGTTCGACGACCTGCACATCGGCGGTTTCGTGCTGTCGAAGGATCTTCGGGAGCAGGCGAAATCGAGCCCCGATCCCGAGATCGCGGAGCTTGCTGACCTCAGGGGCAAGATCCCGAATACCGGAGGCCACGTCGACGACGGTGCAGTTGGCCTCGCCTATGTCGACGGCGAGCTCAACATCGGCGTCTCCTACAACCATCACGACGCCGAATACGGCGTTCCGATCCGCTTCACCCTCGACCCAAGTATCGAGCCAGAGGTCCCCACCATCGACGCTCATCAGGACCGCGGCGATATCCGCGCCACGGTCCCCATCGGCGGCTTCTTCAAGGTCTTCGAGTTCCGCGGCGGAATCTCAAAATATCGCCACAATGAGCTCGAGGAAGACGGCTCCGTCGGTTCGCGCTTCTTCAGCAATGGCGGCGAGATGCGCGCCGACGTGGTGCAAACCGATCGCGGCGGCTGGAGCGGAACAACGGGCTTACAGTATCTGAATCAGGATGCGAGGATTCGCGGCGACGAGAAATATCTTCCCGACAGCCGGAACCAGCAAGTCGGCCTCTTCACGCTGCAGTCTTTGGTCAGCGGCGCCGTGCGTTTCGAAGCCGGCCTGCGGGTCGAATTCACTCGTCTTCACGCTAATGAGGACGAGACCATTGCCGAAATCGCCGACGAACTCCGTGAGGCCGGAGAGATGGACGAGGTGCCTGAGATCGGCGAAGCGCCGATCTCGCTCAGCTACACTCCCGTGTCCGCGTCTATCGGTGCGAACTATGAATTTACGAAGGACTGGCGGGCAGGCCTCTCGCTGTCGCACAGCGAACGCGCACCTTCGATCGACGAGCTGTTCTCCCTCGGGCCGCACGGCGGGAGCCAACAGTTCCTGATCGGCAATCCCGACCTTACGACCGAGCGCAGCAATTCAATCGAGCTCAGTGTCCACCACACGACGGGGCCACTGCACGTCCAGGGCAGCGTCTATTACAGCCGCTTTGCCAGCTTCATCTATCAGGCACCGACCGGCGAGATTGAGGATCGGCTCCCGGTCTTCGAATACCGCCAGGGGAAGGCAAACTATTACGGCTTCGAGCTCCAGGCCGATGCCCGGTTCGGCAAGGCTCTCGGGATCGACTGGGGCGGCGAGCTCGTCACCGATGCTGTGCACGCGACGATCAAGGGCTACGGGCCGGCTCCGTTGATCCCCCCGTTCCGCGTCATCGGTGCCCTGACTGGCTCGCGCGGGCAGTTTGACGGTCGCCTCGAGGTGGAGCGCGATTTCACCCACGGGCGGACTGCGCCGATCGAGACCGATACCCCCGGCTTCACGCTGGTCAACGCGTCGCTCGATTACCACCCCTTCGCTGCCAACCCTGAGCTGACGCTCTCGCTCCAGGGCAACAACTTGTTCGACGTCGACGCGCGGCGCAGCACCAGCGTGCTCAAGGATTACGCCCCCCTCGCGGGGCGAGACATCCGCCTCAGCGCGAGGTTGAGCTTCTAGGGGCGGTCGAACAGCGGTCGCGCGACAAGGGCAGCAAGGCCCGCGCCGATCAGCTGCGCCGCAATGAACGTCGGCACGTCGCGCGGCGCGATTCCCGCGAAGCTATTCGTCAGACTGCGTGCGATGGTGATCGCCGGATTGGCGAAGCTCGTCGACGAGGTGAACCAGTAGGCCGCCGTGATGTAGAGCGCGACCGCGGGAGCGACCCATTCGCGCCGATGGCGCACCGTGCCGAGGATAGTGAGGATGAGGCCGAATGTTGCGATCAGCTCGCCAAGCGCCTGGCCAATGCCGGTGCGCGCCTTCACTGACAACTGCAGCGTCGGCAGGTCGAACATCCAATGCGCCGCCCAGGCCCCGAAGATCCCGAACGCGAGCTGCGCCGCAATATAGGCCGCCGCATCGGCCCACTTCAGCTCGCGCCGCAATGCGGCCACCAGGCTCACCGCCGGGTTCATATGTGCGCCGGAAATCGGGCCGAGCATGGTGATCAGCACGAACAGCATCGCGCCGGTTGCGAGCGTATTCCCGAGCAGCGCGATGGCGTCGTTCCCGTTGCTCAAATTCTGCGCCATGATCCCCGAGCCGATCACGCAGGCGAAGAGGAAGAAAGACCCGATCCCCTCCGCCGCGATGCGCCTCGCCAGCGGCGGCGGCTGGTCAGGCGGCATCCGAATCCCGCGCACGCCCGATCTCGCGCAGCCGCGTCTGCAGGCTCAGCTCGTCGATGCTCTCGAGCGGAAGCGCGAGGAACAGGCCGATCCGGCGATGCAGCGAATAGAAGGCGCTGCGAAAGGCGCGGCGCTGGACTTCGCCTTCTTCCTCGACCGCCGCGGGATCCTCGATTCCCCAGTGTGCCGTCATCGGCTGTCCGGGCCACGCGGGGCAAACCTCGCCGGCAGCATTGTCGCAGACGGTTAAGACGAAATCGAGTTCCGGAGCGCCCTCGGCCGCGAACTCGTCCCAGCTCTTGGAGCGATATCCCTCGGTCAGAAAGCCCATTTCCTCGAGGGTCTCGAGCGACATGCGATGCACCTGCCCCTTGGGATGGCTTCCCGCGGAAAAGGCCTTGAACTTCCCTCGGCCCTCGCGATTGAGGATCGCTTCGGCCATGATCGATCGGGCGCTGTTCCCAGTGCAAAGGAACAGGACGCTGTAGGGTTGGTCGGTCATGCGGCCTCCGCTTCATCGGGCGCGGCAGATGAGCAATCGGCCCCGCCGCAACAGTTTTCGGTGAGGAACCCGACGAGCGCGTTCATCGCCGGATAGTTGGCGCGATAGATGAGGCTTCGGTGCTGCCGCTCCTGCAGGATCAGCCCGGCGTTCCTGAGCTGCGCGAGGTGGAAGGAGAGCGAGCTGTTGGGCACGCGGAGCGCCTCGGCGATGGCGCCCGCGGGCATGCCCTTCTCACCGGCCTGCACGAGCAGCCGGAACAAGGCGAGCCGATGCTCCTGCGCCAGCGCGCCCAAGGCTTCGATTGCTGAGCTTGCTTTCATTTCGATATAACTAGAAATGTCGAATACCCTTGTCAAAGGACAAGAAAGAGGCGGCCCGGCTGAAGGGGTAGCCGGACCGCCTCAGGGAAGCGCACCTGGGGAGTCGATGCGTTTCCGGGGGACTAGATGTCGATTCCCGCGGCGATCGCCTCAAGCTTGCGCACGCGTTCCCGGAGGTCGGCGATCTCGATCCTTCCGCTGGCCGGCGGAAGTCCCCGGTCGCCGGCATCATGGGTCAGCTCGAGCCGCTTGAATTCGAGCCAGCCGTTCCACGCCCTTAGCCCTGCCAGGCTCGCCGCTCCAAGTCCGACGAGAATGCTCGCTGCGAACACACCAATCGTGATCGGATCCATCACTTCTCCTCCTGCCGGAGCGCTTCGATCTCGCGCGCCAGGTCTTCATTCTGAGTGTTGATGTGATGATCGATCGCCATCAGCCGGCGGTCGGTCTCGTCCAGCTCGGTGCGCATCGCATGCACGGTCGGCTTGCGCTTCGCGACTTCGCCCATTCGGTCGAAATCGCTCATGTGCCGGTCGCCCGTCATCGCCTTCCTCTTCTGCAGCGTGAGGTAGATGCCGAGCGCGGCGTAGGCGACGAGCGTCAGCTTGAAGCTGATCAAGATCGCCGCGGCGACGAAGCCGATCCGAACGAAGGTCGGGTCGATCCCGTACTTGTTTCCGATCGTCGAGCAGACCCCGGCGATCTTCGCATCGTGGCGGTCGAGCGAATAAGGATAAATTTTGCGAGCCATTTCCATCGTCCCCTTCTCAGTTCACGCGCGATTTGAGCGCGGCTTTCATCGCTTCCAGCTCACGATCGACCGCCTCGGCGGCCTGGAGCTCATGAATTTCGTCTTCGAGGCTGCTGATGCCGAGCGCCTCGGCCCGGCCTTCGGCGAAATCGGCGCGGCGCTCGAGGAGCTCGAACTTCGAGAATGCGTCCTCGGTCCGGCTGCCGTGCATGACTTCGCGCGCTTTCGCCCGGGTGACCGCGCTCTCGAACCGAGCAGCAATCGAATTCTGCCTGCTGCGCGCTTCGCGCAGCTTGCCCTGGAGCTTGGCGATGTCCGCCTCATAGCTGCGGAGCACCTGCTCGATCTGGTCGATCTCGGCCTTGAGGCCCTCGGCCATGTCGGCCGCGTTCTGGCGCTCGATCAGAGCCGCCTTGGCGAGGTCGTCGCGGTCCTTCGACAGGGCAAGCTCGGCCTTTTGGGTCCAGTCGGACTGGATCTGGTCCAGCCGCCCAACCGCCCGGCGCATCTCCTTGATGTCGGCGATCTGGCGTGCCGCCGAAGCCCGGACCTCGACCAAAGTCTCTTCCATCTCGAGGATGATCATGCGGATCATCTTCGCCGGGTCTTCCGACCGGTCGAGAAGCTCGGTCATGTTCGCCGCGAAGATATCGCGAGCGCGGCTGAACACGGGACCGCTGAACCAGGTGGCGATGGGGGCGAGCCGCGTTGTGGCGGTCTCGGGCTCCCTCACCAGCCGCGGCGTGCGGACCGGAACGTGAGCTTCGAGGATTTCGAGTTCAGGCATTGATGGTGACCTTTGCTGGGCTGGCGACCGCCTGGGCCGGACCGACTGCTGCGCCGACCGCGACTGTGCTCATTGCGAGCGCCGCGACGATGGCGACCAGATTGCGAGTGATTGGCGACTGCACCGACATTTGAATTCTCCCTTTGCTGGTCCGCTTTGCATTCGAGGCGGACCGATGCCCCTCACTATTCAAGGGTCGTGCCAATCCCGGGAAACTGCGAAAAATTGCTTCCGGAGCGCCGATTAGGGGGATTCGCCACCCAAGACTTGGTGGGATTTCCCACGGTGCGGTTGGGAACATTCGCCAGTCCCGGCGCGTCGATGCCAGCAGAGACGCAAAGGAGTTCGGGCATATGATCGGGAAGCTGTTCGGCGCGTGGCTCGGCGAGAAGATCGCCGGTCCCAACTCAGGCGCGAAGGGCGCGATTCTCGGCTACGGGACCGCAGCTCTGGCCAAACGCAGCGTACCCGCGCTGGCGGCGCTCGCGCTGGGTGGCTGGGCGTTCAAGAAATGGCGCGACAAGCGGCGGCAGTCGCCGAACTATCCTTCGGAAGCGGCTCCTTCGCCGCCTTCAGGCTGAGCCCCATTCTCGAAATACGGCTCGACCTTGCCCTGAAGCTTGATCGTCATCGGCTGGCCAAAACGGTCGCGGCTGCGCCCGGCGGGCACTCGGATCCAGCCTTCGGAAATCGAATATTCGATGACGTTTGTCTTTTCCTGCCCGTTGAACTTGATGCCCACGCCGCGGCTGAGCAACTCTTCGTCATAGTGCGGGCTGCGCGGGTCGAGCGAGAGCCGGTCTGGCGGCGTTTCGGGTAGGGTATCGGCCATCTTTGCCCCCTACCCTCCCCTCGCTTTCAGGGTCAACGAGCGGGTGATGTAAAGTGTACTTGACTTCACCGGTTGCCGCATCGCGGACTCGCGACTAAGCCGCTGGCGGGAGAGGTATGAGCGACAAGGATCCAGACCTGCGCCGCAATGCGCCGAAGCTCGCGCTGCACGTGCCCGAGCCGCCGTTCCGGCCGGGCGACACGCCGGACTTTTCGTCGCTGAAGGTCCCCCCGGCGGGCGCAGCGCCGCGACCCGATATCGCCGCTCCAGCGGCGGAAACGCATCCGCTGACAACGGCGCTCGTGCGCGTGCTCGGCGACGATGGCCAAGCCGTCGGCCCGTGGGACCCGAAGCTCGACGCGGACACTTTGCGCAAGATGCTGCGCGACATGGTGACCGTGCGCATCTTCGACGACCGCATGTACCGCGCGCAGCGCCAAGGGAAGACCAGCTTCTACATGAAGTGCACCGGCGAGGAGGCGATCGCGGTCGCGGCGCAGGCCGCGCTCGACCGCGAAGACATGCACTTCCCGACCTACCGCCAGCAGGGATTGCTCGTCGCGCGCGGCTATCCGCTCACCGACATGATGTGCCAGATCTATTCGAACAAAGGCGACAAATTGAAGGGCCGGCAGCTGCCCATCATGTATTCGGACCGGGCGCACGGCTTTTTCTCGATCTCGGGCAATTTGGGGACGCAATTCCCGCAAGCGGTTGGCTGGGCGATGGGCGCGGCGATCAAGGGCGACAGCCGCATCGCCATGGGTTGGGTCGGCGACGGAGCGACCGCGGAAGGCGACTTCCACAGCGCAATGACTTTCGCCGCCGTGTACAACGTTCCGGTGGTGCTCGCGGTGGTGAACAACCAGTGGGCGATCTCGAGCTTCGCTGGAATCGCCGGCGCCGAGCGCGCTACCTTCGCCCAGCGTGCGGTCGGCTACGGAATCGCCGGCTTGCGGGTCGACGGCAATGACGCGCTCGCCGTTTACGCGGCGGTGAAGTGGGCCGCCGAGCGCGCACGCTCCAATCTTGGGCCGACGCTGATCGAGTTCTTCACCTATCGCGCGGAAGGCCATTCGACCTCGGACGATCCATCGGGCTACCGGCCGGCCAACGAAGCCAAGGCCTGGCCGCTCGGCGACCCGATCGAGCGGCTGAAGGCGCACCTCCTCGCAATCGGCGAGTGGGACGACGAGCGCCACGCGGCGATGACCGCCGAATGCGATGCGGCAGTACGCGCCGCGCAAAAGGAATCGGAAAAACTCGGAATCCTGCCCGAGCAGGGCAAGGACGATATCGAGAGCATGTTCGACGACGTCTATGCGAAGGTGCCGTGGCACCTCGCCGAGCAGCGCGAACAGGCGCTGGGCGAAAGCGGCGACTGATGCCGCAGATGAACATGATCCAGGCGCTCAATGACGCGCACAAGGTGGCGATGCGCGCCGACGCGGACGTCGTCGTGTTCGGCGAGGACGCCGGCTATTTCGGCGGCGTTTTCCGCGTCACCGAGGGCCTGCAGAAAGAATTCGGCACGACTCGCGTGTTCGATTCGCCGATCAGCGAGGGCGGCATCGTCGCCACCGCGGTCGGCATGGCCTGCTACGGCTTGAAGCCGGTCGTGGAGATCCAGTTCGCTGACTACATCTATCCCGGCTACGACCAGATCGTCAGCGAAGTCGCCAAGATCCGCTACCGCACCGCGGCCGAGTGGACGATGCCGATGGTCATTCGCACGCCTTATGGCGGCGGCATCTTTGGCGGGCAGACGCACAGCCAGTCGCCGGAATCGCTCTTCACGCACATCGCCGGCCTTAAGGTGGTGATTCCCTCGACGCCCCATGACGCCAAGGGGCTGCTCATCGCGGCGATCGAAGACCCCGACCCGGTGATCTTCTTCGAGCCCAAGCGCATCTACAACGGGCCGTTCGACGGCCACCACGACCGGCCGGTAAAGCCGTGGTCCAAGCATCCGGCGAGCGAAGTGCCCGAGGGGCATTACACCGTGCCGCTGGGCACAGCGGCGGTCGTTCGCGAAGGCGCTGACCTGACTGTCCTCGCCTACGGAACCATGGTCCACGTCGCGCTCGCCGCAGTCGAGGCGCAGGGCCTCGATGCCGAAGTGATCGACCTGCGCACCCTGGTCCCGCTCGACATCGAGACGATCGAGCGATCGGTCGAGAAGACCGGCCGCTGCCTCGTCGTTCAGGAAGCTCCGCGCACCAGTGGCTTCGCGTCCGAGCTGGTGAGCCTGGTGCAGGAGCGCTGCTTCTATCATCTGGAAGCACCCGTCGAGCGCGTCACCGGCTGGGACACGCCGTACCCGCACGCTTACGAGTGGGCCTATTTCCCCGGCCCAAAACGTCTGAAGCGCGCCCTTGATAAAGTGATGGCGGAATAAATGGCCCGATACGAATTCAAGCTGCCCGACATCGGCGAAGGCATTGCCGAAGCCGAGATCGTCGCCTGGCACGTCAAGGTCGGCGACGAGATCGCGGAAGATCAGCAGCTCGCCGATCTCATGACCGACAAAGCGACGGTCGAGATGGAGAGCCCGGTCGCCGGCAAGGTCATCGCGCTCGCCGGCGAAGTCGGCGACCAGGTGCCGATCGGCTCGGTGCTGGCGGTGATCGAAACCGAAGGCGCGGACCGCTCGGCCGAGCCGGTCGACGACAGTCAGGACGAGCGCCCGCTCGCCGACGGGGCGGTTCAGGCCACGGCGGCCATGGCGAAAGAAATCCCGGTGACGAAAGTGGAGGAAACTCCGCGACCGCTTGCCGGAGGGGAAGAGCCGCGCAGCGGCGAAGGGGTGGGCGCGTCTCGAAAACCACCAACGAGCCCGCCCGCAGCTCCTCCCGCAAGCGGGAGAGGAGCCCAGGTCCTCGCCTCCCCCGCCGTCCGTGCCCGCGCGCGCGATCTCGGCATCGACTTGGCGCAGGTGAAGAGTGCAAGCGACCGCATCCGCCATTCGGACCTCGATGCTTATTTGCTCTACAACGGCGGCACGGTCTCTGTGCGCGGCACCGCCGCTCGAGCCGACGAGACGATCAAGGTCGTCGGCCTGCGCCGCAAGATCGCGGAAAACATGGCCGAGGCCAACCGCCGCATCCAGCATTTCACGCTGATCGAGGACTATGACGTTACCGCGCTCGAAGAAACGCGCGCGATGATGAACGCGGATAGGGGGCCGAACCCGAAACTGACGCTTCTGCCCTTCCTCATCACGGCCTTGTCGCGCGGGCTTGCCGAATGGCCCATGCTCAACGCCACCTTCGACGACCAGGCGATGGTCGTCACGCGCCATGGCTCGGTGCAAATGGGCGTTGCGACGCAGACCGCAAACGGGCTCATGGTCGCGACCATTCGCGACGCTCAATCGCGCTCCGTTTGGGAACTTGCGGGCGAAATTGCGCGCCTCTCGGAAGCGGCTCGCGGCGGCAAGGCGACTCGCGAGGAACTGAGCGGCGCGACCTTCACCATTTCCAGCCTTGGCCCGATGGGAGGGATTTCCTCCACGCCCGTGGTCAACCCGCCGCAGGTCGCCATCGTGGCGGTGAACAAGATCGAGGACAAGCTGGTGCCGACCGGCGACGAGATCGAGGTCCGCAAGCGCATGAACCTGTCACTGAGCTGCGACCACAGGGTGGTCGACGGCTGGGACGCGGCCAATTTCATGCAGGCGCTGAAAAGCTACATCGAGAACCCGCTCAGGCTACTGTCGGCCTGACGCCTCACTTCTTCCCGATCTCGCGCCAGCTCTTCTCGCTCACCTCGACACCGTGCTTGTCGGCGGCTTTCGTGATCCGCCGCCACGCCGCGTCGCGCTCGTCGTCGCTGACGCCTTCGACCTGGTTGAAGCGCGCGATGGCGTTACGCACGTGGCCGGCGTTGTTGAGCGGCTCCTTACGCTCCTTGGGAAATGCGAACTGGTCCTCATCGAGGCGGTCGCGTTGGGCTTCGTTGAGTTCGGACATAGCCACTCTCCTTCTGTCCATCCAACGCGCACGGCGCCTCAACTGCTCCGAACTATGCGGCGAGCCGCACCGTTTCGCCGAGCGCCTGCCTGATCGCCACCTCACGCTGCTCGGGGCTGATGTTGAGCCCTTCGGCGATCACGAACTCGGGCTCGATGCCGATGAAGTTGAACACGCCGCGCAAATAGGTCTCGAGATGCTCGAGTGCGGCCGCGGGAGAACCCGCATCGTAGATGCCGCCGCGCGTCAGGGCGATGATCACGCGCTTGCCCGTTACCAAGCCCTCGGGGCCGTTCTCGGTGTAGCGGAAGGTCTTCCCTGCGATGGCGATCCGGTCGATCCACGCCTTGAGCTGCGTCGGCAGGGTGAAATTGTACATCGGAGCGCCGATCACCACCGTGTCCGCGGCGAGGAATTCTTCGAGCACCGAGGTGTCGGCGAATTCCCGCAGAGTGAGGTGCGGAAGCGGGTTGGCGGCAAGGTCGCGATAAACGATCTCTTCGCCCCAGTTGCTGCCCTTGAGTCGGTCGACGATCGAGCGGCTGATGGCGCGGCTGGCGCTCTGTTCACCGTTGATGCTGGCATCGATATGCAGGATGGTCACTATTGCCTCCTTGGTATGGAATTGTTACCGAGGCACCCTAAGTAACCACGCACGAAGCGCCCGCAAGAACGCACTTTTTTGTGGCGGACGAACAAATTTGTGAGACAGGAACATGAAGGTGACTACGTCATGAAAGACCCGACCAGCCCAGTGTGCCGCACGATCAGCGGCCTGCTCCAGCGCATCGGCGACAAATGGACTGTGCTCGTCGTCACGACGCTTGCTGGCGGCAGCAAGCGCTTCAACGAGCTGAGGCGCGAAATTCCGACCGTTTCCCAACGGATGCTGACGCTCACCTTGCGCAATCTGGAGCGCGACGGCGTTGTCAGCCGGACCGTCACTCCGAGCATTCCGCCGCGCGTCGATTATGAACTGACCGACCTCGGCCGCTCGCTGGTCCCGCCGCTCCACGCGCTCGAGCTCTGGGCGCTCGAGCACGTCGCCGACATCCACGGCGCGCAGGCGCGTTTCGACTCCGAGCATGATCGGGCCGAAGCGGCGTGAGCACTGCTCCAGGGCAGACGAACCTGGCCGCTTTGCTCGACCGCGGCGACGCCTTCGCCGCCATCGACGCACGCGCCGCAATGTCTTTCTACCAGGCAGCGCTCCAGGGTGCGCGCGCTGCGCCTTACGTCGACCCACAGACCGTCGCCCGCCTGCGCGGCGCGCAGGAATTTATCGAGCGGCGGGCGAATGAATTCCAGCACTCGCTGGATAAGGCGTTGGCCGACTTCGAGGCGGAGGGCGCGGGCGGCAACATCCGACTCACGCACGCGCTTGAGATGCTGAAGGGCGAGCGCGAGATCTACCCGCAGCAGCCGTCGGTCCTCTATCATCCTTATCTCGCCCAGCGGCAGTTCTTCGAGCGTGGGGAGTTTGGCTGGGTCGAAGAGCTCGAAGCCGCCACTCCCGCGATCCGCGACGAGATCGTGGCTCTGGCGAACGAGGGGGCCGACTTTCACCCGTACGTCCAGGACGATCCGGCAAGGCCGAAGCGCGACTTCCACGGGCTCAACAACAATCCCGACTGGACCGCGCTTTATCTGTGGAAGGACGGCGCGCTCGTCGACGAGAATGCCCGCCGCTGCCCGCGAACGGTCGAGGCGCTCGGCAAAGTGCCGATGTCGAACATCGGCATGCGCACGCCCGCTGTGTTGTTTTCAAAGCTCGAGCCCGGTGCGCACATCCCGCCGCACCACGGAATGCTCAACTGCCGGCTGATCTGCCACTTGCCGCTGATCGTTCCCGACGGTTGTTGGCTGCGCGTCGGCAACGAGACCCGCCAGTGGGAAGAAGGCAAATTGCTGATCTTCGACGACAGCATCGAGCATGAAGCGAAGAACCCCAGCGGCGAAATCCGAATCATTCTCCTGTTCGACATCTGGCGGCCCGAGTTGAGCGAAGCCGAACGCCACGGGATCTCGGCGATTTTCGACGCGATCGACACCTTCCAGACGCTTCCGGACGCCTGAAGCAGTCGCTAGACGCGCGCGATGCTCAAGCCCGTCACCACCGACATCGAAGCGCTGAAGATCCTCGACGAGCGGCTGCGCTGGCTGTCGGCGTGGACCATCCACCACGCCAACCATGTTCGCGAAAATGAAGACGGTCTGAAGGTCGGCGGTCACCAGGCGAGTTGCGCCTCGATGACCGCGATCATGGCCGCGCTCTACTTCCACGCGCTCGGCCCCAACGACCGTGTCGCCGTGAAGCCGCACGCCGGGCCCGTGCTTCACGCGATCCATTATCTGCTCGGCAGCCAATCGCGCGAGGCGCTGGAGAATTTCCGCGGCTTCGGCGGCGCGCAAAGTTATCCCAGCCGGACCAAGGACCGGATTCCGGTCGATTTCTCGACGGGCTCAGTCGGGCTCGGCGTGGCGATTACGCTCTTCGCGAGCCTCGTCCAGGATTATCTCACCGCCCACGGCTGGATGGAGGAGAAGGACCGCGGCCGATTCGTCGCCTTGATCGGCGATGCGGAGCTCGACGAGGGCAATATCTACGAAGCGATCATCGAAGGCGCGAAGCACGACGCGCGCAACCTGTGGTGGATCGTCGACTACAACCGCCAAAGTCTCGACGCGACGAGCGCCGACCGGATGTTCGAGCGCTTCGATGAAATTTTCCGAAGCTGCGGCTGGCGCGTGGTCGAGCTTCGCTACGGCAAAAGGCTGCAGGCGGCGCTGGACGCCAATGCCAAGCTCAAGCGCTGGTTCGAAGCCCTTTCGAACGCCGAGCTTTCGGCCCTGCATTATCAGGGCGGGGCCGCATGGCGCTCACGGATCACGGCCGGGCTGGGCAAAGCCGCTCCGGCGTTCCTCAAGGAGCACGACGACGCCGCGCTCACGTCGCTGTTCAGCGACCTCGGCGGCCACTGCATGGAGACTCTCGTCGAGGCGTTCGACGCGGCGCAGGACGACGTCCCCACTTTGTTTATCGCGTGGACGATCAAGGGCTTCGGCCTACCCTTTGCCGGCCACAAGGACAATCACGCAGGCCTGATGAACCCGACGCAATTGGCTGCTTTGCGCGAGGCCATGGGCGTTCGCGAGGGCCGCGAATGGGAACCGCTCGAGGGCATCGGCGGCAACGCAGGTCCGGCCGTCGAGTTACTGCTCGAAAAGAGCCGCATCGCGCGTGAAAAGCGCGCGCGCGCTTTCGGCAGCATCAGCGTCCCGGCGATCCCGGCCCCTTCGGGCGAGGAGCAATCGACCCAGGCAGCGTTCGGCCGGATCCTGCTCGACCTCTCCAAGGCCGGCGGCGATCTTGCCGACCGGATCGTCACCACCTCGCCCGACGTGACCGTGTCCACCAACCTCGGCGCGTGGGTGAACCAGCGCGGCCTGTTCCGCCGCCGCGAAATGCCTGACGTATTCGCTCGGGAAAAGATTGCGTCTGCGCAAAAATGGAGCGGGAGCAACAAAGGTCAGCACATCGAGCTCGGGATCGCCGAGAGCAACCTTTTCCTGATGCTCGCCGCGGCCGGGCTGAGCGGCGACCTGTTCGGCCAGCGCCTGTTCCCGATCGGCACCCTCTACGATCCGTTCATCGCCCGCGGCCTCGATGCGCTCAACTACGCCTGCTACCAGGATGCGCGCTTCTTGCTGGTCGCCACTCCGAGCGGAATCACGCTCGGCCCCGAGGGGGGAGCGCACCAGTCGATCAACCCGCCCCTGATCGCGCTCGGCCAGCCGGGCCTGCGCCATTATGAGCCGGCGTATGCCGACGAGCTCGCCGCCATGATGGAGCACGCCTTCCGGCTGATCGACGATCCGGATGGCGAAAGCACCTATTTGCGTCTTTCGACTCGTTCGATCCGCCAAATCGAGCGCGGCGACGAGATGTGGCGCGTGGGCGCGCTTAACGGCGGCTACTGGCTCCGCGAGCCCGGTCCCGCCGCCGAGGCGGCGATCGTGGCAATGGGCGCGGTCCTGCCCGAAGGGCTCGCCGCCTGGGAGGAATTGAAGGACGACCTTCCCGGTCTCGGCCTGCTCGCGGTCACCTCACCCGACCTTCTCCACCGCGGCTGGACGGCCGCGCAGGCGGCGCGCTGGGGCGGTGAGCGCAAGCCGAGCCACGTCGAGCAACTTCTCTCGGTTCTTCCGCCGCACGCGGGCCTCGTCACCATCGCCGACGCTGCGCCCGCCGCGCTGTCGTGGCTGGGCGGAGTGCGCGGCCAGCGCGTCGCGCCGCTGGGAGTCGAGAAATTCGGGCAGACCGGCAGCCTTGCCGAACTCTATGCGACCTATCGGCTCGACGGCGAAGCGATCACCGAAGCCGTTGCGGAGCTGTTGCTGCCTGCCTAGGGAGCGGCATGGCCGGGCGCTATTTCGACGAGTGGAAGGTCGGCGACCGAATCGCGCACGCGGTCACGCGCACAGTCACCGAGACCGACAACGTTCTCATTTCGGCGCTGACTCACAATCCGCAGCCGATGCATCTCGATCGGGAGGCGGCGGCCAAGTCCGAATTCGGCCAGCCGCTGGTGAATTCGATTTTCACCTTCGGGCTGATGATCGGGGTCAGCGTCGCCGACACGACGCTGGGAACGCTGGTCGCCAACCTTGGCTACGACAAGCTCGTCTTTCCCAACCCGGTGTTCATCGGCGACACGCTGCGCAGCGAGACCGAATGCACGGCCGTCCGTGAAAGCCAGTCGCGTCCCAATGCCGGGATCGTCACCTGGACCCACCGCAGCTTCAACCAACGCGACGAGCTGGTGTGCGAATGCACGCGCACCGCGCTGCTTCTCAAGGCGCCGCAATGACCGAACCGCGCAGCTGGCTGTTCGTCCCCGCGGACAGCGAGAGGAAGATCACCCGAGCGCTCGACAGCGAGGCTGACGCGATCATCTTCGACCTCGAGGACAGCGTCGCGCCCGGCCTGAAGACCGTCGCCCGCGACGTTCTGAAGCACCTTCCGGCGCGCTCCGGCGGCCCCGAATGGTGGGTGCGCGTCAACCCGATCGGAAGCGAATATCACAAGGACGATCTCGAGATGATCGGGCTCGCCGACGTCCACGGCATCGTCCTTCCCAAGGCGGAAAGCGGTGCCGACGTCACCGAGCTCGCGCACCGCACCGGGAACATTCCAATTCACGCGATCGTGACCGAGACCCCAGCGAGCCTGTTCAACCTGCTGTCCTACCGCGATCCCAAGTCGCCGCTCGCGGCGATGAGCTGGGGCGCGGAGGATTTATCCGCCGCGCTTGGCGCATCGTCCAAATATGACGAGACGGGCGAGCTCAGCTTCACCTACAAGCTCGCCCGTTCTCTCTGCCTTGCCGGAGCGGTCGCGGCCGGAGTACAGCCGATCGACGGAATCTTCGCCGATTTTCGCGACGAGCAGGGCCTCCGCGCCGAAGCGCAAGCCGCTCGGCGCGAGGGTTTCACCGGCAAGCTCGCCATCCACCCCGGCCAGGTGGCCGTGATCAACGCGGCCTTCACTCCGTCCGAGGCGGAAGTGCAACATGCCGCCGCCATCGTCGCCGCGTTCGAAGCACACCCCGACGCAGGGGTGCTGTCGGTCGAAGGCAAAATGGTCGATCGGCCGCACCTCGTGCAGGCCAGACGCGTACTCGAACGAGCTCAAGGAGGCTGACATGGCGACGACAGCGGAACCCGCGAATACACTCGAGATCACCACCAAGCCGACTCCCGCCAAGGGCTGGGGCACCGACGCCCCCGATCAGCCGCTCCGCCCGATGGAGTTCGAGCGGCGCGCACTGCGGGCCAATGACGTCGCGATCAAAATCACCCACGCCGGCATTTGTCACAGCGATCTTCACACCTGCCGCAACGATTGGGAAGGCACGGTCTACCCGGTGATCCCGGGCCACGAGATCGTTGGTACAGTGACCGCCGTTGGCGATGAGGTGACCCGCCACCGGGTCGGCGACATCGTCGCCGTCGGCTGCATGGTCGACAGCTGCATGGAGTGCGACCAGTGCCTCGCCGGCTGGGAAGTCTTCTGCCGCAAGGGCTGCGTCCAGACCTACAACAGCGCCGATTACCATGACGGGACGATGTCGAAGGGCGGCTACACCGACCATATCGTCGTCCGCGACCATTTCGTCCTGAAGGTGCCCGAAGGCATGGACGTCAGCCGGGTCGCGCCGCTGCTGTGCGCCGGAATTACCACCTACTCGCCGCTTCGCCAGTACGATGTCGGGCCGACCAGCAAGGTCGCGGTCGTCGGACTTGGCGGGCTCGGTCACATGGGCGTGAAGCTCGCGGCGGCCATGGGCGCGCACGTGACGATGATCACCACCACGCCGAGCAAGGGGAACGACGCCCGCGAGCTCGGCGCGCACGACGTGATCATCTCGACCGATCCCGCGCAGATGGAAGCGGCGGCGACGCGTTTCGACTTCATCCTCAACACCATCCCGGTCAGCCATGAGATCGACGGCTACCTGAACTTGCTCGGACGCTCCGGGAGGATGGTGATCGTCGGCGCGCTGATGCAGATGCCGGGCTTCGTCGGATTCAACCTCATCTGGTGGAACCGCGCGGTTGGCGGTTCTGCGATCGGGGGCATCCCGGAAACGCAGGAGATGCTCGACTTCTGCGCCGAGAAGGGCATCTATCCTGATGTCGAGTTCATCGCCATGAATCAGGTGAACGAAGCCTATGAGCGGCTGCTCAGGAACGACGTCCGCTATCGCTTCGTGATCGACCTAAGCCGGGGCCTGTGAGCGAAGCGGTCCATCCTGTCCCCGAACAATTCAACGCGCGGATTGGCCCGACCGAACTCGCCGAGCTCAACGACCTCGTGGATTCCAATCCCGACCGTTTCTGGCTCGACCAGGCGCGCCGGCTGACCTGGAACACGTTCCCGACGCAAGCCGGCGACTGGTCGTTCAACGAGGACGATTTCCACATCGCCTGGTACGCCGACGGTGAGCTCAACCTCTCGGTCAATTGCCTCGATCGGCATCTCGCCGAGCACGGCGACCGGACAGCGCTGATCTTCGAAGCGGACGAGCCCGGCCACGGCCACGGCCTCACTTACCGCGAGCTCTACGAAGAGACTTGCCGATTCGCCAACCTGCTCAAGTCGCGGGGTGTCGGGCGCGGCGACCGGGTGATGATCTACATGCCGATGATCCCCGAAGCCGCGGTGGCGATGCTCGCCTGCGCGCGGATCGGGGCGGTCCATTCGGTGGTGTTCGGCGGTTTCTCGCCCGAGAGTCTCGCCGGGCGGATCGCCGATTGCGATGCGTGCGCGGTGATCACGGCCGACGAGGGCGTGCGCGGCGGCAAGCACATTCCGTTGAAGCGCAACGTCGACACCGCACTCGAGCAGCGCGACGTCGCGACCGTGATCGTCGTCACCCGCACCGGCGCTGAAGTGCAGATGAAGGACGGCCGCGACATTCGTTATTCCGATGTGCGCGAGACTCTCTCCACCGACTGCAATCCGGAGATCATGAACGCGGAAGACCCGCTGTTCATCCTCTACACGTCAGGATCGACCGGGCAGCCCAAGGGCGTGGTGCACACGATCGGCGGCTACGCAGTGTGGGCCGCAGCCACCTTCGATTGGGTATTCGACTATCGGTCCGACGACATCTTCTGGTGCACCGCCGATATCGGCTGGATCACGGGTCATTCCTATGTCGTCTACGGCCCGCTCGCCAATTGCGCGACCAGCGTCATGTTCGACGGCGTTCCCAATTACCCCGACTTCGGCCGCTTCTGGGAAACCGTGGATCGCCTGGGCGTGACGATCTTCTACACCGCTCCGACGGCGATCCGCGCGTTGATGCGCGAGGGCGACGAACCGGTGAAGCGCCACAGCCGCAAATCGCTGCGCCTGCTCGGCACGGTCGGCGAGCCGATCAACCCCGAAGCGTGGGAATGGTACTGGCGCGTCGTCGGTGACGGCCGCTGCCCGGTCGTCGACACCTGGTGGCAGACGGAGACCGGCGGAATTCTGATTTCGCCCTTCCCCGGAGCGACCGAAATGAAACCGGGATCGGCGACGAAGCCACTACCGGGCGTGAAGCCGCTCCTCGTCGATCCCGAACACAACGTTCTCGAAGGGGCTGCCAGCGGCAATTTGTGCATCTCCGCGTCCTGGCCCGGGCAGATGCGCACCGTGTGGAACGACCACGGCCGCTTCTTTGAAACGTATTTCAAGGCCTATCGCGGGCTCTATTTCACAGGCGACGGCTGCCGCCGCGACGGGGACGGCTATTATTGGATCACCGGCCGGGTCGACGACGTGATCAACGTGTCCGGTCACCGCATCGGCACCGCCGAGGTCGAAAGCTCTCTCGTATCGCACGCCAAAGTCGCGGAGGCGGCGGTCGTCGGCTACCCGCACGACATCAAAGGACAAGCTATCTACGCTTTTGTGACCCTGAATACCGGCGAGGACGGGAGCGACGAGATTCGCAAGGCACTGGTTCAGGAAGTTCGCCACGACATCGGGGCTCTCGCCGCGCCCGACAAGATCCACTTCACGCCTGCGCTTCCCAAGACGCGGTCGGGCAAGATCATGCGGCGCATCCTGCGCAAGATCGCCGAAGGCGCGACGAGCGGCTTCGGCGACACCTCGACCCTAGCCGATCCCTCGGTCGTCGACGCTCTGCTCGCGGGCCGGCAGTGAGGCTCGCCGCCGCCGCGATCGTCTTGCTCGCCGGCTCGGCTTCGGCTGCGCCCGAGCAGCCCAAGCTCGACCTCACCCAATTCTTCAGCGGCCGAAGCCACGCCGACAACGTGCTCAAGATCGCGTTTCATGGCCCGACAAAACTGATCGTGGACAGCGTCGGCGGACGGGGCGACCGCGGCGACTTCGTGCTCATCGACACCGTGCACGAAGGCGACAAACCGGTGCGCACGCGTAAATGGGTGATGCATCCTGCCGGGGCGAACCATTTCATCGGCGCGCTGAGCGACGCCATCGGCCCGGTCGATATCGTG
The DNA here is from genome assembly GCA_039933195.1 of Sphingomicrobium sp. Classification (GTDB taxonomy): domain Bacteria; phylum Pseudomonadota; class Alphaproteobacteria; order Sphingomonadales; family Sphingomonadaceae; genus Sphingomicrobium. The sequence continues at coordinate 2,544 of JBDTON010000050.1, read as the reverse complement.
GTGAGCGGCGACAGCGCCACCATCCGCTACACGATGACGGGCGGGCTCAAAGTCGTCCAGCAAATGCGGCTCCAGACCGACGGCCGAACGCTCTCCAACCACGTCGACGCACGCAAGTTCGGTCTCAAGTTCGCCCGCGTCGACGGCACCATCCGCAAGCTGGACTGAAACCGCCGCGCTGCTATCCCTCGTGCGAGGGGAGACACCATGGCGACACCAGCCGAGCAACAGCACCACAAGCCGTGGTCCATGGCGCGCGTCGTCATCGCCTCGTCGGCCGGCACCGCGTTCGAGTGGTACGATTTCTTCATCTTCGGCAGCCTCGCGCCGGTCATCTCCAAGGTCTTCTTCGCCGGGCTCGATCCGACGCCGGCGCTGATCGCCGCGCTCGCCCTCTTCGCCGCCGGCTTTGCGTTCCGCCCGCTCGGCGCTTTGATCTTCGGAGTGGTCGGCGACCGGCTCGGCCGCAAGGGCGCGTTCCTCATCACCGTCGGCCTGATGGGCACCGCCACCTTTCTCATCGGTTTGCTGCCGACCTACGCACAGGCGGGCTCGCTCGGCACCGCATTGCTGATTATCTTGCGCATCCTCCAGGGAATCGCGCTCGGCGGGGAATATGGCGGCGCGGCGATCTACGTCGCCGAGCATTCGCCGAACCACAAGCGCGGCGCCTCGACCGGCTGGATCCAGTCGTCCGCTTCTTTTGGACTGCTTGCGGCGCTGCTCGTGATTGTCGCAACGCGCACCGCGATCGGCGAAGACTCATTCGCCGCCTGGGGCTGGCGCGTGCCGTTCCTCGTCTCCGTCGTCCTGCTCGCGATTTCGGTATGGATGCGGGCCAAGCTTGCCGAGAGCCCCGAGTTCGCCAGGCTGCGCGAGGAGGGCAAAGTCACCAAGGCGCCGCTGCGCGAGGCGTTCGGCAATTGGCGCAGCCTCAAGCAAGTGCTGATCGCCTTCTTCGGAATCACGTGCGCCCAAGGGGCAGTCTGGTACTTCACCTTCTTCTACATGCAGGTCTTCCTGGAAAAATCGCTCGGGCTTCCCGCCGCGACCAAGGACCTGCTGCTAATCGTCATGACCGTCGTCAGCGCTCCGCTCTACGTCTACTTCGGCTGGCTCAGCGACCGAGTCGGGCGCAAGCCGGTCATGGTCGGCGGGATGCTGCTCGCGCTCGTCCTTTATTTCCCGGCGTCGCATTGGATCGCCGAAGCGGCGAACCCCGCGTTGATAAAGGCGCAAAATGCGACGCCGATCTTCCTCGTAACCAATCCGGCGACCTGCTCGGTCCAGTTCGACCCTGTTGGCACCGCAAAATTCACCAGCGCCTGCGATGTCGCCAAGAGCATCCTCGTCACGAAGGGGATTTCGTTCAACACGCGCGCATCGGACGACGGGCAGACCAGGCTGATTATCGGAACGGAAACCGTGCCGATCCCCGACGGCGCCGGCCTCAGCGGAGCCGATCTGAAGGCGCTCAAGGCGAAGACCGCCGACTCGATCGGCGCCGAGCTCCAGCTCGCCGCATATCCGAAAAGCGCGGACCCCGCTCAGGCCAACATGACTTTGCTGATCATCCTCCTGCTGCTCTTCGTCGTCGCCGCGACCGCGCTCTACGGCCCTCAGGCCGCCGCTCTGGTCGAGATGTTTCCGACGCGTGTGCGCTATACCGCGATGTCCTTCCCGTACCACGTCGGCACCGGCTGGGTGGGCGGCTTCCTTCCCGTCACCAGCTTCGCGCTCGTGGCGATCACCGGAAACATCTTCGAAGGCCTGTGGTACTCGGTCGTGTTCACGGGCATTTCCGTGGTCGTCTCGCTGCTGTTTCTCAAGGAAACCTCCGGCCGGCGGCTCCACGAAGTCTAATTCCGCCTCGCGGCGAAGCCGTCGGAACTACGGACACCAGTGGATGTCGATCGGCTGCTCGACTTCCGCGAGCACTCGGCCGATCGGCAGCTTGGAGCTTTGACCGTCGGCGATCGCGCCTTCCAGGAGCTCGCGCTTCTTCGCGCCGGTGATTGTCACCAGTATCGTCCGCGCCGCGAGCATTGAAGCGCGGGTCAGCGTCACGCGCGGCACCGGCGCTTCGGCCGGCAGCGGGTCGGGCATCACCCCAATCGCTCGGCGCGCCTTGGGCGCATCGAGCGCCGCCTGCAGGTCGGGCCCGGCGAAAATCGAAGCCGTATGCCCGTCTTCGCCCATGCCCAGCCACACCAGGTCCGGCGGCCACGCCAAATCCTGGAGCCGCGCGTCGGCCGAATTGCCGGCGAGCCTGTAATCGGGAATGTCGGCGACGATCGGCACAACCCGGGCGCCCGTCGGCAAAAACGCCTTGGCGATCGCTCGCACGTTGCTTCGCTCATCGTCCATCGCCACCAGCCGGTCGTCGGTCGGGATGATCGTCACTCGCTTCCAGTGAAGCGACTGAGCGGCAAGCTTGGGGAAAATCGCTGGTCCGGTCTTGCCGCCGGGAACCGCGATCAGCGACGCATTGCGCGCGTCGACCGCACTCTCAATGATGAACGCGACGTCGCCGGCAACCGCGTC
>JBDTON010000049.1:0-31899 GCA_039933195.1 Sphingomicrobium sp. | reverse complement strand
TCATATTCCCGCGCAACGCCGGCATTGATCAGCGTCTTGCCGACATTGTCGCCGCCCACCCGCACCTTGCGCACCATGCGTCCGTACGGGTCGCGGAAAAGCGTGCTCACCGTGACATTGCCGCTGTTGAGAAGATCGACCAAGCGCACCGCCGCTTCGATCCCCTGGGCTCTCTCGTCGGCGCAGCGCGCGCCCTGGATTTGCGGCGCTTCGATGCCCGCGATCGCCACCGTCTTGCCGCCGATGGAGATGGTGCCGCCGTCGACCACGCAATTGGGCCCGTCGGCGTTGTAGCATTGGCCGAACCGCGCCGCTCGCGCCGCGGCGCCAGGGTCGTCGTGGAAGATCGTCGCCGCGCTGATCCCGATGACGAGCACCGCGAGCGCGGCCGCGAACAGCAGGACTCCGGCGACTCCGCCGCGCATCTCCCGCTCGAGCGCGTTCGCCTCGGCCTTCACCGGGTCGAGCGCGGGCTCCAGCCGCACCGGATCGCGCCGAATGCGCGACGGGCGCTGCGCCGGGCGCAGAACGACGGTTGGCTTGCGAGGAGTCCAATGCTTGCTCACGCCGGAGAGACTAAACCGGCGTTGGTAACGATCCGGTTAGCGGCCAGGCGGCCATCGTCATGGCGCGAACACGTCGCGCGGGCCGGCGACCTGGTAGAGGACCACTGCCGCGCCGATGCAACAGGCGGCGATCAGCACCACGCCCGCAGTCGCCCCCGCCGGCCACGGCGCGCGCCGCGGCTGCTCCACCGGCACGGGGCGATCGATCTCGCCGCGAGGGTTCCAGGGCTTGCTCACGCACGCCCATCTACGCGAATTGGGTTAGCGCTCGGTTAGCGCCTTCGCCTCGTCGGATGAAATCTGTTACGCCTGCCCCATGCTCGAAGCGCTTCTCGCCGTGACCGCGGCTGACGTTCCGCAATGTCGATCGCATGATGTGAACGAGGTGGTTGTCTGCGCCGACCGCAAGGGCGAGAGCCCGTACCGACTGCCCAGGCTTCCGGTGAAGTACGAACCGCGAAAGATCCGCGCGGAGACTGACGTCATTCCCGGCGTACATACCCGCGCGCACGTCGATTCCCCAACGATGCCCGACGGCAGGCAAAGCAATCGCGTGATGGTGACGCTCAGCATTCCGCTCTGAACAATTCGCCGACGCCCAAGGGCAGGTTACGCCGCCTTGCTCTTGCGCCTGCGCGACCTGGAGAGGAGCTCGGCCTCGGCCTTGCGGCGGATCCGCTCCTTGACCTCGTCGGTGTTGTCCGCCGTCTCGGTATTGCAGCGGCGGTGGCACAGGCACAGTTGGTCAAGCGCCTCCGGCCCCGCCGCGGCGGCGATCGGTTCGACCTTCGGCCCCAGATCGTAGCCCGGCGGCAGGTCGAAGCGCATCGGGCGGCGGCAGCGCCGGCAATCGTCGCCGTCGCGCCGGCGCAGGGCGTGCAGCCGCTGCTGCTCCTCCTGCTCCCGCCTGAACTTCCACGGGTTCAGATATCGGCCGATGACGCTGCTGCTCATGCGGACGGGATAACCGGACGTGATTACCAGTCGGTTAGCGTCTCCAGCCACCGAGCGCAGGGCCATCCTATTGCGCCGGCTTCGCAGCCGGGACCGCTGCCGCCGCCTTCGCCTTCTTGGCCGTGGCCGCCTTGGCTTTTTCCACGTCCTTCGCCTCGCGCTCGCGCTTGGCTTCGGCATAGAGCTGGTACTCGCTCGGGGTCGGGTCGGTGTCGAACAGGCTGCCGATCTCCTCGCCCTTGGACAGCCGCTCGCCCATCTCGCCCAGAGTCGCCGCCGCACCGAGCAGGTTGATCATCGGCGCGTTCATGCACGGCGCCCTCCCGACGACGGTGCAGCTGTTGTCCTTCATTGCGATCGGTCCGGGACGCGTGGGCCGTCCCGCGCTGCGCTTCTCACGCTTCGCCTTGAGGACGTCGGGGTCGATCCGGAAGCCCTGCGGCTTCTCGGCGCAGATCACGATCTCCCGCGCATTGCCGGTTTGCGTGGGGCACGGCTCGGCGGGCTTGGCCGCGGCTGCGGCGGGCTTTGGGGCTGGCGGCGCCGCGGGCCCATAGACGGCGCGCGCAGAGTCCGCAGGAGCCGCCGCCGAGTCCGCCGCCTGGGCGAGCAGGAGAAGCGCGACAGGAACACCAGCGAACATCATCGCATCCTGTCTATCCCTAGGTTTCCCCGGGATGAATACCGCTGCTGCAACGTCTCTGCCCTTCCCGCGTTTGCTCCGCGTCCGGATGGACTCTCGAAAGGAGCAGCAACATGCATCGTGCGTTGCTCGGCTTTGCGGCACTGAGCGCCGCGATCCTTGTTTCCACCCCCGTTTCGGCTCGGGACCGTGCCTTCGTCGGCAGTCCGACGGCCCCTGCCGATCGCTTCGCCGCTTCCCCCGGTTTACGCGGCGATCTCTGTCGCGGCCGCGGCGACGGGCGCAGCCGCCGCGACGTCTGCCGAAGCGAGTTGGCGATGGACTGGTACGGCGGCGAATGGGCGCTGTACAACAACCGCAGCTGGGCGCCCGACAGCTACAACGACTGGTGGAACGACCGGCCCGACCGCGCCTATCCCGCGTGGATGCGCCGCAACCAGGACTGCCAGCGGCAGTGGTTCAGCGGCGACGTCTTGCGCTGCTGAATGGTTGAGCGGCATTAACCATTCGGCAACGGGCGCGTGCGACACGCGATGTCATGCGCTCGCTCCTTCTGTTGGTCTCGGCTGTGATCTTTGGACTCACCGGCGGCTATGCCTGGTCGCAATGGTCGAAGCGCTCGCCGGCGGCGGCGGCGAACGCCGCCTCTATTCCGTCGGCGAGGCCGGGCCAGACTTCGGCTGAGATCGAGCAGAGCGTCTATTTTGCCGACTGCGCCGCGGCGCGCGAGGCGGGCAAGGCGCCGCTCTATCCGGGCCAGCCTGGCTACCGCACCGAGCTCGACCCGCAGGACACCGGAGTCGCTTGCCAGCCCGGCGCTGCCGGCTAGGACTTGCGAACCGAAGCGGCCGGCACCTTCAGCTGGGCGACATTCTTGGTCCCGCACCTGACGGTGACCGAATCCACTCCCCCGCTGTTCGGTACCGTCGCCGCGACGTCCCACCAATTGTCCACCGCCCCATAAGGACCCGGGTTCGGACTCATTGTCAGCCATAAAGTCGCGCTCAACCCCGACACCTCCGGCGCCGCGAGCTGGGCGGAGTAAGCGGTGTCCTCGATGTGCGCCTTGCCCTTGACCGTCACATTGCCCTGAGCGTCCCGCGCCGCGCTCCAGCTCTTGGTCTCCGAGTCCTTGAAGAAGCAGTAGGACGGATGCTTGGGCTTGGCCGCTGCCGAATTGGCGGAGGCGTTCGCCGGCCCCGCAGCCTTCGTATCGCCGCCTTGGTTGCATCCCGCAACCAGCGCGGCCGAAATCGCGACTAGCAGCCTCACCCCACTCTTCATGGAGAACTCCCCTCCCCAGCGCGAAACCTACTTAAACTCCTTCTCCGCCTCTTGGAACCAGCCCTTGGGCGCATAGCCCTGCCGGTGCTCCGGAGCATTCGACCGCGCCTGCGGCTGGTTGCCCGGAAACGCGGCGATCATGATCGCCACTGCGAGAATGGCGAGCGCGGCAATTAGCGCCAGGAACGGCAGGGTGCTCAGCAGCAGGCGCGGACTTTCGGGCTGAGTGCGCGGCTTCGGCTCGCGCTTGCGCCGTTCGGTGCGGCGCCGCGCCATCGCGCTCAAATAGTCTTCGGGACGAGTCCAGCTAAGCGATTCAGAAGACGCCAAATCTCCCTTGTTGTTCATGCGTTTAGACTGCGCGTATCCGCGCTAATTGGCAAGCAGCCAAAGGCCGAATCAACCGATCGCGTTGCCGCCCTTCTCCTGCTCGAACAGGTCCGCGACGACATCGCCGCGAGCGGTCAGTCGGACCTTGTCGCCTTCGACTTCGGCAACGAGCCCGCGCGGAATGTAATGGTGATGTTCCTCGTGGCCCACACCGCTGTCAGCCCGGATCAGCTTGATCCGGTTGTCTTCGATGCGATCGACGGTTCCAAGGTGAACGCCATCGGCGCCGATCACTTCCATATGCTCCCGAATATCTTCGAAACCGCTCATGGCACCAAGCCTCCTTTGCGTGTCCCTCAACGCTCTGCTCGCCGGCTTGGATGCATGCAACGGCTGTTTTCTTGCTTCGCTTCATCGCGCCGCCGAATCGGCCCATAGTGAACAGGTTGTTCCGTCAACGGCTCGGGCCTAGAGCGGCGCGCTTATGGCTGACGTACGCACCCTCACAGATTCCCCAACCGCTCCCGAAGCACCCTCCTCTCTGCAGCATTTGGCGATCCGCCGCGAAGACTATCGTCCGCCGGACTGGCTGGTGCCCGAAATCCACCTAGAGTTCGCTCTCGATCGGGACCAGACGCGGGTGCGTGCAAGGCTTCGTTTCGAGCGCAACGGTGAGCACGCGCGCCCGCTGAAGCTCGACGGAAGCGAGCTCAAGCTGCTTTCGGTCCGCGTCGACGGTGAGGACGGCAAATGGCGTCTGGAGGACTCGCAGCTCGTCGTGGACCTTTCGCGAGCCCAGGGGACAATCGAAACCGAGGTCGAGATTGCACCCGCCGCCAACACCAAGTTGATGGGGCTCTACGCTTCGGGCGGGATGCTCTGCACCCAGTGCGAGGCGGAAGGCTTCCGGCGCATCACCTTCTTCCCCGACCGGCCGGATGTCCTGTCCAAATACTGCGTGCGGATGGAAGGGGACGCGGCCGCCTTCCCGGTTCTGCTATCGAACGGCAACCGCGTCGCGGCCGGTAAAGCAGCGAACGGCCGCCATTGGGCGGAGTGGGAGGACCCGTTCCCCAAGCCCTGTTATTTGTTCGCACTCGTCGCGGGCGACCTTGAGGCGAACCGCGACAGCTTCACGACCATGTCCGGGCGAAATGTGGATCTGGCGATCTGGGTACGCGAAGCCGACCTGCCGAAGACCCAGCACGCGATGAACAGTCTCAAACTGGCCATGGCTTGGGACGAGACGGTCTACGGTCGCGAGTATGACCTCGACCAGTTCAACATCGTCGCCGTCAGCGATTTCAACATGGGCGCGATGGAAAACAAAAGCCTCAACATCTTCAACTCGGCCTACGTGCTCGCCGACCAGGAGACCGCGACGGACGCCGACTTCGACAATATCGCCCGAGTGGTCGCGCACGAATATTTCCACAACTGGTCGGGCGATCGGGTCACCTGCCGCGACTGGTTCCAGCTGAGCCTGAAGGAAGGCTTCACTGTGTTCCGCGACCAGAGCTTCTCAGCGGACGTCGGCAGCGCGCCGGTCAAACGGATCGAGGACGTGCGCGTGCTCCGCGCGGCGCAGTTCCCCGAGGACGCGGGACCCCTCGCGCATCCGGTGCGGCCCGACAGCTACATCGAAATCTCCAACTTCTACACGGCGACCGTCTACAATAAGGGCGCCGAACTCATCCGCATGATGGCGACGGTGCTTGGGCCGGACAAGTTCCGCGCCGGAACCGACCTGTATTTCTCGCGCCACGACGGCGAAGCCGCAACCTGCGACGATTTCGTGAAGGCTTTGGAGGATGCCAGCGGAATCAACCTCTCCGCGTTCCAGATCTGGTACAGCCAGGCTGGCACGCCGCGCGTCCACGCGCGGCTCGAGCATGATGCAGCAGCGAAGACCGCGACCCTTCATCTTGAGCAGCACACCGGTGCGACGCCGGGGCAGCCCCTGAAGCAGCCAATGCCGATTCCGCTCAAGACCGCGCTCATTGGCGAGGCGAGCGGCGATGAGGTCTGCCCCGAGCGCCCGATCGTCCTCGACGAAGCTCGGCTTAGCGTGACGTTCGACAATGTCGTCGAGCGACCCTTGCTGTCGATCAACCGCAACTTCTCCGCGCCGATCATCGTCCAATGCGAACGCCGCGCTGGCGAGCTAGAGCGTCTTGCGCAGACCGACAGTGATCCTTTCGCCCGTTACGAGGCGATGCAGGAGCTGATGATGCGCGCGCTCGTTGCTGGCGCTCGCGGCGAAACGGCGAATCCGGAGCCGGTGATCGACGCAATTGCCGCAACGCTCAACTCGAACTCGCTCGATGTAGCGTTCAAGGCCGAAGCGATCCTGTTGCCGAGCGAGAGTTTGATCGCCGACCGCCTCGACCTGGTCGATCCCGACGCCGTCCACAACTCCCGCGAACGATTGCGCCAGGCGGTGGGCTCGGCGCTCGCCGACGCGCTGCTGGCGGCGCATCGGAGCGATGGAGTCGAAGGCCACGACCTGTCGCCAGGCGCCAAAGGCGTTCGCCGGCTTCGCACCGTTGCGCTGGGCCTGCTCTCGGCTGCGGACAAACGGCGCGGCGCGTCACTTGCGAAGGCGCAATTCGATCGCGCCGACAACATGACCGACCGGCAGGGCGCGCTGGGAATCCTCGCCTCGCTCGACGCTCCCGAGCGGCAGGCGGCGCTCGACGCATTCTATCAGCGCTTCCACGAGGATCCGATCGTGCTCGACAAATGGTTCGCACTGCAGGCGACGGCGCAGCGGTCCGACACGGTGGATCAGGTGCTGAGGCTCGCCCAGCATCCCGACTTCGTGATCACCAACCCCAACCGGCTGCGCTCGCTTGCCGGCACGTTCGGCGCGAATCATTGGGCGTTCCATTCGGCCGACGGGCGCGGCTACGCGTTCCTGGCCGACATGATCATCGCCGCCGACAAGCTCAACCCGCAGGTCGCCGCGCGGCTGGTGCCGCCGTTCGGCCGCTGGCGCCGCTTCGAGCCAAAGCGGGCCGAGCTGATGCAACAAGCGCTCGAGCGCATTGTCGCCGCCCCCGGCCTGTCCAAGGACGTGTTCGAACAAGTCAGCAAGAGTCTGGCTTAGACGGCTATCCGCCGATCCACCGCGCGACTTCGAGCGCGACCTGGTTCGCCGCGCGGTTGAGCGCAGGTCCGACCGTTGCCGCGTTGCCGTCCGCCGGCGCCATCGCAGTGAAGCGCCGCGTCTGGACCTGATTGCCGCCAGCGCTCGACAAAGCGCCATCGTATTGGACCACAACCTGTCCGGACTGCGCGTCATAGCCGAATCGCCTGAGCTCTCCGGAGACGAGCACGCCAGGATCGAGCGCCGACTGCCCGGGATTGAGAACGACGCGGTTCGTCGTGCGGCGCACGGTTTCGGAGAGCAGGTCCTGGAACAGCCGGTCGGGGGTGTCGACCCATTGCAGGTTCGTCATATATTGCACGTCGGTCGGGCTGATCTGGACGGGTACTCGGACCGTGCGCAGCTCCTTCTGAACGCTCGGCGCCGCGATGGTCACAGCCTGCCCGGCTCCGGCGTTTCGGGCGATCTGCCCGGGTTCGGGAGCTTCGGGCGTGAGAGTCTGGAGCACGGTCGGCGCCTTGCCTCCCCCAAGCATACCACCGACCGAACAGCCGCCGAGGGCCAGCGCAAGGCCCATCGATGCAAAGATGCGCGACAGCTTCATCAGCGTTTCCTCGGCTTGTAATCCGGCAGCTTCTCAGGCCCGAGCGCGCCACCGACCCCTTGCTGGTTGACTCGGTCCGACACCGACTTGAGCGACTGCGATAAGTCTCTGAGGTCGTGAACGAGGCGGTTCGCTTCGGGCAGCGTGGATTTGCTGAAGTTCTGCACGCCCGGACGCGCGTCGGAAATCATCGCGTCGAGATTGCTCGCTGCCTGTTGCACCTGCGCGATCGCCTTCCGCAAATCCTGGGCTGCAGGACGACCTTCTTCGTTCACCAGCCTGTTGGTGCTGTCGGACAGGGCACTGACGTGCTGCGCCGCGGCCCCGGCATTTCGGACCGCCACGCGCATGTCGGCAATCGTATCGCCGAGCTCTGGCGCTCGGTCGGCGAGCACCTTGCTGGTGTGGTCGATGTTCTCGAGAATATCGGAAATGGCATTCTGATTCTTGTCGCTGAGCAGCTCGGTCAGACGCTCGGTCAGCCGCTGGATGCGCTCGATGAGCTCGGGAGCGCTGTTGAGCAGTGCTCCCAGGCCGCTGGTGCTCGACGGGATCACCGGGCAGCCCTGCGGACCGCCGAGGCTGATCGGCGGCCGTCCTCTGGCCGCGCCGGCCAGCTGGATTTCGCTCACTCCGGTGAAACCGACGCCGTGGATCTCTGCCGTCGTGCCCTGGAGGACCGGAGTCTGCTCGTCGACCTCAATCCTGACCCACACAAACTCCGGACGGCTCGGAAGAAGTGAAATGCGCGCCACCTGCCCGACCGGAACGCCCGAAAAGGTGACGTTGGAGCCCTTGTTGAGGCCGCCCACCGCCTGCGAAAAATAGATGTCGTAGCACTTGGTCGCACGGTTTGAGAGCCCGGCGAGCCAGACGATGAACAGCAGCACGCCGGCGAGCAGCGCCACCGTCACTGCGCCGACCATCACATAGTTCGACCGGGTCTCCACTACGTCCGGGCCCCTTCTTTCTCATAACTCTGGGCTGCAGCTCGCCCGCGCGGTCCATTGAAGTACTCTTGTATCCAAGGATGGTCCAAAGCCAATAGTTCCGGGATCGTTCCGACTCCAATCACTCTCTTGTCCGCGATTACCGCGATCCGGTCACAGATCGAATGCAGCGTGTCGAGATCGTGCGTGATCAGAAACACGGTGAGCCCAAGCCGCTCTTGGAGCGAGCGGATGAGCTGGTCGAATGCCGCTGCCGCGATCGGATCGAGCCCAGAGGTCGGCTCGTCGAGGAACAGGAGCTCTGGGTCCAGCGCGAGCGCGCGAGCGATTCCGGCGCGTTTCACCATTCCCCCGGAGAGCTCGGCAGGATACTTCGGTCCGGCATCCGCGGGGAGACCACCCATTGCGATCTTATAGGACGCGATCTCGTCGAGCAGTGGGGGGCCGATGAAGGGAAAATATTCACGGATGGGAACTTCGACATTCTCCGCTACGGTGAGCGTTGAAAACAGCGCGCCGTTCTGAAACAGGATTCCCCAGCGCCGCCGGATGTTCTTCGCCTCGTCCTCGGAGCGATCAACCATATTCTCGCCGAGGACCTCGATCTCGCCCTCATCGGGGGTCTGCAGACCAATGATCGAGCGCAGCAGAACGGACTTTCCTGTGCCTGACCCACCAACCACGCCGAGGATCTCGCCGCGGCATAAGGTGAGGTCGAGATCATCATGGATCACCGCATCGCCGAAGCTGTTGCGCAGCCCCTTGACCGTGATGACCGGATCGCAGTCCTTCGGGTTCATACCCAGCCGATCGAACTGAAGAAAACCGCGAACACCGAGTCGAGCACGATCACCAGAAAGATCGACTGAACGACGGCGGTCGTCGTGCGCGATCCCACCTCCTCGCTGTTGCCCTGCACGAGCATGCCCTGGAAACAGCCGGAGAGCGCGATGATGAAGCCGAACACCGGCGCCTTGATAAGCGCGATCCACAAGTCGGTAATGGGAATCACTTCCTGCAGCCGCTGGATGTAAGTGATCGGCGGGATGGCCAGATCGAGCCACACGAACAATCCGCCGCCAAACAGGGCCGTAACCATCGCCCAGAAAGCGAGCAGCGGCATCATGAAGATTGCCGAGAGCATGCGCGGAATGACCAGGGCCTCTACCGGAGAGACTCCGATCGTCCGCATGGCGTCGATCTCCTCGGTGATCTTCATGGTGCCGATTTGCGCGGCGAAAGCCGAGCCCGAGCGGCCGGCGACCATGATCGCCGTCATCAGCACGCCGAGCTCGCGAACGGTGATCCGACCTATGAGATTGATGGTGTAGACCTCGGCTCCGAACTGCGCGAGCTGGACGGCTCCTTGCTGAGCAATCACGATCCCGATCAAGAAACTCATCAGGCCGATGATTCCGAGTGCGCGCACGCCGACGACGTCGAAACGCTGGACCACCGCGTTGAGCCGAAAACGCCGAGGCCTGCGGATAACGTTGGCGAAGCCGATCAGCGTCGCTCCCAAAAAGCCGAGTAGCCCGAGAAGCGTGGTGCCGGCTTCAGCTACCCACTCGCCGATCTCGGTGAGGACGCGAAAGAAGCCGGCTCTTTCCTCGGGGCGTATTTTCGCCGGAACGTCGAATTCGCCGACCTGCTTCAGCAGGCTGACTTCATCGCGGCTTGCGCCGATCACCTTGGCGCCGCGGTCGCGAACGGTGCGATAGACAATCCACGCGCCGACCGTGTCCATTCGCTCGATTTCAGACAGGTCGATGGTCAGCGGGTCGGGCAAGCCATCAATCTCGCGCTGCGTGGTCGCGGCCCGCATGATCGTCAGCGAGCCCGCGACCCGGTAAACCGAACCGTCGGGGTGATCCGCCTCCGTTTGGTCGAGATCGGCCATGCCTGCGGATTAGTGCGCGAAATGGCGGAGACGGGCAAGTGAAAGGCCGCTCGGCCACTTTCCTGACTCGTTTCGCGCATTTATGCCCTTGGCATGTCGAGCGACCCACCGATCCTGTTTGTGCCTGTGGGCTCGAACGCTGCGCGGCCGTTCGGCATGGACGCGCGCGAACGCGCGTGCCTGCTCGCGTCCAACGCCCGATTGGAATGCGCCGATGAGGCGCTGCCGGACCGCGCGGCACTGCTCGCGAGCATGGCTTACGCCTGGGACCCCGCGTGGCTGAAGGCGATGCGAACACGCCCTCGCACCGTGCTGACTCTCGGCGGCAAACCCCTCATGGCGCACGTTCCCGCGGGCGACGACCCTTCTGAAATCGTACGGGCGCTCGACTCCGGTGAGCCGATCGCGGGCTACGACGCGCTCGACGCCGAAACGGCCGAGCTCAGCTATGACGAGCTCAGGAAGCGCGAGCGCCCGTTCGTGCTCCCGCTCGACCCAGCCGATCCCGAACCTGTCGAGCGGGCGGCCTATGACGCCGCGTACAAGGGAGTCACGGACGCGCTCACGCTTTACCTGTGGCGCAAGCCGGCATTCTACCTGACGCGCTGGGCTGCTCGGGCAGGGCTCACTCCCAACTTCGTCACGCTGGTCGGAGCGGTGCTCTGCGTCGCCGCTTTCTTCCTTTTCTGGCGCGGCGAATATTGGTGGGGCGTGGCATCGGGCTTCATCTTCATGGTGCTCGACACGGTCGACGGGAAGCTCGCGCGCTGCACCGGCGCGTCGTCCAAATGGGGCGAAGTGTTCGATCATGGGATCGACCTGATCCACCCGCCCTTCTGGTACTGGGCATGGCTGCATGGGCTCGCCGCCTACGGGCGCGCGCTCACTCCAATTTACGCGACCATGGTGCTGTCGGCGATCATCGGCGGCTATGTCGCGCAGCGCATCATCGAAGGCCTGTTCATCAAGCGCTTCGACGGCATGCACATCCACGTGTGGCGCACGATCGACAGCCAGTTCCGGCTGATCACCGCGCGGCGCAATCCGAACATGGTCATCCTCGTCGCGGCATTGCTGGTGAAACGGCCCGATGTCGGGCTCGAGCTCGTCGCATTGTGGACGCTCCTCAGCCTCATTTTCCATGCGGTCCGGCTCGCGCAGGCGAGCGAGCAGGCGGCGCGCGGACAGAAGATCGTCTCCTGGCTAGACGCGTGAACCGCTGGACCGCACTCCTCCTCGCGGGATCGCGCCCTGGCGGAGATCCGCTCGCCCGTTCGATGATGCTCGGGCATAAGGCGCTGATTCCCGTCGGCGGCGAGCCTATGGTGCTGCGCCCGCTGCGTACGCTGCTGGCCAGCTCGGAAGTGTCCGACATCATCGTGCTGACGCAAAACCCGGAAGACCTCCGGCCGGTGCTCCCCGACGATCCCCGAATCAGCATCCGTGCGTCACGCGGAACGATCGCGGCGACAATCGCAGAGTTGATCGGCGCGCATGCGGCAAGTTTCCCGGTGCTGGTCACGACCGCCGATCATGCGTTGCTCGATCCCGCGATGATCGCGGAGTTTACAGCAAAGGCGGCAGGCGCGGATCTCGCGATTGGGGTCGTTGAACGCCGTGCGATGATCGCGCGATTTCCGCAGGCGAAGCGCACCTGGCTGAGCTTCCGCGGCGGCAGCTATAGCGGAGCGAACCTGTTCGCTTTCGGCTCGTCGCGAGTCCTGCCCGCAATAGAGCATTGGCGCTCGGTGGAGCAGGAACGCAAGAAAGGCTGGCGGGTGCTCGCGGCGATTGGGCCGGCGTTGCTGCTCGGCGCAGTGCTGCGGATGCGGACATTGGACCAGAGCGTCGCCTCGGTCGGCCGCAAGCTCGGCCTCTCGATCCGGGCGGTCGAGATGACGGATCCCGTCGCCGCAATCGACGTCGACAAGCCCGAGGACCACGCGCTGGTCGAAGAGATCCTCGCGGCCCGCGCATGAGCGATCTTGCAGTCTACGACATGGACCGGACGGTGACTCGCGGCCCAACCTACACGCCGTTCCTGCTGCATTGCGCGCTCCAGCGGGCGCCGTGGCGGCTCCTGTTTCTGCCGCTCGTGGCGCTGTCGATGCTTGCCTACGTCGCGCGCATCATCGACCGCGGCAAGCTCAAGGAGATCAACCACCATCTTCTGCTCGGCAGCACGATCCATCCGCACGACCTCAAGCCGCTGGTCGAAAGCTTCGCCGACAAGCAGGTCGCGACGAACATCCGCGCCGGGGCGCGCGAGGCGATAAGGCGCGACAAGGCCGAAGGACGCCGCGTCGTTCTCGCGACCGCGTCCTACCGCCTTTACGCCGACGCGATCGCCGATCGGCTCGGTTTCGACGACGTCGTCGGCACAGGATCGATCATCGGTTTGGACGACCGCGTGCACGCGAAGATCGCCGGTGAGAATTGCTACGGTCCCGCCAAGCTTCGCATGATCGCCGACTGGGTCGAGAAGTCGGGCCTCAAAGGCCTGCACGGCCACGTCCGGTTCTATTCCGACCATGTGTCGGACCAGCCGGCGTTTGAATGGGCCGACGAGCCCGTCGCCGTGAACCCGCACGGCAAGCTGCGGCGGCTTGCTCAGCGACGAGGCTGGGCCGTGGAGGATTGGGGTTAGCTAAACCGCATTCAACGCATTCGCGAAATCGGCAATCAGGTCGTCTGCGTCCTCGACCCCGATCGAGATCCGCACCAGATTGGGCGTGATATCGAGCGCCTTCTTGCGTTCCTCCGGCACCGACAGATGCGTCATCGCCGCCGGCGCGCTCGCGAGCGTTTCCGTTCCCCCGAGGCTGACCGCGAGATTGGCGATCTGCAGCGCGTCGAGGAAGGCGAAGGCCTCCTTCTCGCCGCCCTTCAAATAGAGCGAGAAGGTCGAACCCGCGCCCGTGCAATGGCGGTTGAAAATGTCGGCCTGGCTCGAACCTTCCTCGAGGAACCCGAGGTAGCCGATCCTCTCAACCTTCGGGTGGCTGCGCAGGAAATCGCACACCTTGGCTGCGTTCTGGCTGGCCCGCTCCATGCGCATTTCGAGCGTCTCGAGGCTGCGCAACAGCATCCACGCGGTGTTCGGGTCGCAGATCGTGCCGATCGTGTTGCGGATCGTGCGGATCTGGTTGATCAGCCCCTTGTCCCCGACGATTCCACCGGCGACGAGGTCGCTGTGCCCGCCGACATATTTGGTCAGGCTGTAGACGGACAGGTCCGCGCCCTGCGCGAGCGGTCGGGCCCATAAAGGCCCGAGGAAGGTGTTGTCGATCGCGATCGGGGGGCGCTCACCCGCTCCGAACGCCGCGTCGCGCGCGGCGGCCACCGCTTCGACATCGACCAGCGCGTTGGTCGGGTTGGCCGGGCTTTCCAGATAGATGAGGCTGACACGCCCCTTTTCCTTGCCTTTCTCAATTGCGGCGTCGATCTCCTGGCGCGAGGCGCCTGCCGGGAAATCGATCCATGACACGCCGAAGCGGCCGAGAACCTTGGCGATCAAAGTCTCGGTCGCTGCATAAAGCGGCCCCGAATGGACAACGACGTCGCCCGGCTGGACGAAGGTCATCAGCAGGGTCGCAATGGCCGACATTCCGCTCGAGAAGGCGAGCGCATCGTCCGCTTCCTCCCACACCGCCAGCCGATCCTCGAGAATCTCCTGGTTCGGGCCGTTGAAGCGCGAGTAGATGAGCCCCTCGGCGCCGCCGGGACGCTTGCCCGTAACACCCTCGAAAAAGCGTTTTCCCGCCGCCGCACTCTCGAAGACGAAGGTCGAGGTGAGAAAGATCGGCGGCTTCAGCGAGCCTTCGCTGAGCTCGGGATCGAAGCCGTAGCCGAGCATCAGCGTCTGCGCTTTGAGCTGGTGATTGCCGATCCTGGTCGGCGAAGGCCGCGGCGGCCGGTTGTGGGGCGCCGTGCCGCTGATATCGTCTTCGGTGGGCAAGATTGGTCTCCTCGGCGGCTGGCTAGGCCCCGCGTCGCGAGAGGGTCAAGCTGAACTTGGCGAGAGCCCGATAAGGCTGACTTGTCGGCCGTAATCGGCTTCGCCCCGGTGGGTCGCCCGGCGATAGCTGTAGAAGCGGTCCGGATCGGCGCACGTGTCGAGGTGCAACGCCTCTATGGCGGCGATACCAGCCGAGAGGAGCCGGTGCTCAACATAGGCTTCCAGGTCGAAATGCGGCTTGCCCCATTGCTCGTCGGCGAAGAACCGCACGTTGCCCGGGTCCTCCTCCAGGAAGCGCATCCGGAAGCCGTCGTCCACCTCATACGAAGGCTGCCCGATGCACGGCCCGATCGCGACGCGAATGCTCTCCCGCCGCGCGCCCAACCCCTCCATTGCGGCGATGGTCGAGTCCGTCACTCCGGCGAGCGCCCCGCGCCAGCCCGCATGCGCCGCCCCAATGATCCTCGCCTCGGCGTCAGCCAACAGCACCGGAGCGCAGTCGGCAGTGAGAATTCCGAGCAGGAGATTGGGCCGGTCGGTGACCATCGCGTCCGCACGCGGGCGATCGTCCTGCGGCCACGCACGTTCGACATAAACCGCGTCCGCCGAATGAACCTGGTGGACAGTCGCGAGCTCCGCTCTGGGCAGGATTTCGGCGATCGCCAGGCGCCGGTTTTCGTCGATCGCTACGCGGTCGTCATTGCTGCCGTAACCGACGTTGAGCCCGGCAAGCTCGCCGGTCGAGACTCCGCCTCGTCGCCCGAGGAAGCCGTGCGGGATGCCGTGGAGGCAATTGGCGCGGAGCACTTCGACGCTCACAGAGCCTTCCTCATGATGATGTCCTCGTCGGCATGGCTGCCGACCATGAAATCATAGCTTCCGACCGACTGGAAGCCGTAGCGGTCGTAGAAGCGCCGCGCGCGATGATTGTCGACGTAGACGGTGAGATACAGCTCTTCGGCGCCGCGGCTGCGAGCCTCGTCCAGCGCCCAGTCTATTAGCGCGTGGGCAATACCGGCACCGTGATGCGCGTTGAGAACATAGAGCTGATCGAGAAGCATGGCAGGACGATCCGTCTCGACAGGCAGCTTGAGCGGGCCGAGCTTCACATAGCCGGCCGGCTCACCGTCGACTTCCGCGATTCGGAACGCAAAAGCCGAATCGTCCAGCTGCGCCTCCCAGTCGCTGCGGCCGAAGCTCGACAAGAAGGCGTTGAGATCCTCCGGGCGGTAGAGGTGACCAAAGGTATCGCAGAAGACCGTATCGAAGATGCGATCGAGCGTCCCGGCATCGTGGCGACCAGCGTTGCGATAGGCGATCGTCATCCGAACCCCGCCGCTGCCGGCCAATCCGGTGAGTGTATCGCGATCGCCTTGAACAGTTCGCCCATCTGATTGGCCGCGGTGAGGCGTTCGAGCGCCGACCGAATGTCCTGGGCGCGGCCCGCATTCGAGCGCACCAAGGCATCGGCGCGGGCGTCGATTCCGAGCCGTTTCAGCCATTCCCCTTGCGGCACCACTTTGGTGACCGCAGCTCCGGCTTCGCCCGCGACGCGGTCGACCGCCTGGAAATCGACATGCGATGTCAGGTCCTGCTCGCCCGGGTGATCGTGAACCGCCGCAAAGCGATGGCCGCGCACGGCCTGCAGAGTGTCGCCGGGGGCGCTCTTCTCGTGACCGTAATCGATGAACAAGGCGGCACCGCCATGCTGCACCAGGTTGCGGGCAACGGCTGCAACGATCTCTTCTCGTGCAGGAGAGGTCTCGACGATCTCGCCGTCGCGATCGAAGGCGAGGCGAGCGGCGGCAATGGTCACACGGCGTTCAACGCCGTTCGTGAACTGGCGGATCGGCAGCGCGTCGAGGAATTCGTTGGCAACGAGCAGCATCGGCCTTTGCGGAAGGGCATCGAAGCGCTCGTGCCAAAAAGCGTCGGGCATGGCCTGCTTCTGCACATTGCGGAGAACCGGGCTGGTCTCGACCAGATGCACCTCGCCGCCGAAGCCCGCCCGGCGCATCACACGCAATGCATCCGCGGCGAGCGTTCCGCGGCCAGGACCCAGCTCTACGAAAAACGCGTCTGCGGGGGAACCCGCGCGTTGCCAGCAATCGGCAAGCCCTGCGCCGACCATCTCGCCGAACATCTGGCTGATTTCCGGCGCCGTCGTGAAATCCCCTGCAGAGCCAAAGGGATCACGCGCGGCGTAATAATATGCGTTGCACGCCTCCATATAGGCCTCGACGGTGATCGGCCCCTCTTTCCGGATGCGGTCGCGGAGCGCGCGCTCGAGCGGGGTCACGAAACGCTGGCGGTGCCCGCAGTCGCCTCAACGCGGACCCGGCGCTTCTTCGCCGTGAGCATGAGATAGAGCCCGCCGATAATCATCGGCAGCGACAGCCATTGCCCCATGTGCAGGCCGGTCGCCTGCGCGAACGGGATCAATTGCTGGTCGGGCTCGCGGATGAACTCCACGCCCAATCGGAAACAGCCGTAGAAAAAGATGAAGGCTCCAACGAGCTTGCCCGGCTCGTAGCGCGCCTGGGTCCTCCAGAACATGCCCCACAAGATCGCAAAGAGAACGATTCCTTCGAGGATCGCCTCGTAGATCTGGCTCGGGTGCCGCGGCGGGCCGAGCACAGGACCAAAGGGCGTCATTTGGACGAATCGCACGGCCCAGGGCACCGTCGTCTCAGCGCCCCACAGCTCCTGGTTCACGAAATTGGCGAGGCGGCCGAAGAACAGACCGAAGGGAACGCAGCAGGCGACATAATCGTGGATCCGCAGCCACGACAGCTTCTCCTTGCGCGCGAAATAGAGGATCCCGAGCGAGGTCCCGACCACTCCGCCGTGGAACGACATGCCGCCGTCCCACAGCTTGAGCATTTCGATCGGGTGCCGGAGATACTCGCCGAGATTGTAGAAGAGCACGTAGCCGATCCGCCCGCCGAAAATGATCCCCAGCGCGGCATAAAAAACCAAATCGTCGGCATGGCGGCGGGCAAGCGGCGAGCCCGGCTGTTTGATCAGCTTAAGCAAATACCA
Organism: Sphingomicrobium sp.; assembly: GCA_039933195.1. Classification (GTDB taxonomy): domain Bacteria; phylum Pseudomonadota; class Alphaproteobacteria; order Sphingomonadales; family Sphingomonadaceae; genus Sphingomicrobium. Next base: position 14,559 of record JBDTON010000049.1, on the reverse strand, counting down.
ATAGCCGACGAAGATTCCCGCGAGATAGGCGAGGCTGTACCAGCGCAGGTCAAAACGCCAGATGTGCAGCGCCACCGGCGACAGGTGGAGATCGGTGAAGGCGGTGAAACGGGAGTATTCGTCGGCTTGCAAGGACTTCCCCATGAATGATCAGCGCCTCATAAGGCGGGTGGCCGGAAAGGCAAAGGAGGGGCCGACAGTCGATGCCGAGTGAGCTTGATCGCCGCTACGATGAGGCGCTGGCCGACGTATCCGGCCCAGGCGGAAGCCTCGTGATCGGCAAGGACGAGCGGGGCCAGGCGATCCTCACAAACTTCCCCGCGACTCTCCCGGGGCTGTTCTGGACTTTCTGCGCGCTTCACCCCGGAAGCGAAGCAATCGTTGCCGGCCACGAACGCCTGACCTTCGCCGAACTGGACGCGATTTCCGATTGCGCCGCGCACGGCCTCGCCGCTCGCGGCGTCGGCCGCGGCGACCGCGTCGGAATCGCCATGCGCAACTGCCCGTCATGGGTCGTCAGCTACATGGCCGCCGTCAAGGCCGGGGCCATCGCGACCCTCATAAACGGCTGGTGGGAAGCGCATGAGATGGAGCATGCGCTCACGCTCACCGACCCCAAGCTGATCATCGCCGATGCAACCCGGGCGAAGCGCATCCAGGCGAAGTGCCCCGAGCGCAAAATCATCACCGTCGCGGTCGAGCAGCCGGTGGAGGTCGCGCTTGCCGATTTGCTTCACGATCGCGACGAAAACAGCGTGCTTCCGGAAATGGACCCCGAAGATGACGCCACCATTCTTTTTACCTCGGGCTCGACCGGAGAAGCCAAAGGCGCGCTCTCGACGCACCGGGCGGTCACGACCGCGGTGTACGCCTATGCAACCGGCCTCCTGGTCATGCGCGAGCTGCTGACCCGCGAGGGCCGCCCGCCCGGCACTCCGCGCACCCTCATCAACGTGCCTCTTTTTCACGTCACCGGCGAAGTCCCGGTGATGCTCAACAGCTTCGTCGTCGGCCGCTGCATGGTGATGATGCCCAAGTGGGACGCAGGCGAAGCGCTGCGGCTGATCGAGAAAGAGAAGATCAGCTATTTCGTCGGGGTGCCGACGATGAGCCTCGAACTGATGACCCACCCCGATCGGCACAGATGCGATCTGTCCTCGCTGACCGACATCGCTGCCGGCGGAGCGCCGCGCCCGGTCAGCCATGTCGAGCGTCTTCAGCACGAATTCCCGCTCGCCAGGCCCGCGCTCGGTTACGGACTTACGGAGACCAATGCCGTCGGCTGCCACAATTTCTGGGACAACTACGCCGCCAAGCCAGGCTCGACGGGGCGGGCGCACAAACCTTATGTCGAACTCGCGATCCTCGGTGAGGGCGATAAGCACCTGGCATCCGCAGAAGTTGGCGAAATCGCTATCCGAACAGCGGCGAGCATCAAATGTTACTGGAAAGCGCCCGAAGAGACGGCGACGCTGTTTACACCCGACGGCTACGTCCGCACCGGCGACGTCGGCTATCTCGACGAAGACGGCTATCTGTTCATCGTCGACCGGAAGAAGGACATCATCATTCGCGGCGGCGAGAACATTTCCGCGGCAGAGGTGGAGGCGGCTTGCTACGCTTGCCCCGCGGTGGCGGAAGCGAGCGTGTTTGGAGCGCCGGACGAACGTCTCGGCGAAATTCCCGTCGCGGTGATCCGCGCCAATGCGCCGCTTACGGCCGACGAGCTGCGTGCCTTCATGGAAACGCGTATCGCCAAGTTCAAAGTGCCGGATCGTTTCATCTTTTCCGATGAGCCACTACCGCGCCTCGGCACCGGCAAGATCGACCGACGGGCGCTGAAGGCCCAATACGCGCAATGAGTCACGCGCGTTGAACGTCGATCGCCGGACATTGCTGATCACAGGAGGAGTGGGCGTCGGACTCGTCGTCGCCTTTGCCCTGTGGCCGCATCACCTTCCCAGCGACCTCACTATCGGGTCCGGCGAACATGCGTTCGGGAATTTTATCAAGATTGGGCGCGACGGGCGGATCACGGTGGCGGTGCCGCAGGTGGAAACGGGCCAGGGAATTTGGACCGCGCTGCCGCAGATCGTGGCCGATGAGCTTGGCGCAGCCTGGGAGACGGTCGGAGTCGAGCCGGCGCCGCTGTTGAAAGCCTACGCCAACCCGTTGGCGAAGGAGGAAGGCTGGCCGGACGGCATTCGAATCACCGCAAACTCGACGTCGGTGCGGGCATTCGAACAGCCGCTTCGAGAGGCTGCGGCCGTCGCGCGAATGATGCTGGTCGGAGCGGCCGCAGATCGCTGGGACCTGAGCCCGAGCGAGTGTGAAACCGGCGACGGGTTTGTGATCAACGGCGCGCGCACGTTCACCTTCGGCGAGCTGGCCGAAGAAGCAGCGGGCCGGACTCCGCCGCGCAAGCCGCAGCTGCGTCAGACCGCAAAGGGGCGGCTGATGGGCGAGCCCCTGCAGCGGCTCGACGGGCCCTCCAAGAGCGACGGCAGCCTCCGCTTCGCCGGCGACGTGCGGCTTCCCGGAATGCTGTTCGCCTCCGTGCGGATTGCTCCACCGGACGGGCGCCTCACCGGCTTTGCGCGCGAGGCGATCGCGCAGGCGCCGAGCGTCCGTAATGTTACGGCACGCGACGGCTGGATCGCGGTGGTCGCGGACAGCTGGTGTGCGGCGGAGCATGCGCTGAAGGAGAGCAATCCAACCTTTACTGGCACGGGTACGCCCGCGGATTTGCGGCCGCTGTTCGATGGCGCGCTGGCGAATGGCGACGCGCACGAATGGTTCAGCCGTGGCGATTACGAAACAACGGTGCGCGATGCGCGTCCGCTGGCCGCCACGTATTACGTCGCGCCGTCGCTGCATCTTGCCCTTGAGCCCGTGACCGCGACCGCGCGTCTCTCTGGCGGAGCGACTGAGGTCTGGGCCCCAACGCAGGCGCCCGGGTTCGCGCGCGCACCCGCCGGCGCACTCTATCCGATGCCCGTCGGCGAACCTGCTGGGCGCGCACTCGAGGCGGACGCCGTCCCGATCGCCGTCGAACTTGCGCGCGAGCTGAAACGGCCGGTGCAGGTCACGCTGTCGCAGAGCGAGGGCCAAAAGCATGATCGCGCCGCCGCGGGCGCGCTCGCCCGCATGACCGCGCTTCCCGGCGAAGGCGGAATCACCGCCGCGTGGCAGATGCGCGTCGCAACCGCCGACGGGCTCGGTTCCGCGCTCGCCCGGCTCAGCGGCGCTGATGCGCCGGAAAAGCTTGGGCCAACCGCGCTCGAGGGCGCCGTTCCGCCCTATGGGATCCCGCATGTGCGGATCGAGGCGGTGCATGCACCCCTCCCTTTCCCTGCCGGCTACATGCGCGGATCGCCGCAACGGGAGCTCACCTTTTTCACCGAAAGCTTCATCGACGAGCTTGCGCGCGCGGCGGGCATGGAGCCGCTGGCATTCCGCATGTCGATGCTTGGCGGCAACGGACGGCTGGCGCGCTGTCTCCAGGGCGCGGCCCGGCTCGCTGAGTGGGACGGGGGTGGACCCGGGAGCACGATGGGCATCGCCGGCTGTTCGGCGTACGGGTCGCACATCGGGCTCGTTGCGACGGCCAGCATTGGTGGCGACCAGCGCATCGAGGTCCACCGGCTGGTCGCGGCCGTGGATTGCGGGCGCTTCGTGAACTCGGGACTGGTTAAGCAGCAGATCGAAAGCGGGCTGATCTGGGCCCTGGCGCAGGCAACGGCCGCCGAGCCGGAATGGATCGCCGGAATGCCGCGCGCTCGGCGGCTTTCTTCAACCGGGTTGCCGAAGCTTGGGGACACACCGGAGATTTTCGTCGAGCTCGTGTTGAGCAGCGATCCTCCGGGAGGCGTCAGCGGCATCTCGACAACGGTGCTCGCACCGGCCGTTGCCAATGCGATCTACTCCGGCAGCGGCAAGCGGATGCGCTCGCTGCCGTTCGAGCCGATGGCCGTGGGATGACCTTGCCGTCCGATCACCCGCCGCTGCCCGAGCAGCAGATCGGCGTGCTGCTGATCAATCTCGGAACGCCCGATGCGCCGGAGGCACGCGCCGTTCGCCGCTATCTCGCCGAGTTCCTCAGCGACCGGCGAGTGGTCGAAATCCCTGCCGTTGCCTGGAAGCCGATCTTGCACGGCTTTATCCTGCGTACGCGCCCTCGCCGTTCGGCCGAGGCTTACAATCAGGTGTGGACCAACGAAGGTTCACCGCTCGCGGTCATTGCGCGGCAGCAGGCGCATGCGCTGCGCGACCAGTTGGACGGCCGAGTGAGCGTTCATTGGGCTATGCGCTACGGCAATCCGGGGATCGCTGCGGCAGTCGAAAATATGTTCCGCGAAGGTTGCACGCGGATCCTCGCGGCGCCGCTCTACCCGCAATATTGCGCGGCGACGACGGCAACGGCCAACGACGCCGTGTTTGCTGCCCTTGCGGCCATGCGCGTGCAGCCAGCGCTGCGGACGTTGCCCCCTTATTATGACGATCCGCTCTACATCGAAGCACTTCGGGCGAACCTGACGCGCCAGCTGGGGGCGCTCGATTTCGACCCGCAGCGGCTGCTGCTGAGCTTTCACGGGATGCCACAGCGGACTCTGGCGCTGGGCGACCCGTATCACTGCCACTGCCAGAAGACCGCGCGGCTCTTGTCCGAAGCGCTCGGGCGAGAAGTCGACGTCGCTTTCCAGTCGCGGTTCGGGCGCGCCAAGTGGCTGGAGCCTGCAACCGACTCCACGTTGGCGGCTTACCCGAAGAACGGAACCACGCGCATCGTCGTCGCCGCGCCCGGCTTTTCCGCCGACTGCCTGGAAACCCTGGAAGAGCTGGGCATCCGCGGACGCGATACGTTCCTCTCGGCCGGCGGCGAGCATTTCGCTTTGCTCGACTGCCTCAACGATTCATCCGAGGGCATGGACATGATGACCAAATTGATCCGCCGCGAACTTGCCGGGTGGCTGTAGCGGGCATAAGCGCGCCAGCGGAAAGAACAGGAGGCACCTCATGGCTCGAGTGGCGATCGTCACCGGCGGCACACGCGGAATCGGCGAAGCGATCAGCATCGCGCTCAAGGACCTGGGCATGAAGGTCGCCGCGAATTACGCCGGCAATGAGGAGCGCGCGCGCGAATTCTCCGAACGCACCGGAATCGGCTCCTACAAGTGGAACGTCGCCGATTTCGACGCGTGCCAGGAAGGCGTGCGCCGCGTCGAAGCCGAACTTGGGCCCGTCGACGTGCTGGTAAACAACGCCGGAATCACCCGCGACGCGACAATGAAGCGGATGGACCACGCCAAATGGCAGGAGGTCATGGACGTGAATCTCGGCGGCTGCTTCAACATGGCGAAGGCGGTTTTCGAAGGCATGACCGGCCGCGGCTACGGGCGAATCGTCAACATCGGTTCGATCAACGGCCAAGCGGGCCAGTACGGGCAGGTCAATTATGCCGCCGCCAAATCCGGGATCCACGGATTCACCAAGGCGCTGGCGCAGGAAGGTGCACGCTCGGGGGTGACGGTGAACGCGATCGCTCCGGGCTATATCGACACCGACATGGTCGCCGCGGTCCCGGAGGAGGTGCTGGCGAAGATCGTCGCCCGGATTCCCGTGGGTCGGCTCGGCCGGGCCGAAGAGATTGCGCGCGGAGTCGCCTTCCTGGTCGACGAAAATGCGGGCTTTCTCACCGGCTCGACTCTGTCGATCAACGGCGGCCAGCACATGTATTGATGGCGCCCGATTACGCTTCGCCGCAGAAACGGTCAGTGCTCATTTCGGGTCATGCCACATCGATCAGCCTTGAACCGGTGTTCTGGCGCGCTCTCGAAGCAGCAGCGCGCGAGCGTGGGTCCGCGGTCAATGCGCTGGTCGCCGAGATCGACGTGGCGCGGCTCGACGGGAGACGCCCGCCGAACCTCACGTCGGCGATCCGCCAGTGGCTGTTCGCTCGTGCCGAGAGGCCGAGCTAGCGCCCGAGGAGGATCCGCGCCTGTCCGGCGATTTGCGCGAGCATCGGTGCGCTCACGTGGCCCTCGGTCCGGGCGCGGCCGATCAGCTGGCGGAACTGGTCAATCCGCGCGCGCTGCTCGCCGATCCATGCATCGACCGCGGCATCGGGCTGGTCGCTCCGGCGGCGCGAGAGAAATTCTATACGCAATTGCTCGAAATCGCGCGCGAGCCCGGCGGTGAGCAGCCGTTCCCACTGATCGGACGGAACGAACCGCGCCACCTGCTGCTGCGCCCAGTCAAGCCCAAGTGCTTCGCCGAGGCGCGTATAGGCGCGGGTCAGCGCGAGCTCGTCAATCTTCTTGCGCGCGGCGAGCGCAGCGATTCCGAACACACCGTCGAGCTCGTACAGGCGCACAAGGCCACGTACGATATCTTCGCTCGCGCCGAGAGCGATCAAATGATCGCGTCGGGCAGCGGCCTCGTTGCGCACTTCGGCCCGGATGAGCTTGGTCGCGGCGACCGAGATTCTGCGGACTCCCGGCTCGAGCAGGTTGCACAGGGTCTCTACCCTGGTCTCGCCTCCGGCCGCGCGAATGATGTCGGACAGGTGGGAGCGGATGCTTGCGGCGGCGATCGAGAACAATTCGATGCGGACCGCTTCGGGCAGGCTGTCGTCTTCGATCTCGCGCCACAGCCGGTCGACGTCGAGCAGCCGCTCGGCGACGAGGAAGGCCGCGATCGCCTGCTTGAGCGACGAGCCCTCTTCCTCCGTGAGATCGAACGCGACTCCCGGACCGAGGCGGTTGACGAGCCGGTTGGCGACCTTGGTCGCGACGATGTCGTTGCGCAGCCGGTGCGCGCGGATCGAATCCGCGTGCGTCTTGCGCATTGGCTTGGGAAACGCTTCGAACAGTTGCGGCTGAACCAGCCGGTCTTCCGAGAGCTCGAGCGCCTCTGCAGCGTCCTGGAGCACGAGCTTCGAAATCGACAGCACCACCGCCAGTTCGGGACGCGTCAGCCCACGCCCTTCCTGGGTGCGGCGGATGAGATCCTCGGTTGAAGCGAGCCCCTCAACCTTGCGGTCGAGGCGGCCCGAAGCCTCGAGCAGCTCGATCGTTCTGACATAGCCGGGAAGCGCCTTGGCCCCGCCGGCCTCCGCGATCGACAGCGCCAGTGACTGCAGCCGGTTATCCTCGAGCACGAGCTCGGCGACGTCGTCCGTCATCCGCGCAAGGAGCTTGTTGCGCTTGTCGAACGACAGCCGGCCATCCCGCATCTCGCGATTGAGCGAGATCTTGATGTTCACTTCATTGTCGGAGCAGTCGACCCCGGCGCTGTTGTCGATGAAATCGGTATTGATCCGGCCGCCTCGCTCGGCGAACTCAATTCGGCCGGCCTGCGTGAGCCCAAGGTTCGCACCTTCACCGATGACCTTCGCGCGAACCTCCCCGGCGTTCGCCCGAAGCGCGTCGTTCGAAGGGTCGCCGACGTCCGTTTGGCTCTGAGTCGAAGCTTTGATGTAGGTCCCGATGCCGCCAAACCAGAGCAGGTCGACCGGACTCTTGAGAATGGCGTTGATCAAAGTGGCGGGATCGACCGGCCCAGTGATTCCGAGCAAAGCCCGCGCTTCGGAACTGATCTGGATCGACTTCTCGCCGCGCGAATAGATCCCGCCGCCCTTCGACAGCAATTTGCGGTTGTAGTCGTCCCAGCTCGAGCGCGGCAAGTCGAACAGCCGCTTGCGCTCGGACCAGCTTTTCGCCGGGTCGGGAGCGGGATCAACGAAGATGTGGCGGTGATCGAACGCGGCGAGCAGTCGAATCGTCTTCGAGAGGAGCATTCCGTTGCCGAACACGTCGCCGGACATGTCGCCGCAGCCGGCGACGGTCACGGGGTCGCTCTGAACGTCGATGCCCATCTCGAGGAAATGCCGCTGCACCGAAATCCACGCGCCCCTGGCGGTGATCCCCATCGCTTTGTGATCGTAGCCATGCGAGCCACCGCTGGCGAACGCGTCGCCGAGCCAGAAATTGCGTTCGAGCGCGAGTGCGTTGGCGATATCCGAAAAGGTCGCAGTGCCCTTGTCCGCGGCAACGACGAAATAAGGATCGTCGCCGTCGTGGATCACGACGCCGTCGGGATGCACAATCTGGTCGTTGACGAGATTGTCGGTGACCGAGAGCAACGCACGGATGAAGATCTTATAGCTCTCCGTGCCTTCCGCGAGCCACGCGTCGCGGTTGCTTATCGGCGGCAGCTGCTTGGGATAGAAGCCGCCCTTGGCGCCGGTCGGAACAATCACGGCGTTCTTGACGAGCTGCGCTTTCATCAGCCCGAGGATTTCGGTGCGGAAATCATCGCGCCGGTCGGACCAACGGATTCCGCCGCGGGCGACCGGGCCGCCGCGCAGGTGAATGGCCTCGACGCGCGGGCTGTATACCCAGATCTCACGCCACGGCACCGGCGCTGGAAGCCCCGGAACCATCGCTGAGTTGATCTTGAAGGCGAGCGCTTCCTTGGCAGCGGGAGCGAAGGCATTGGTACGAACGATCGCTTCGACCAGCGCGCGCAGACGCCTGAGGATCCGGTCGTCGTCGATTGAGTGCACCCTGGCGAGTGAATCGTCGAGATCGCTGCCGAACTTCAGGACTTTCTGCTCCCGGCTGCCCACTGCCGGGTCGTGCGCGGCCTCGAACAAGCCAATGAGCGCACGCGTTGCGGCGGGCGCGCGGCGCAGCGCATCGACGATCGTGACCAGACCGAAGCTGCTTCCGGTCTGGCGCAAGTAGCGAAACCAGGCGCGCAGCCAGACGACGGCCTGCGTGTCGAGACCGGCATAAAGCACCAGCTGGTTGAACTCGTCGTCCTCGGACGCACCGCACAGCACGTTCGCGATCGAGCGTTCGACCGCCGAAATCCGTTCGAGGATTGGGTCGATGTCGGCCTCGTCGCCGATCTCGACTCGAAAATCATGGATGTAGCCGATGCCTCCTGCCAATACGGTGGGCATCTCTTCAAGGACCCGAAAACCAAAATTCTCGAGGACTGGAACCGCTTCTGACAGCGGGATCAGCCCGCTTCGCCGGTACATCTTCAGGCGAAGTTGGCGCAGCAGGCCCGTTTCCAGGCGGGTGATCCGAACATCGCGGTCCCTGTCGCTCTCAAGGGTGCACAGGCGAAGGATGTCGGCGGCGCCTTCTTCGGGCGCGGTTCGCGCGCGGTAACCGTCCGGAAAGGCGCCGATGTAGGTCAGCGCAAGACGCATCGCGCGGGCCGCGCCCGCCGCCTCGATCAGTTCCGCTTCGACCGCGGGCGCCCATCCGCGAACCATTTCGACAACAGCGGCATCGAGGGCTTCCGCATCCGGAGGCGGCGACTCCTCGTCGATATATTGCGTGTATCGGATCAGAGCGAGATCCCCGTCACCGAGCTCCACCGACCAGCTGGTGACTTCGCGGCCGACTTCGTTCTCCAGCAGCACTTCGATGGCGGTGCGCCTCGCCGTCGTCAGCTCCTCGCGCGGAAGCCAGACGAAGCTAAACAGCTGCCCTTTGAGGATGCTTCGCACCTGGAGCAAAGCAGGTCGGGGACGATCGGCGAGCGAGATCGCCATCATGACGAGGGCGCTCACGGACTCGTAATCGACGGTGATCAGCAAGTCGCGTGGAAGCGAGGCGATCGCGTGGCGCAACGCCTTTCCCGAATGGCCTTTCGAATCAAAGCCAAAGTCCTCGTCAAGCTGGTCGAGGCGCCGCCGCAGCACGGGCACCTCCTCGGGGGGCACCCGCAGCGCTTCGCTGGTCCAGAGGCCGGCATGGACGCCGATGCCGACGACTTTGTCGTTCTCCCGAATTGGAACCACTACGAGATCGAGCGGCACCCGGCGGTGGACAGTCGACTTGCGCTCTGCCTTGGCCATCAGCGGGACGTCGCCGCCTTCCTCGAAGTAGCGCATTGCGCCGAGGCAGCCGCCCTCGTCCGTCGGAGCGCCTGGGATGCTGAAGATGCCGAGTGCGTTCGACGGCGCTTCGTACGGCCTTTCGACGTGATAGCCGAGCAGCGTCATCGCGCCCTCGGCGAACCAGTTGAGGAGGGCCGCGCCTTCGGCATCGTCGATCAGCCGCGCATCCTCGCGCATCCGCCGCTGCAGCGCCTGCCAATCGCGAACCGCGAGGCGCACATCTTCAAGCACACGGCGGAGGTCCGTGGCGAGTTCCCGCCGGGCGCGTGCGTCCGCACGATCCAGCTCCAGATACATCAGCGATTCGCGCCGCGGCTTGTCGCTGCAGAGCGGCTCGACCGAAACCAGCTCGCCCTTGGAATCGCGGCGAACGCAGACGACGGGATGCAGCAGCCGATGGATGGTGAGCTGGCGCGCCGCGACCGCATTGGCGACGGAGTCGACGAGGAAGGGCATATCGTCATTGACGATCCCGATCCGCATCCGCCGATTGCCGGCGTCGCCGCCGATCGACTGGATTTCCAGCGCAAGCTCCCCTGGCTTGCGCTCCGTAGCGACGCGCGCGAGGAACTCCGCGGCCTGCCGCTCCGCGTCCCGGCTCAGTCCGTGGGTTTCACCGGGCAGCGCATTTTCGGTCAGCGCCTTTCGAATCGACTCGACCAGCGGCGGGTCCAGGCGCGTGTGGGCCGTCATGAAGAGATTGTGCTCCGCGAGTGAGGATGCGTCGCCCCTATAAACCCCCGCTCCTTGAGCGGACAACCCCGCGGCAGACCGAAAATGCCGTTAGGCCGCTCGACGGATGGCCCGCTCGACCAACGCTTCGTCTTCGACGATCGCCACCGGCTCGTGCCAACCATCGGCGCCGCGGCGCGTGACGATCACCGCGAATTCCTCGTCGGCGGGGACCTCGGCGAGCGAAATTGGCCGGGCTGCGCGGAGCTTCGCTCGCGCCGCGTCACCGCGCGTGTCCGGCTTCGCTTCCGGCCGGCGCGCCTCGCGCTCGGCCGCAACCAGCGCTTTCAGCCCGCCGGGCCGCTGTCCGATGAAGTCCTTGAACGCGCCCGAAGCAATCTCCTGACGCTGTGCGTAGGACAAAGCCGCGGCGAATTCCGTCAACCGCGCCTTGTCATAATCAATCCCGAATACGAGCTTCACGATGGGGGTCATCGGCGCGCGCGCCTGCGCCTTCACACCCGATTCGTCGAGCAGCTCCGCATATTCGTCAGGGCTCTGCCCGGCCGCGATCGCGAAGTCGTATGCCAGCGACAACGCGCGATAGAGGGACGCACGCGTGCGTCCCTCGCCGGCCTTGACCGATTCGGCAGTCTCGCGTGCGGCCCACAGACGGTCGGCGAGACCGGCGTCGTCGTCGAGCGCGAGCTCGACGATGTCGTCCGCGCCGTCATCGGAGAGCGGTCCGTCCTGCCACGCGAAATGCACCGGCGGCGGGGCCTCCTCAGAGGAAGTTGCAGCGGGTTCAACTTCTTGCTCGCCCGACGGACCATCTTCCCACGCGAGGTGGTCTTCCGATTCGGCGTATTGCGGCTCTGCCGCGGGCGTCTCTTGGATCTCAGAGTCGACTGGCTCGTCGAGGATCAGCTCGGGAATCGGGTCGGTTGACGTCGCGTCATGTTGTTCGACTGTCGGCGCGACGCCCTGCCTGGCTTCCCCTACGGTCTTCCAGTTGATGACTCCGTAAATGAAATCGATCGCGTCGCCGTCCGACGAGAAGGGCATCAGGATCCCGCGGTAGCAGATGTTCTCTTCGCGCTGGTTCACGAATTCAGCTTCGAAGCCGATCGGGGCGCGGTTGGCGATGATCTGCAGATAATGGTCGGTCAGCCGCGACAGCAGCGAACGGGGCGGCACATCCGAGATCGTGCGCGTGTCGTCGGTCAGGCCGCACTCGTCGCGGATTTCAGCACCGATATAGGGAATTGACGGATTATCACGGCCGCAGGTGAAGTCGAGCAGCACGCTGTGGCCGGCGAAGTCCTCGACGTCGCCGGACTCGAGATCGTCGATTGCGGGAAAATCGCGGCCTTCGAGCAGCGACACCCAATAATTGTAGGCGCGCACGTGCATTCTGCGCTCGTCGGTGCCGATCGCCGCCGCGACGTCGCCAGCGGACGTGCCTTCACTGACCGGCAGGTCGAAGTCGCTCGGATGCTCGCGATAGCTGTCCATTGGCCGCCCAATCCCTCCCAAACCCGCTGCAAAATGTCCGAGAGCTGTTACGAAAGCGTTAAGTATAAACGTTCAGCCCCGGGAGTTTATGGCCAGCGCGACCTTGCGGCCCGACAGCCTTGCCGACCAACCGGCGCGCTGATAGGTGGCGCGCACCTCCCGTAGGGCAAGCCGCTTTAGCTCAGCTGGTAGAGCACATCATTCGTAATGATGGGGTCAGGTGTTCGAGTCACCTAAGCGGCACCACTTCGCGCAGGAGAGCATTAGGGCGCATGGTTGGGACAGTTCGGCGGACGCATTCGCCGAGACCCACGCTAGGTGTACCAGGAATGGCTACTTAAGGGCGGCCGGCACTTCCAAAAGAAGGCAACGTGTATCTAGCCTCGATCGCAGCCTCTTCAGGGGTAAGCTCGCGGAAAAATGTGACGGTGAATCTCCAGCCGAAGCAATCGTCTCCGCCGAGCTTCACTTCAGCGTGAGAATCTTCCGCAAGGCCGCTGCGAAATGTTTGCAAGCGGTCGATTACCGAAGCCAATGAAGCGCATTCGCCGATCTCGATAATCTCTTTGTCGCGCCTGCGCACCCGGTCTGACCTCCGGCATCATTCGCTCAACCATCTACAAGTGAACTGAACCATAGCGGCCGGCAACGTTCTGTGAGTGGCTTGTGCTGGAATGGCACGCTCCGCCTTTGCATCGAGGTAGGGGCGCATGAGGGTCAACCGTCCACCCAAACCTTCCGTGCAGGTCCGACTTATTACGGACCTTAGGACAGCTGTTAAGCAGGCGAGGCGTCGAGCGAGTAACCTTCTGACCTGATCGTGCGGAGGAGATCGGGCCCTTCGCCAAGGGCAATGCGCAGTCGACGGATCAACACGTCGACGGTGCGAAGCTCCACATCTTCGTTGTGGCCCCACGCGGCGTCGAGCAATTGCTGACGCGAGAAAACGCGTTCTGGATTGCGTAGAAAGTGCTGGAGCAGCCGATACTCCGTCGGCCCGAGGTTCACCGCGTTGCCGTCGCGGCGCACGCGATGCGCGACGATGTCCATCTCAATGCCGCCATAAATCAGCTTCTCGGCGACGAGGTTCGGTTGCGATCTGCGCAGAAGTGCGTTCGCGCGCGCCACCAGCTCTTTAGGGCTGAATGGCTTCGCTACAAAGTCGTCCGCGCCAGTCTCGAGTCCCCGAACCCGATCTTCCTCGTCGCCGCGGGCGGTCAGCATGATAACCGGGAGCTTCGCCGTCCGCGCAGAACGGCGCAGCCGCCGGCAGACTTCGATGCCGCTTGTTCCTTCGATCATCCAGTCGAGAAGGACGAGGTCCGGCTTGATCTCGTCGATCAGGATCAGTGCTTCATCACCGTCGGTCGTTGTTGTTACCTTGAACCCGGCCGACGTGAAATGATGTTTGAGCAGTTCGGCAATTGGCCGGTCATCCTCGACAACGAGCAGCCGTTTGTTGGGCACCGATCTCATCTTTTTGGTGACTTCCCGGGGCGATCGGCGACGTGCTCGCCGGTCGCGGCATAATAGACCATCTCGGCGATGTTGGTCGCATGGTCACCAACGCGTTCGAGATTCTTGGCGACGAACAGAAGATGCGCCGACTGGCCGATGTTGTGCGGATTTTCCATCATGTGGGTGAGGAGCGCGCGGAAGATGGAATCGTAGAAATCGTCGACCGCCGCGTCGCGCTCGCATACTTTTACGGCTGCTTGTGCGTCGCGTTCGACGAAGGCGTCCAGTACGTCGTGAACCATGCCGGCGGCGATGCGCGCCATTTCGGGAAGCAGCGACACGGGTTCGATCTTCGCTGCGCCCTCGAGCTGCGGGACGCGTTTGGCGATATTCTTCGCGTAATCGCCGATGCGTTCGACCACGCCAGAGATCTTGAGCGCGGCGACAACGTCGCGCAGGTCGCCGGCCATGGGCGCACGAAGAGCGATCAGCTGCACCGCTCGGCGCTCGGTTTCGACCTCCAGTACATCGAGCTTCTTGTCATCCAGAATGACCTTCTCGGCACCTTCGGTGTCGCGCTCGACGAGGCAGCGCATGGCCTCCCCGATCGAATGCTCGGCAAGGCCGCCCATTTGGCTGATGAGCGCGCGCAGGCGCTCCATGTCGTCATCGAACGCCTTGAGCGTGTGTCCGCTTGCCTGCTGCATGGTCTTGCTCCGATCAGCCATAGCGGCCGGTGATATAATCCTGCGTGCGCCGCTCGCGCGGATTGGTGAAGATCTCGGACGTCTTGCCAGATTCGACGAGCTCACCGAGGTGGAAAAAAGCGGTGCGCTGCGACACGCGCGCCGCCTGCTGCATGTTGTGGGTGACGATCGCAATCGCGTAGCGGCCGCGAAGCTCGTGGATCAGCTCCTCGATCTTGGCGGTGGCGATCGGGTCGAGCGCCGAACAGGGTTCGTCCATCAGAATGACTTCGGGATCGACGGCGATCG
>JBDTON010000048.1:0-4934 GCA_039933195.1 Sphingomicrobium sp. | reverse complement strand
TTTGGCCCTGAATTATGCTTTCATTTGAATGGGGTCAATTAAACAGAATCAAAGAACCTTTCGTCATCCCGGCCTGGAGCCGGGACCCGCCTTGTTCTTTACTGCCGCAATGGATCGGCGGCCGTGCGTCTACATCCTCGCGCGTGCGTCTCACGGCACCCTGTACACAGGCGTCACGTCGGACCTGCCTAACCGGATTTACCAGCACAGGGAAAGCTTGGTGCGCGGCTTCACGCAACGATACGGAATCAAGCGGCTCGTCTGGTTCGAAGCGCACTAGACGATGGAGACGGCCATCATCCGCGAGAGCGGATCAAACGCTGGCCGCGCGCGTGGAAGTATGACCTGATCCATTGCGCGAATCCGACGTGGCGCGACCTTCGGCTTTCGCCCTCTCTTCGACGCAGCTCCGCTGCGCTCGGGTGCTCAAGCGAATCTTCGCGAATGTTCGCAGTGACGGAGCGGATTTACGAAACCACATCGGTGATGGCGTCGAGCAGCGCGGGGAAAGCCGCGGCGGCTTCCGCCTGCGGATCGGCATCGGCGCGCTGCTCCCACGGGAACGCGAAGCGCTGGGGATCGAGCCGCGCCAGCAGCCACATCAGAAGCTTGTCGTTCGGCACGCGCCGTTCGGCGACCAGCTCGCCCTGCTGATACACCTGTTCGATACGGCCGTTGATGGCGCGATCGAAGGCGATCGGTGCGAGCCTGCCGGCACCGAGCTGCTCGGCCATCCGCCAGCCCGCGTTGAAAGCGGGCGAGCGAACGCGCAGCGCCTGAGCCGAGCGGACGGAGAGCCGCGCGGCCGCGGCGGCGAGATGGACCTGGCCGGTCTCCGCAAGCACGGTGAGGAACAGCTTCTGGCGCTCCGCGCTCCAGCCGGCGAGCCGCTTGCGGCTCGATTCGAGCGGAATGCCGTCGAACGGAGTCGCCGCGACGGGCGGCTGGTCCGTGTCGCCGCCGCCCTGATCGCCGGCGCCGTCAGTCGCGGGAGGGAGCAGATCGGTGGGCCAGGCTCCGTTCTGTTCCGGGAGCGGGACCAGCGAGAGGCGCGGCCCGCCGACCTCGTCCGCTGCTTCCGCCACTTCGTCGAACTTCTCGCTGACCTTGCACCAATCCTCATACTCCTCGACGGTCATGTCCTTCGCCACGTATGTTGCCATTGAACCTGTTCCTCACGCTGTGAGTCGCATACTGTGAACCAAATAGGTGTGTGTAGGAAAGACTCTTCTCACGCGGGAGGGCGCGTGATGGCGGTGAGTCACTGAGTTGCAGAACTTTCACCGCCAGAGTCACCCGACGTGGCGACGAGTCTCGAAAGATCGCCGTCCGCAGAAGAGTGTCATCCAACGCCGATTTCCATAGAGAGGTCACGTCAGCCTCCGCACCAGCAACCTGAACCTTGCCCTTCATCTCGGACTTCGGGGCGACGGTGACGACCGTTGATACAAGAGCAGCATCCAGCTTGCTCTGGCTAATGCCCACATCGGGAGGGACGAACTGGAGAGGCGGCGCCGAGCACCCGGCCAAACCCACAGCGACAGCACTCATCACGATTATGTTTCTCATTTCGGAACCCCCTCGGTTCAGCGAGGCTAGTCGAGCGTCTGCATCACATCAATCGGTGTTCGTAGCGTCCGCTTTCCACCCATTGCGGACATTAGCGGGGCGCGCCAACATGCCGCGCATGAGGCTCACGTCCGTCATGGCAAACCAGCACGTCTACGATGGTTGCGTGAACGGCAGACCAATCCGTCTGCTTCTAAACTTTGACGACGGACGGTCCCTCCGGCTGGCTGTGGCCGGCGACGGTTTCGGGATGGTCGCGGATGCTCTGCCCCTCGATGAGCCATTCGACATGGATGAGTGCGGAAGCGTCGTCGTCGTCGATGTGACCCAGTCACTCTTCCCACGCTTGCGAGGCGCGGACGTGATTGAAGTGAGTTCGCTCCGATTAGAGGGACAGCAGGTGGGTGTGAACCTTCGCATCTGCGGTGGCGGTGATACCCACTTCTGGGTCGATGGCGACGAGTTGTTCTGGGGAGACGATAAGGCATTGTCTGCCCACGAATGGTTGGACGGCGTCGCTCCGGCTGCGGCGGAACGGGTCCAAGTCTAATGTCCGCTTTCCACCCATTGCGGACATTAGCCGCTTAGGTCTGCTTTCGACCCATTGCGGACCTTCGGAACTCAGCCGATGAACAACCTATATGTCTAAACAAGCGCCTTGGCTTTGCTTGGCGATCATCGTCGCTGCTCTTGTCGCGGGCACGGTTGGTTTCCGCTTAGGGGCCGCTGGTCCGGCCTCGGGTGTGATCAACTCGGATATTGAGAGCCTTAGATCGCATCCGGAAGAACTCGCGGGAAAGCTTGTTCGGATCAGCGGCAAGCTCGATGAATGTTACGAATGGGAGTGCTCGTTGTGTCCGGAGAGCATGAGCCGCGAGACTGCTAACCCGAAGGAGTGCATGCCTTTGGAGTTTCGTGCTTTGATGCCGGGGACCGGATTCGGAGAAGAAGATCAGGAGAAGGTTTTCCGCTTCTCAAGCGTCACTTTGACGGCGAAGTTCGATCCCACGTGCTGGAAGGTGCCATGTATGGATCGACCGGTGGTCTTGTCCGACGCCGACGTAGTTTCGGTTCAGAAGCGCCGGTCAAGCAGCGACGGTCTTTGGCTCGGGAGAGTCACGGCATTGCAACCGGCATCGAGCGCCTTAGCAATCGTTATCGGCGCGGAGGCTAACCACGCTGGCTTTCCTCCGGCTCCAATGAAGGTCTTCGCGGTTAAGGGTGATGCTGGCACGGCAATCGTTTGTTGGACAACGGCTGGAACCACATCGTGGCCGAGCAGCCTTGAAGGCGCGCTCAGTGCCAAGAGCACCGCCGACTTCTACGGGTGCAACAAGGCGCGCAAGGTTGTTGATCGGTGGGTAATACAGCCCCGGTGGTAGATATTCTCCGGCACTGAAGCCGACGATGAATGTCCGCTTTCCACCCGAAGCAGACATAAGCGGCGTTGGGGTCCCGACCTGAACGCGGTGCTACACTATCCCCCTCGGATCGCAGCGGCAGTTTCCTCCATCGTTCCGGAGACCAGGATGGCGTCGCTGCCGATGATTCCGACCTTGGTCTGGCCATCTTCGTGAGACCGGAGCCAGGCCACGTTTTGCACAATCACTAGATAGTCGCCGCCGCGAGACTTGAACGATACGAACTTCATGGAACCGGTCTCCCTGTCGTCGGGGCTTAGGCCGATCAACTCTTCGCCCGGTTAACGGCGCGGGCGTTTTCGTCAGGCGCTGAGCAATGCGGCAGGACGCCGTAAGAACCGCGAATCGCTATTGCAGCGCTGCGAGCTGCGTCTGGCTGCGCGGATCGAGGTAGCTGATGGTGATCGGCACCGGCCGGGGCAAGAGGACGTGCTCCTCGGGGGCGGCGGCTGCCGGCGGGTCCCTGCCGAGGAGCCACCGCGCCAGCCTCTGCGCGTCCTCGAGGCGCACACAGCCATGGCTGAGGTTGCGCTGGTCCTGGGCAAAGAGCTCTTTTTTCGGCGTATCGTGAAGATAGATTCCGTCGCTGTTGGGAAGGCTGAACTTGAACTGGCCGAGGGAATTGGCGGGGCCGGGCCGCTGGCGGACGAAGACCCTGGCGGTGCCGTCGGCGACCGCTTTCCAGTCCACGCTATCGGCCGGAAGCACGCGCGCATCGGGTCCCCAGCCGGAGACCACCTCATAGCCCCGGTCCGTGAGATACGTGTAACCATCCTTCAGCACGCGCGGAGCAATGAGCGCCTGCCCGAGATCAGGAGTCACGTGCCAGTAGGGGTTCAACGTCTCGTAATTGAGGACGCTTTTCAGCTCTGGCGTCGGCGTTTCCGGCTTCCCCACGATCACCCGCATCGAATCCTGAACGCGGCCGTCCTCGATCATGTACAGCCGGGCGGAAGCCGCATCGACCAGCACATAACGACCTTGCACGGGGATTTGCGCGCCAGCCACGGAATCGACGTACAGCTGCGGAGCGATGGCGCCGGCGATCGGTCCGAGCGCCGGGTAAAAGAGCGCAAGCCCAGAAGCGCCCGCGCCAATGGCGAAAATCGCTGCGCCCGCGATCAGATACCTGCGGCGGTGAGAGGTGATTGCGGCCATGCGTCAGCCCCCTGCCGCACTATTATGCGAAAACGTCGATCTGCGCGAGTCGACTTGCGCCAATCGCGGCAACCCTGCGGGTGGTGCGCGAAGGTGGCGGTCTGCCCTGCCTCAGCCGGCGTTTTGCGGACGGGCGATGCAGCTCACGGACCATTTAACTCGATGCTTCTTTTCACCATGGCATCGATAGCTTTGTCTGCTTCAGCGGCGTCGTCGATCCGTTTTCCAGCTTGCTTCCCAAGCCGGTCGCTCCGCTGCTCCTCGGATTCCAGGTTTCGCTTCTTCCGCATCGGACCTCCATAATAGCTGACTCGCCGAAATTGGTCGTCCTTCTGCGTTAGCCTCCTAGTCTGGAGGTGATCAACCAATGTCCGTCTTCGACCCAAAGCAGACATTCGGCAGTCCCGATGCGCGCCGGGGCCGGAACCCCTCTGCCGCACGGACGCTATAACAGCCATGAGCAGAGAGCCTGAAGTCTACGATCAACCCACATCCGTATCGGCCAAGGGCGGGAGGTAATCCTTGACGGTCCGGACGGCGTGGATGTGAAGCTCACGCCTGACGCGGCGCGCGAAACGTCCGACCGTCTGTTGGAAGGCGCGGCAAAGGCCCAAGGCCAGAAGAGACTGAAGAATTTGCCTCACCAGCCGCGCAGCTGACGGCCGCACGCGCCGCCGTTGGCAAGCACTAATGACGGCTTTCAAGCTATGCTGGACACCGGACAAACATCCGGCCCCGAGACGCAAACGCGTCTAACCAGTGATCTGGAGCGGCGCGAGAGGCTAG
>JBDTON010000047.1:0-2877 GCA_039933195.1 Sphingomicrobium sp. | reverse complement strand
GAAGACGAACGCGAATCCATCACCCAGACGAGGGTCCGTTTGTATAACAAAGCGTTGACCCAGCTCCGCGAGGAGAACGAGCGGAAGGAGGCGGAGGCCCGGTCGGCAAAGGAGCCGGACGCCGAGGCTGAGAATGGGCCGGACGGATCAGGGTCCGACCGCGCCGACACGACCACGCACAAGGGGAGCGACAAGGCCAGCTGATCAGCAAGCTGATCTCGCTCCGCGGGCAGGTCTAGAAGGTCAACGCGATCAGGCCGAGCCGCTCTGAAGCAGCGCTCGGAACCCGCCGCGGAAGAATGGGTGGGAGGCAGCCGTTCGCCGCCGGCGCAGAGCCAGCATCTGCTCGCCGCGGTCACGAAGCGCTCCCCCGTGAAGTATCGGCCGGAGCGCGAAGGCGACCAGCTCCGCGCCCGCTCCAACAACCCTCGCCGGAACGATCGCGCGGGTTGTCCATTGCTGATGCCGGGGCAGTGGAGCGAGACCGGAATGAACTTCGGCGACGAACACAGCAGGTCCTACTGGATGGAGGAAACGCCGGTCATCGAGGCGCCTTCGCTGACGTCGGACGAGAGCTGCGTCTCGGTGATTGTCGGCGCCGGCATCGTGGGCCTTTCGACCGCCTATGAACTATCGCGAGCTGGACCGGTCCGTTTAGGACATTGACCCCAGCGTGCTCGGACGCTCTCGCGGGCCGCGGTGATCGCCTTTGCGCTTCGGCAAGGCGCAGAAATCGGGAACCTTGCTGCAGCGGTTAGCATCCAATGCCCGCAACTTCGCTGGAGAAGGCATTCGTGGCCGAAGTCGCAGTGATTACTGGAGCATCCGCCGGGATCGGCCGTGCAGCCGCGCGCGAGTTCGCGAAGCATGGATGCAAGGTCGCGCTGCTCGCTCGTGGGCGGGCCGGCCTGGAGGCTGCTGCTCGCGAGGTCGAGGAGCTCGGCGGGAAAGCAATGGCGATCCCGGCAGACGTCGCGGACTTCGACGCAGTCGAGCGTGCCGCTGAGACGGTAGCGAAGGAGTTCGGACGGATCGACGTCTGGGTGAACAACGCGTTCGCCGGGATCTTCTCCCGGTTCATGGACATGAGCATCGACGAGTTCCGGCGCGTGCTCGACGTGACGTTCATGGGCCAGGTGCATGGGACCCGCGCGGCGCTCAAGCACATGCTCCCCAAGAATTCGGGCTCGATCGTTCTCGTTGGCTCCGCGCTCGCCTATCGCGGAATCCCGCTTCAGACCGCTTATTGCGCCTCCAAGCACGCGATCCAGGGCTTCCAGGATTCGCTTCGCGTCGAGCTGCTCGCGATGGACAGCAAGGTCCGGCTGACGATGGTCCAGCTGCCTGGAGTGAATACGCCGCAGTTCGATTGGATTCGCGCGCATACGAAGGGCACGCCGCGTCCGGTCGGTGCGATCTACCAGCCTGATGTCGCCGCTCGCGCGATCTGGAGAGCGGCGCATTCGGCGCGCAAACAGTGGATCGTCGGTGCGCCCGCTTATCAGGCGATCGCGGCGGACAAACTCATCTCGCCGCTGCTCGATCGCTACCTCGCCCGCGGCAGCATCGAGGCTCAGCAGGATTCAAAGCCGATCGGGCCGAACCGCAAAGACAATCTGTTCGAACCGATGGACGACGGCGAAGATCATGGCTCCCAGGGGCGCTTCGACGACGTTTCGCGTGAGCGGTCGCCATTGTTGTGGGCAAGCGAGAATCGAAGATGGCTTGCGGCCGGAGCCGCGCTTGCCCTTGGAGCCGCGCTGGTCACTGCACGCACTCGAGGAGGAGTAGAGAAAAATGAACGGAAATGACGCTCCACGCGGCGGTCATCCACGCAGCACCGCGAAGATCGGCGGTCACCCCATTCATCCGATGCTGATTCCGTTTCCGATCGTCTGCTTCATTTTGGCCTTCATTTGCGACATCGTGTACGCCCGCGGCAACACGGGCGTTGCGACCGCATCGAACTGGCTGCTCGGGATCGGCCTGGTGATGGCGGCTTTGGCGGCGGTTGCGGGTCTCACTGATTTCTTTGGCGACAAACGCATCCAGGGCGCGGATGCGATCAAGCACATGCTCGCCAATGTGACGGCGGTCATCCTTGAGCTCGTGAACCTGCTGCTTCGGCTGAACCATCCCGAGTTCATCGCGTCCACCGGCGTATACATCTCCGGACTGGTGGTACTGATCCTGATCTATAGCGGTTGGAAAGGCGGCGATCTGGTCTTCCGCCACGGGATCGGCGTGCACGACACACCCAATCCCTAACGGTCGGCACACATGCTGAGGGTTGTCGCATTTCGAAAGGCGATCCTAGCGGGCGCAGCCGGGGCGTTCGTGTGGGAAGCGGTGCTGCGACTTCTCGCGCTTGCTGGCTGGCGCAGCTTCGACATCGTTTACGAACTCGGGACGCTTTCATTTCCTCATGGAACGCCGGCGCAATGGTGGCCGGCGGGCATGGCCGCTCATGCCGTCGTGGGTGTTATCTGGGCGGTGTTCTACGCCTATTTTTTCTGGGCGCGTCTGCGTTGGCCTCCGGCGCTGCAAGGGCTCGCATTCGCTGCTTTGCCGTCCGTGCTCGCCACCATGATCATGTATCCGCAAATGCAGCTGATGCATTTGCATGCGCAGGTGGTCGTGCTCGATTGGCATTTGTTCCTGAGCGGGCTCGATCCGCCGAAGCTCGGCGGGCTGCTTCTCGGCCATGCTTTGTTCGGCCTGACCGTCGGCGCGATTTACACCCATCCGGTCGGCTATGTCGCTCGCGGGGCACAGCCGAAGGCGCCGCGAGCTTCGCCTGTGCACCGGCGCAAGGGCAAGCGATGCACGGGCGATGGTTTCATCTTCGCGACCGGCATCGAATGCAGCTATCCGACG
>JBDTON010000046.1:0-6482 GCA_039933195.1 Sphingomicrobium sp. | reverse complement strand
AGGTGGTCGACGGGCCGCAGCAGCTCGACCATTATATCGCCACCGCGGTCGCGGTGTCGGGTTCGTCGCCGGTGCTGATCGATCGCTATTTGCGCGACGCGATCGAGGTCGACGTCGACGCGATCTGCGACGGCCGCGAGGTCGCCGTCTGCGGCGTGCTCCAGCATATCGAGGAGGCGGGAGTTCATTCGGGCGACAGCGCCTGCGCCATTCCGCCGCACAGCCTTAGCGCCGAGCTCGTTCGTGAGATCGAGCGGCAGACTCGCGAGCTCGCCCTGGCACTCAAGGTCAAGGGGCTGATGAACGTCCAGTTCGCCGTCCAGAATGGCGAAGTCTATCTGATCGAGGTCAACCCGCGCGCAAGCCGCACGGTGCCGTTCGTCGCCAAGGCCACTGGCAGGCCCATCGCGAAGATCGCCGCGCGGGTCATGGCGGGCCAGGCGCTCTCCGGCTTTGGCGAGATTGGCCGCGATCTCGATTATGTCGCCGTCAAGGAATCCGTTTTTCCGTTCGCGCGCTTTCCCGGCACCGATCCCGTCTTAGGACCGGAAATGAGGAGCACTGGCGAAGTCATGGGAATCGATCGCGATTTCGACATCGCATTCGCCAAGGCTTTGCTCGGCGCGGGAATGATCCTCCCGCAGGGAGGAACAGCGTTCGTTTCGGTCAAGGACGCCGACAAGGACCATATCGTTCCGGCCATCGAGAAGCTGCTCGAGCTCGGGTTTCAGATCATCGCGACGGGCGGAACCGCGGCGCACCTGGCCGCGAAGGGACTTCCGGTCGTTTCGGTGAACAAAGTCGCGCAGGGACGGCCGCATATCGTCGACCGGCTCCTCGACGGCGACGTCGACCTGGTGTTCAACACCACCGAGGGCTGGCAGTCGCTGAAGGACAGCCATTCGATCCGCGCGACCGCGCTGCACAAGAAGGTGCCGTACTTCACGACCGCGGCTGCGAGCCTCGCCGCGGCACGGGCGATTGAGGCGGTTCGCCGCCACGCGCTTGAAGTCGCGTCGCTGCAATCCTATTATTCCGCGACCGCGAACTAAGCCTCACCGACAATTCGCCTAGATGCGGGCTTCGAGCCACGCCGGGGCAAGGTTTTGAAAAGGAAACGACAATGGCGAGTACCGACAAGGTACCGATGCTCGAAGAAGGTTACCGCAAGCTCAATGACGAGCTGCGGCGGCTGAAAGGCGAGCGTCCGGAAATCGTCGAGTCCATCGAGGCCGCGCGCGCACACGGCGACCTCTCCGAAAATGCCGAATATCATGCGGCCAAGGAGCGCCAGGGCCACATCGAGGCGACCATCGCCGATCTCGAGGATCGCCTCAGCCGGGCAATGGTTATCGATCCCACGACGTTGTCGGGCGACAAGGTCGTGTTCGGCGCGACCGTCACCCTCAAGGACGAGGACGGCAAGAAGGTGAAGTACCAGCTCGTCGGGCAGACCGAGGCCGATGCCAAGGACGGGCGCATCAGCTACAATTCGCCGCTCGGGCGCGCGCTGATCGGCCGCCAGGCCGGCGAGGAGGTCGAGGTGTCGGCCCCATCGGGCGACCGCTATTACGAGATCAAGAAGATCGAATTCGTCTGAGCCGCCTGGTGGAGCGCATCCCCCGCACCGCGACCGCGGCGATCACGGCGCTGACCGCCTTCTTTTGGCTCGTCGCGCTCTTCATCTCTACGCCCGAGCAGACCGCGGCCTTGCTTGGCTTCATCCCGGCGCGTTTCAGCGGCTTGATCGTGGTCTCGCCCGCTGTCCCGACGTTCCTGACCCCGCTGACCGCGACCCTGGCCCATGCGGGGCCGATCCACATCGGCTTCAACCTTCTGATTTTCGTCTGGTGCGGGAGCCAGGTTGAGCGCGTGCTCGGCAAGGCGGGGCTAATCATCCTCTATCTGGTCGGCGCCTATGCGTCGGCGTTCGCCCAATGGGCCGTCGCGCCGGCGAGCATCGTTCCGATGATCGGCGCGAGTGGCGCGATCAGCGCCGTGATCGGCGCGTTCGCGCTGAGCTTCGGGCGGGCGAAACGCATCACCAACAATTTCCAGCTCAACCGCTGGATCAACGTCGTCTGGCTGATGGTCGCCTGGGTCATTTTGCAGGCGATGATGGGCTGGCTGGCCAACACCCAGGGCTATGCCCTTGCGATCGCGGCGCACATCGGCGGCTTTGCGGCCGGCCTGCTGCTGCAGCGGCCGCTGCTGCTGTGGCGGTACCGGAAGGCTTAGCTAAGACCCCGCCGACGCTTTCGGCCGCTCGATTCCCGGAATGCTGCCCTCGAGGTCCGGCTCCAGCAAACGGTGCAGGTGGACGATCACATATTTCAATTCGGCATCGTCGACGCTGCCCTGCGCCTTGCCGCGCCATGCTTCCTCGGCAGCGGTGAAGCTGTCGTAGACGCCAACGAGGTCGATGTGGCCGAGGTCGACGAAGTCGAGCCCGCGCGGATCCTTGACCCGTCCGCCGAAGACCAGGTGAAGTTTGCTCATGGGGCTTTCGCTAGCAGGAAACGCTGCGCCGCGTCAGCCTTTGTTGCGCGCCGCCTCGAGCGCCGCCTGGCCAGACGCGCGCGCCGCGTCGGTCACGCCCTCGAGCAGCGAGCGGATCGTCTCTCCGCCTTTGTCGCGATTGAGTCCGAGCTCGTCCAGCCGCTGGCCGCCGGTGTCCTTCGCGGCCCTGTAAGCGGCGCGGGCCGTGTCCCTCACCCGGCGCGCGGTCGGGCGGACAAGGCGCGCTTCGCTCCGGGTCCGCGGGAGAAGCGCCGCGATGAGCGCACCGGCGGCGAGCCCGCCGGCGAGCGCAACCAGCGGGGCGTCGCCGAGCGTATCGGAGACGCGCTCGCGGGCGCTGTCATAAGCTTCGATCGCGCGCTGGCGTGCGCCGGCCGAGCTGGTGCTTTCCTTCTTGGCGGGCGTGGGGTCATTCTCGATCATTCGACTGCCTCCGTCTTACTTTCCTTGGACGCGCCCTGCGGCTTGCTCACGGCAGGCTTGCGGCGCTTCTTCGTCATGCGTTTCTCGTTCACTCCGCCGACCAGCTTACCGACAAGACCGATCAGCGGCTCGCGGGCGAGGAACATGGCGATCGCGGCGGCGACTCCTGTCGCCGCCAAAGGTCGGCTGCGGACCACGTCCACCGCATCCTCGGCAAGGTCGGCGCCCTTCATCTTCGCGCCTTCCCAGGTGCTTCGTGCGAGAGTTCTCGGGCTGAGCCGTTCCTGAAGCTCGTGCGCGGTGGCTATCAGCCGCGAGCGCGAGCGCTCGACTTCGCTCCGCGCCGCGGCGATTTCGGAACCGTCGGTCACAGCACCTGCTTAACGCGCTCGGCGCCATACCAGGCGAGACCGCCGGCAATGGCGGCGAAGATGACGAGGCCGGCAATTCCAGCCAACAGCGGCCCGAGAAATTTCGCCAGCGCCAGAACGACTCCGACCGCAAGCGCGGTAATTGCCGCGAGCGCGACAATCAACGCACCGCCAAACAGGGCCGCGGGAAGCGCCAGAGCCTTGGCCTTGGCGGCGGCAATCGCCTTGACGAGCCCGATTTCGGCGCTCGCGTACGCCTTCCCTTCCTCGACGAGCTGATGGACCAGCTCGCCGACAGGGAGCTCTTCGCTCGGCCCCTGGGGCGGGTCAACGGGCTTGAGCATCAGTCGCCGTCGTCCTCGTCGTTATCCTCATCGCTGGCGAGGCCGCTCTTGAGTAGGCGCGCGACGACGAAGCCGACGACCGCCGCGCCGGCGAGCGCGACGCCGGGGCTATTGCGGACGAAACTGCGCGTGTCGTCGATCAATTCGTCGGGATTCTTTTCGGCGATGGTGGTGGCGGCATTCTCGATGGCCCCGGCAGCGCGGCGGGCATAATCACCATATTCGGGCCCGAGCCGCTCCTCGATACCGTCAGCGGTGTCGCTGACCATCTTGGAAACGTTGGCCAGTGCTTCAGCGGTTCGCTCAAGCCCCTGGGTGACCAGGCCGCGCGCCTTGTCCCCGGCCTGGCTGGCGATTTTCTCGCGACCGCTGCGGAAGCGCTCGGCAAGGGCGTTCTCCGCCTTGCCGCTGCCGTTCGCCGGTCGTTCGGAGACGGCGCGCGGGGGCGCGATCTCGCGCTCTGTAGCGAGCACCACTGTTCCGCCGTCATCCTCGCGCGCAGCGCCTTCGATGACCGTTTCTGTTCCGTCGGGCAAAGTGGTCGTCCTGTTGTCAGCCATTGCGAGTTCTCCTTTGCCGATTCAACCTTGGCCGGTCGCCTTCGTTCCGGACGGTGAAGCCGAAAGTTGCACGCCCGGACGCGTGTCTTATAGGCCCGTGCATAGCCCCATATTGTTACGCCCGCGCAAGAAGGAAAGCCATGACCGCGATCGTCGGCGTCCACGCCCGCCAAATCCTCGACAGCCGGGGGAATCCGACGGTCGAGGTCGACGTGACTCTGGAAGACGGCAGCATGGGCCGGGCGGCCGTGCCGTCGGGCGCTTCGACCGGCGCGCACGAGGCCGTCGAGCTGCGCGACGGCGACACGAGCCGCTGGGGCGGAAAAGGCGTGATGAAGGCGGTCGAGGCGGTGAACGGCCAGATCGCCAAGGGTGTGATCGGGCGCGCCGCCGACGACCAGGCTGGGCTGGACGCCGCGATGATCGCGCTCGACGCCACCGAGAACAAGGGGCGTTTGGGCGCCAATGCAATCCTCGGCGTGAGCTTGGCGGCGGCTAAGGCCGCGGCGACGTCGCTCGGAATGCCGCTCTACCGCTATGTCGGCGGAGCGGAGGCGA
The DNA here is from genome assembly GCA_039933195.1 of Sphingomicrobium sp. GTDB lineage: Bacteria > Pseudomonadota > Alphaproteobacteria > Sphingomonadales > Sphingomonadaceae > Sphingomicrobium. The sequence continues at coordinate 1,706 of JBDTON010000046.1, read as the reverse complement.
ATCTGCTCCCAGTGCCGATGATGAACATCCTCAACGGCGGTGTTCACGCTGATAACGGGATAGATTTCCAGGAATTCATGGTGATGCCGGTCGGCGCTCCGACCTTTGCCGAGGCGCTGCGCTGCGGCGCGGAGATTTTTCACGCGCTGAAGAGCGCGCTTCACCAGGCGGGCTTCTCGACCGCGGTCGGCGACGAGGGCGGCTTTGCGCCCAACCTCAAGTCCGCTCGCGAAGCGTTGGATTTCATCCTCCGAGCGGTCGAAAGCGCGGGCTACTCAGCCGGGGAGGACGTGCTGCTGGCGATGGACCCCGCGGCGAGCGAGTTCTTCAAGAACGGCCGCTACGAGCTGAAGGGCGAGGGCAGGAGCCTCAGCCCCGCGGAAATGGCCGATTATTGGGTCGAGCTTGCGTCGAGCTATCCCATCGCTTCGATCGAGGATGGCATGGCCGAGGACGATGCGGAGGGGTGGAAGGCGGTCACCGACAAGCTCGGCAATCGGCTCCAGCTGGTCGGCGACGACGCGTTCGTAACGAACGTGAAGCGGCTGCAGTGGGGAATCGACCACGGCATCGCCAATTCGATCCTGATCAAGGTCAACCAGATCGGGACTCTGACGGAGACGATTGCGACCGTCCGTCTCGCGCAAAGCTCGGGCTATACAACGGTCATATCGCACCGCTCGGGCGAGACCGAGGATTCGACCATCGCCGATCTCGCGGTCGCGCTCAGCTGCGGGCAGATCAAGACGGGCAGCCTGTGCCGGTCGGAACGCATTGCGAAATACAACCAGCTGCTGCGGATCGAGGAAGAGTTGGGGCAAGCCGCGCGCTTCGCGGGACGCGGAGCGCTGAAGGCTTACAAGCCAAGCTGATCCACAACTTTATCCACGAGATATCCACCAAATCATTCTTTTCGCTTGCCTTCATGACTCCTTCGTGATTCTTCTTGTGACGTCATGCGAGGTGGGAACCGGATCTTTCAGCTCATTCGCCGAGCCGCGTTGCCGGCGCTGGCCTTGATCGTCGTCGGGACCTTCGCCGGCCACGCGATCGCCGGGCCCAACGGAATCCTTGCCTGGGGCGGCTATCACCGCGCGCTTAAGGAGCGCCAGGTCGAGCTTTTGCAGCTGGAACAGGAACGGGCGCAGCTGCGCCATCATTCCGCGCTTCTCGACCCGCGCAAGGCCGATCCGGACATGGCCGACGAGCTGGTGCGCAAGGACCTCGGCCTCGTGCGCCCGGACGAGGTGATCATCCCGCTCGACTAGTTGCCGCTTCCGGCACCGCAACCTATAGACCCGCGCGCCTCACCACCTGAAAGAGATCGCCGTGGCGCGTCCCGCCAAAAAAGCCGCTGCTTCGCCAGCACGACAAGAGTCCCAGATCCCGCGGCCGCCGCAGCCCAAGCGTCATAAGGCGTCCAAGGACGAGATGCTGAAGCTCTATCGCGCGATGCTTCTGATCCGCCGCTTCGAGGAGCGCGCTGGGCAGCTCTACGGACTCGGGCTGATTGGCGGCTTCTGCCACCTGTACATCGGGCAGGAGGCGGTCGCCGTCGGCCTGCAGTCGGCGATGACCGTGGGCAAGGACAGCGTGATCACCGGCTACCGCGACCATGGCCACATGCTCGCCTACGGAATCGACCCCAAGGTGATCATGGCCGAGCTGACCGGCCGCGCGGCCGGCATTTCGAAGGGCAAGGGCGG
>JBDTON010000045.1:0-14485 GCA_039933195.1 Sphingomicrobium sp. | reverse complement strand
CCGGCCACCGCGAGCTGCGTCCGGCTGGCGACACCGTAGGCCGCGCGCGCCCGCTTCACATATTGGCGCACCGTCTCGACACTCAGCCCAAGGATTTTCGAAATCTCCCAGTCGCTCTTTCCGAGCGCGACCAGTCGGAGACACTCGATTTCACGCCGGCTGAGATGCGGGCGCCTGCTGCGAGCGGGCAGATCGAGGATCCGGCGCGCGGCGCGGAACGCATGGGCGCCGACCAGCTCGGCGCATCTCAGCCGCTGGCGCGGAAGTTCCGTCCCGCGCCGCACCGCGAACGAGCACGAACCGCTTGGCTCTCCCGGCACGTTGGCGGGCACCGTGAACCCTTCGCCCAGGCCATGGTCGCGGCTCCGTTCGAGGATCGTCTTCTGATGCGTGCTCAGCTCGATGATGGAATCGAGCTCATCCCAGGCAAATCCGGTGTTGGTTCGCCGGCTGGCAACATGGACGGGATCATTCCGCGCGAAGTCGGCGCCGAGCAGCTCCTCGACCCAGCTTTGCGGATAATTGTCGATCCTTACACGGCCCGATGCAGTGCTGCCGAGGCTCGCATGGTGGAGAAGTGCAAAATGATCAAACCCGAGCTCATGGGCAGCCTCCTCGAGCAGCAGCCGCAGATCGTCGATTGTGCTGCAGACCGAAGCCTGCTGGCCAAAGCGGTCGATTAGGCGCTTCACAGCAGATGCCCTCCCGCAAGGAGAGAACAGCCTCAGCTGCTCGCGAAGGCTGTTCCTTTGGGATCCGGCGCAGGCGAGCGTGGCGGGAAGCCGTTACCAAGGTGTGAATATATTTGAATGCCCCGTGGGAGCCGCCTAGTTCCGGGCGGCTCGGACCACGTCTTCGCTCCCGCGCCTGAGAAACGCAGGAACGAAGGCATGGAGGAAGGACGACGCGGGTGTGACGTGACTTGGAACGCTCCCTCGCTGCGCCGCGGCAAGACCGCAACGGGGGATGTTCAATCGCGTAGAAGCCTTTGTCCGGGACGTTCGTGAACTGAAGACCGAAGAGGCGCTGGCCGAAGCGTTGGGCGACGTGTCGCTCGACCTCGGTTTTCGCTATTTCGCGCTTACGCATCATGTCGATGTCCGCCAGGACGGCGCGTCCATCCGGCTGCACAATTATCCCACCGGCTGGGCGGAATGGTTCGACGATCAGAAGCTTGGAACGGCCGATCCGGTCCATCGAGCGAGCCATCTTACCAGCGTCGGCTTCGCCTGGTCGCGCCTGGAGGAGATGATCTCGCTCACGCCGCGCGACCAGCACATCCTCGCTCTCGCGAAAAAGGAAGGGATCGGCGACGGATTCACGATCCCGGCCCACGTTCCGGGCGAGGCGCACGGTTCCTGTTCGTTCGCTACGGTGGCGGGCGAGAAGATCAACGAAGACCAGCTGCCGCTGGCGCAGCTCGTTGGGGCGTTCGCTTTCGAAGCTGCCCGGCGCATGGGCCGGCTTCGCGACCCGTGTCCACCGCTACCGCGCCTCACCGACCGGCAGCGCGAATGCGTCATCTGGGCCGCGCGCGGAAAGTCCGACTGGGAGATCTCCCAGATCCTCGGTGTCAGCCACGAAACCGTGATCCAGCACCTCAAGCAGGCGCGCGAGCGCTATGGGGTTGGCAAGAGGACGCTCCTTGCAGTCCATGCATTGTTCGACGGGACCATCGCCTTTTTCGACGTTCTTCGGCGCTGACCCCCCCATTTCTGGGAATATCGCACCCGGCCTGAGCTGACGATCATCGCTCCAGTTTCACAGGGGAGCGACAGGCATGGTGATCGTTGAGCAGGGCATCTCGGATGTTCGGGAACGAAGCCTTCTCAGGTCGATGTTCGAAGCGCGCAAGCATGTGTTCGTCGACCTTTTGAAGTGGGATGTGCCGGTCCTCGACGGCCGGTTCGAGGTCGACCAGTTCGACGACCGCGACGCTTATTACATCATCGTCGCGGACGAGGATGACCGGCATCTCGGCTCGGCGAGGCTGTTGAGGACGGACAGGCCGCATATCCTCGGCACCCTCTTTCCCGAGCTCTGCAATGGCGATGCTCCCGGCGGCCCCGATATTCTCGAGATCACGCGCTTTTGCCTGAGCCGCAATCAGAATGCGGCGGACCGCCGACGGACCCGCGATCGCCTCGTCAGCGCCCTCGTCCGGTTTGCGCTGGACCGAAACATCCGAACCTTCACCGGTGTGGCCGAGATGAACTGGCTGCAGCAGATCCTGGCCTTCGGCTGGGACTGCCGTCCGCTCGGTCCGCCACGGCTGCTCGACTGCGGAATGATCGGGGCGCTCGCAATCACGATCGGTCCCGGCACCCCTGCCCTCCTCGCCGGGAACGGCATCTGGGAGGACGAGGAGCTGACCGCAATTCACTGGCCAGAAGCCGCCTGAGACGGAAGCGACCACATATGAGCGACGACACGAACCTGCCTGACTATGCGATCGATCTCTGGAGCCGACGCCTGCTTGAGGACGGCTATTGCATCATCCGCGATGTCCTACCCAAGGGCAGCATCGCGACGCTCGATGAAGAGCTGCAGCCCGACTTTGCCGGGACGCCCTTCTGCACGGGTAATTTCTATGGAGCGCGAACGAAGCGGTTCGGACGGCTGCTTGCTCGCTCGCCGGTCGCCGCCGAGCTGGTCCAGCACCAACTGATCCTCGGCGTCGTCAGGCGCCTGCTGTCGCCCTGGTGCGATACGGTTCAACTGAATCTGACCCAGGCGCTCGCCCTTCATCCGGGCGCGCCTCCGCAGCTTCCGCACCGTGACCAGGACATGTGGCGCGGTGCGATCGGGGAAACCGAATATCTGGTCAATGTGATGTGGCCGTTCACGCGCTACACGGCCGAGAATGGCGCGACCGTCGTCTGGCCGAACAGTCACGGCGCCCGGGCGCTCGATGAAACGGTTCCAGAGGGAGAGTTCGCGGCCGAGCTCGAGCCGGGCTCGGCCCTGCTGTTCCTCGGCTCGACCCTGCACGGCGCGGGCGGCAACGCGAGCGATGAGATCCGGCGTGGGGCGATCGTCAGCTACTGTCTCGGCTGGCTCAAGCCGTACGAAAACCAATGGCTAGCTTACCCTCCGGAGATTGCCCGTAGCTTCGATCCGGAGCTTGCTGCCTTGGTCGGCTACGCCCAGCACCGGCCGAATCTCGGCAATTACGAGGGGCAATGCCCTTCGATCCTTCTCAAGGGCAACGTGCCGGAGCGGATCGGAGCGATAGACGCGCTCCGCTCGGACCAGGAGGAGCTCGTGGCGGAATATGTGAGGGCCCAGGACTGGCATCCGCGCCAGGCCGCGGCCTGAGCGCATCATGCGATGAGCCGGCCGGGCACGTTTGAGCGGGTCTATGCGGCAATCAAGCAGCAGCTGCGCGAGGGCGTGCTCCGACCCGGAGATCACCTCGAGCCCGCCATGCTCTCTGAGCAGCTCAACGCCAGCGTCACGCCAGTCCGCGACGCACTGCATCGGCTGACCGGCGAGCGGCTGGCGGAAGCGCCTCGCCATGAAGGCTTTCGAGTTCCGATGATGACCGAGACGCTACTGCGGTATCTCTATGCCTGGCACCTCGACCTGCTGCTGCTCGCGGTTCTCAAGCATCAAACGACAGCGCTTGCCGAAGAGATCGTGATAAATGACGGACGCAACGAAGCGCCGGTGCACGAGCGTCAGAATGCCTTGTTCGTGGCGCTCGCCCGCTCGGCCGGCAATCCGGAGCATGTGGCCGCGCTCGAGTCGCTCAGTCACAGGCTCGAACCCGTCCAGCGGCTCGAGCAATTCTTCCTCGATGAGACCGAAGCCGAGACGAGGGAGATTGTGCGGGCCCTCCGGGCGCATGATCGAAAGGCTCTCCGAAGCAGTCTCATCCGGTATCATCGCCGTCGCGAAAGGATCGTCCCGCAACTCCTCTCCAGGATGTTGCAGGGTTGGGCGGATACCGACCGTTGATCTGCGAGGGCGGATGGTCCTGCGGAGATAGACCGGCAACGCCATTGGCCACGGGATTGACATAGCGCGCTGCCGAACAATCGAACTATTTGAACCTTATATCCTTCGAACAGACACGCCGGCAGGCTACTTCTCTGCAGTCATGGCCCCATGACGCATGTAAAGGAGAAACAGCTATGAACCGCGACCATGAACATGAAGACCTGATCGAACTCGGCGCTGCCAGCGTCGAGACGAAGGGCCCGACGGTCGGCAAGGATGATCATGCGGGCGGCCTCATCCCGTTCGCAGGACTCAGTGACGAGTGAACCTTATTGCGTGCGCCCGCTCTCATGCGGGCGCACGCAAGCCCTGGATCCGTGCGACTATACTACAAGTTCCCGGGCAGAACTCGCCTGCGCCCACACACGTCCGGCGGAGTTGATCGCGATGACTTCCCAAGATCGAGGCATCTGCGAACAATCGCGCTATCCTCGCAATATAAGCTTCTTATACGGCAAACGCCGCCGCACTGTTCTCCGGTCATGGCCATGACGCCAAACAAGGAGAAACTGCCATGAACCTCGAACGTGAACATGACGAGCTCATCGATCTCGGTCCGGCGAGCGTCGAAACCAGGGGCGCTGCGGTCGGCATGGACGACAATCAGTCCAGCCTGATTCCGTGGCCAGGACTCGGCGACGAGTGACCTCAGCAGCGTGCGCTCGCTTCAAGAGCGGGCGCACGCTCATCATGGAAATCAATCATGGCGCTGCAGCTTCGTGACAACTTGCATTGGTGCGACTGCGACGGCCGTGCCGTCTTTCTCGACGTGCAAGCTGACCGTTATTTTTGCCTACCTCAAACGGCCAATGATGCGTTCCGGCGACTGGCCGCTGGCGCCACGCAACCGGAAGATATCGAACGGCTGCACGCGCTCGCTGCCAGCGGGATGCTGATCGAGGCTGGCGCAGGTGTGGCCGTTCCGCCGCCGCCGCGGATCGATCCTCCGACGGGCGACTTTGTCGAGGACCCTAAGCCTCGCGCAGGTCTCCTCTCAATCGCGAGAGCGCTCGCCTCGGAGCTGCGCGGGGCATCCCTGTTGCGAACGAAGCGTTTCCACGCGGTGATTGCGGCTGCGCAGAGCCGCGGTCAAAGAAGGGAATCGACGGTCGAACCGGGCCGGTTAGTTCAAGAGATTGTATCGGCCTCGGCCGCTTTGTCCGTCGTCACGCGAAGCCACGACCGGTGTCTTGTCCGTGCGCTTGCGGTACACTCCGTGTGCAGACGCAGCGGCATCAGGACCAAGCTGGTCTTCGGTGTGGTTGCGCATCCGTTCACCGCCCACTGCTGGGTGCAGCTCGGAAGTGCGGTGCTGGTCGGCGGGTACGAACAGGCACGGCTCTATACGCCGATCCTCGTCATCGAATGAGTCCGCGCTACCTTCTGGTCGTAGGCGACGATTGCCCCGCAAGGGACGAACTCCTGGAGCGACTCTCCGGCCAGATGGGTCTGGCACTTGAATTCTCGACTGCCCGGATCGGAGTCCTCGTCAATTCCGCCTGCTGCTGTATCGCGATCGGGGACGCCGGCTGTATTCTGGGCTCGCTGTTCCACCGTCATGGCCCAGCACAAGCGCTGACCGCACTGACGGAGAATGAAGCGGCATCATTTGCCGACAGCAACGGCAACGCCCTGCTGAGCAACTTCTGGGGCGGCTATGTAGCGGCAATCGCCGGACCGGATGCGGTGAGATTCCTGCGCGATCCGTCCGGGACCTTCCCCTGTTATTATTGCGCGATCGCCAACGAATTTGTCCTCTTTGCGTCCGACGCCGAGCTCCTTGCCGCCAGTGGAATCGCGATCGAGATCGACTTTGAGGAAGTCGGGCGGCAGCTCTACCGAGCGTTCGTGCCTTCGCCGGCAACCGCACTCCGCGGCATTCGCGAACTGCTCGCCGGGTTCGCGCTTCGAATCCCCGCGCCTGTGGGCAGTCAGGAGCCGTGCTGGTCACCATGGGATTACGTTATCGATCGAGTCGATGACGTGGCCGACGCGGCGGAGCGGCTGTCGCGCACCGTCAGCCATTGCGTCCATTCATGGGCATCTGGCCGCGGCCGTCTCCTGCTCAGCGTTTCGGGCGGACTCGATTCCTCGATCATCGCGGCATGTCTTGCCAAGGCCGGTGCAGACACGGTCTGCCTGACGATGTTCGCCGACGATCCCGCAGGCGACGAACGGCCCTTCGCCCGGGCGCTGTGCGACCACCTCGGGCTGCCCTTAATTGAGCGTCGTTACCGACTCGAAGATATCGACATTACCGAACCGCTCGCGGCCCATCTGCCGAGGCCGAGGGACCGGACCCAGGCCAATGCCTATGAGCGGGTCCATCTCGAGGTCGCGTCGAAGGTCGGGGCGGACGCCTTCGTGACCGGCAACGGAGGGGACAGTGTCTTCGGCTATTCGCAATCTGCAGCGCCGATCGCCGACCGTTACCTGACTGAGGGCTTTGGGCGAGGGATGTTCCGCTCGCTGCTCGACGTCTGCCAGCAAACCGGCTGCAGCATGTTCGATGCTCTGGCCCACGCATGGCGGCTGGCGCATGGCCCGCCAGCCCATCAAGTGCGGCCGAACCCCCTCTTTCTCGAGGCCGGCTTCGTCGCGGAACTTGGCCCGGCGGAGCTTCGCCATCCCTGGCTCGATGCACCAGCGGGCGGGCTCCCCGGCAGGGCGGCGCACATTTCCACCGTCTTGCGCGTTCAACCCAATATCGAGGCCAGCCGGGGCTATCATTTGCCGGTGCTGAGCCCGTTGATGTCGCAACCGATTATAGAAGCTTGCTTCGGGATTCCCACGTGGGAATGGCGCGCCAGCGGCCGCGACCGGTCGCTGGCGCGTCGGGTCTTCGCGTGCGATCTACCGCCGGCGGTCCTCAACCGGCGCGTCAAAGGCACCCCGAGCCGATTCGCGGCCCGGCTGCTCGACCACTTCCGCAGGCCCATCCGCGAACGGCTGCTCGGCGGCTATCTCGTGAAGCACGGAATCATCGATGGACTCGCCGTCGAGCAGGCGCTCGCCGGTGAGCGTCCGGTTCCTGACCTTGGGCGGGTGCGGATTCTCGAACTGGTCAATGTCGAGGCCTGGCTCGAGCGTTGGGCGGCCCAGCGACAAGCGCCTGAACCAGGTGAAGCGCACATCATATCGGCCGGCCATGACCGGCTTCGCGTTTCAGGCGATCCCATTCCTTGAGCTCGGATTGACGGTCGGGTGCTTCCGAGCGGATGTCGCACAGCCAATAGTCGAACCAGTCGAGTGAACGGCGGTAGGTGGCGAGCCGGTGCGCCGGTTGCCAACGGCCGTGATATTCGTCCGTGTAGACGAACATGTCGATCGGAACGCCCGCCTCGCGAAGTCCGGTATAGGTCTCAAGCGCTAGTGAAAATTCCTCCTCCGACGCGTTCACGAGGATCGGCGTCGAGATGCGGCTCGCATTGGCCTCGAGCGACATGTCCTTCCAGAAGGGATCGTTGCGACCGAGAATGCCGGGATAGCCTTCGGCCAGGAAATGTTTGGCGGCCGACGGGCCGACGCGAGAGATGAAGGTCGGGTCCCAGCAGCAGCTGCTGATCGCAGCCGCTGAAAAGAGCGAGCTGTGGATGAGCGCCCATTCGACGGTGCTCGAGCCGTCGCTGAGCCCGGTGATGCCGATGCGCCTCGGGTCAGCGATCCCGCGTTCGACAACGAGGCGCACGCCGGCTTCGAGCGACGAATGAATGTTGCGGCGGTTGACGAAATTCTTGAGATCGAGCCGGCCGGCTTCCTCATAATCTTTGGCGCCCAGCTTCTCCGCGGGGAAGTGCGGGCTGGAGAAGCTCAGCACCGCATAGCCCCGGTTGGCGAAGGCCTGGATCGGATATTCATCGTCGGTCCCGCCGCGGAGAAACCCGCGCGTGTCATACTGGACGACGACCATCGGGTATCTCTCGCCCGCACGGTAGCCGCCCGGCAGCACCAGGTCGGCGATGCTCTCGATCCCGAACGCGTTGCTTAAGTGCAGCCGCTCCGGCTTGCCGAGCATCAGATGAGCGAATTCGGGATTGGGGTCGAAGAGTGTCTCGCGCTTGCCGCTGGTAGGCTCGAGCCGCACCAATCGTCGCGGCTCGAGCGAGGAATCGATCAGGCAAATCACCGATTTAGCATCGGGTGTGCAAGTCGTCAGCAGATCATCAGTGAGGTACAGGCGACGGACCAGGCCGGTCTTGAGATTCCAGTCGTAGATCGCGGTCGACGCATTGGCCCAGCCCTCCGCGCGCCGGAACCGCACGTGGGTCTTTCCGGGCATCCACCAGGGGTTCATCGCGCCTTCGCACGCTGGGGCATTGCAGGTCGCTGTCAAGCCGTTGGCCAGATGAGCATGAAGACCTCCGCGCTTCGCTCCGAATGAGAGATTCGTGGCGGAGATTTCCAATCCCTCAACACCGGTCGGCTGTGGGGCGCCGGCGGATGCCGGGAAGTTGTCGTCGACAGTGACCATCGCGGCTTCGTCGGCCGTCGGAACACGGATCCGTCCGCTGGCAAGGTCGAGCACCTGACTTTGCCGATCAGCGGGGGCGCGCGCCAACGGCCTCTTCGAGAAGAATGGCACGAAACGATCGTCGAAATGCCAGCCGTTTAGGCCTTCTCTTTCGATCCGGCGCCGCTGCTCATCGAGACGGGGACGCGTCGCATAGACGATGCTCGACCCGCCTGGGGCAATTCGGAAGTCGACGACATCGATGTTCGAGTGGGTGAGCGGGGCGCTGCCGCTGCCGTCTACAAAAGCGCGCCACACCTGGATCGTGCCGCCGCTACGCTTAAGAAAGGCGATCCATTTCCCGTCGCCAGACCAGCGCGGAGTGATGACTCTCATCACACCGTTTGGAACGTCCGCGATCCCTCGAAGATCGATGGTGAGGAGGATCGGTTCGCCGCCCTCGTCCAGGATGATCGGGGCGTTCCTGGCTGTGAGATCGACCGCCACCATCGCCAGGCAGTAACTGTTGCGCTGCGGATCGCCCTGTCTGAGCTGAAACGCAGCCCATCGACCGTCCGGAGAAATGGTAAAGAAGGGTGCTGAGAAATATTGCGGCTCGGCCGGGCCAATGTCGCGCAGCCGCGCCAGATCCTCGGGCGTGAGCATCCGCTGGCCAAGCGGTAAGTGCGCCGGTGGGAGGATGGTGCTGCACTCTGGGCGAGCGCCTGCCTCCGCGCGTGCGGTCGCAGGGAGCGCCACGGACGCCAGGACAGCGACCAAGGCGAACCTACGCATCACCAGACTTTCCGGATCGTCACGCCAAGGAAGCGGCCGACGGGTGACTCGTTGGTCGAATCAAAGGGCGCCTCTTCGGCGAACACTTGGCGGGTCGAGTGCGGCTTCGCGTTCAGCACGTTGAGTGCGGAAACGCTCAGCTCCATCTTGCGAAACGGCCCCGAGTCCGTGCTTATTCGCAGGCTCGCATTCAAGTCCAGCGTGACGAATGAGCCGACCTTTTCCGGCGTCGGGAAGCGATTGTCTGTCCTTGGGCCAACATAATTCACGAAAGCGGAGAGGGTGGTGAGCTTCGCCTGCCACGCGGCACCCGTCCGGCCGCGCCAATGCGGCGGGTAGAAGATAGTGCCCGCGAGTTGGGCGACGGGCTGTTTCGAAGCGAGCTGCTGGTTGCTTTCGAGGTAGCTTGCCGAGCCGGTCAGAAGCAGCTTTCCATGCCCGGCCAGATTGAGATGATAATCGAAGTTGAGGTCGACGCCGCGAATTCGCTGCCGCTCGGTATTGCGGGCTGCCACATCGACGATCGCTCCGACCCCTGCGGGATCGAACGGCGCGCCGGTCTGATTGATGAGGCCGCCCGGCAGCGTGGCGATGAGCGCATTCACCTGCGCCGTCGATGGATTGTAGATGATGAGGTCGCTGAAGAGCGGGTTGTTGAGCGCGGTAAGTACGCTCGTCAGCGGTGACGCGATCCGGCCGCGGTAATCGATATCGAAATAGGTCGCCCGCAGGTCGAGACCGGGGATGAAGCGCGGCGTCAGCTCGAGGGTACCCGACCAGGTGGTCGCCCGCTCGGGTTTGAGGTTGGGAGCGCTTCCGGTGAGCAGAAGGACTGGAGAGCCAGCAGGCTGCGGCGGCGGTGAAAAGTAGAACCCGGGGATGAGGTCGCCCTCCTCGATCTCGTTGACCTGCTGGAGGGTCGGGATCTTGAACGACTTGCCCCATGTCGCGCGCACCGTCAGGTCGGGGACGGGCTGGTAAATCAGTCCCACCTTCGGGGTGGTGACCGAAGCGATCCGGTTCCAGTGTTCGTATCTCAGTGCGGCGCTGAGCGTCAGCCGCTCGATGAGCGGAAGATGGATGTCCGGTCGGACCAACGGGAGTGAAAGTTCACCGTAAGCGAACTGAACGCTCCGACTTTCGGTGAAATCCTTGGTGGTGATTGCTTGGGCGCCCGTAATCGTCTGATAGCGCTCATGCAGGGAGATTCGCCTGAGGCCGCCGCCGAGGGCGAGGCGCGCGTCGCCGCCCGGAAGGGTGAACAAGGGGCCTTCAGCAGTCGCCTCGACACCCTCGAGCTTGTCGTCGTACAGCAGATGCGAATGCCGCGGGACGCTGTTGAAGTAATTTTTGACGTCAAGAAGTGTCCGGCTGTCGGCAGCGGTTGCGCTCAGCGATGCCTGCCAACTGCCGAGATCGGCGCGCAATGTCGGCGTCAAGGCATATGAACGGACGTGCGGTCGAGAGACGAGGCCGCTGACATGGACGTCCGCCCCGGGGAGGAAAGGGTTCTGCAGTAGCGATCGGCGGTCCAACAAGGAGCCGTCGACTTCCAGCGTAAGTCCCGGCGCAAGCTGCTGGTGCGCGGCCAGCACGCCGCTCAGTTGGCGATTGCGGTCGGTCAGTGTGAGCGATGGATCGACCGTGCGTGTATAATTCCTTTGATCCGCATAGATCGGTGTCGCGCCGCTCTCATCGAGCGCGACCATGAAACCGCCAGTTGACCAGCGATGCCCGCCGACCGCGCTGAACTGCTGCTGGACGTCGCCGCCATCAGTAGCGGCGCCAACCCGCGCGGTTGTTTCGATCCCCTCAAAGTCGCGGCGCAGGATGATGTTCGCGACGCCACCGACAGCATCGGACCCGTAGAGCGCCGACGCGCCGTCGCTCACCACTTCAATTCGCTCGATCGCGCTCAATGGGATCGCCGAGATGTCGACGCCTTGATTGATCGAATCGTAGGAGAGCCGATGCCCGTTCAGCAGCGTCAGGGTGGCGTCAGGCCCGAGCCCCCGGAGATTCAGGGTCGCGGAATTGTTGAGGTTCTGCTGTCCGCCCTGTTCGCCACCTCCGGCAATCCCGCGGTTCTGTCCGCCGGTATAATTCTGGGGCAGGATGCGCGTGAAATCGGCGAGGTCGCTGACTCCCGCCTCCTCGAGCGCGCGGCGTGTGGTGACGGTAACCGGTGATGCCGAGCCTGCGCCACGGATCCGCGTGCCGGTCACCGTGATTGCCGAGGCCGCCGGTTCAGCGTTCTCGGGTGCGGCGGCCTTCTCTACAAAAGGGCTCCGTTCGACCACGAGCGTCCCCTCGACGGTCCGATACCGCAGACCGGTTCCCGCAAGCAGGCGCGCCACCGCCTCTTCCGCGGTCAACGTGCCGGTAAGCGCTGGCGCCTTTTGCATGCCGATCAGGTCGGCGGGCGCGATGACGTTGCGCCCCGTACGCAGTGCGACGTCCCTCAATGCTTGCGAGAGCGTCTCCGCGGGTAGATCGAACACAAACTGCTGGGGCGATTGCGCCTTGGCCGCAGCTGCGCTCGCGATCAGCACAAGCGCGAAGACCGCCGTCGCAGTCGTTGATTGATATTTTCGCACGTCCGTTCTCCCCCTCCGGCCAATTGCGGCCTTTGATGGAGAAGAGGCGTCGGCGACGCGTTTACCCCCCTTTTTTATTTTTGGGGTGCGGAAGAGCCTCTGGCGGTCAGGATCAGAGTGCCGTCCGGACGTTGCTGGAGCGAAAGTCTGAACGCTGCAGCGAGCGCCTTGGCCAAGCCGGTGGTATCACCGGCCCGGAACGCGCCCGTGACCCGCAGCGCATCGAGATTGCCGAGCAGAATGATGTGCCGCTCCGAATAGCGGTTGGCGAGCGCGACAGCGTCGGCAAGCGGCGTTCCGTCAAACTGCAGCGTGCCGTGGGTCCAGTCCAAAGTCGGCGCCACAACACCCTTGTGCTCCGCTCCGCCGGAACTCACCGTCACGCTATCGCCCGCACCAAGCGCGATAGATGAGGCCCGTCCGTCGCCGGATCCGCGCACGTCGGCCGCTCCAGCAAGAACTTGGACACGGTCTCGCTGCGCGCCCTGCTCGACGTCGACTACGCCTTGGCGCGCCGTGATTGTGGTGCTGGCGGTCTCGACCACGAATGCCGCGTTTGACTGCGCAATCTGGAAGCGCGCTCGGCCGTATCTCAAATGTGCGCTGCGGCGCGATCGCCCGATCTCGACTTCCACTTTCGTTGAAGTGTCGAGCGTCACCTTTGAACCATCCGCGAGATTCACCTGTTTGATCTCGCCCACAGTCGTCATCAGCATCACGGCATCCGTGCCGGCGAATGAAAGGCTGCCGCCGCGGAAGAGGAGCACTCCGACTGGCATCAGCACGACGATTGCTGCGGCTGCGGCAAGCGCCGGCCGCGGACTCCATACAGGTTTCCGGATTGGCGGTTCGTGCTGGCCCGAACCAACCATTGGAGAGTGTCTGAGCAGTCCAGCTTGTTCATACGAACGGCGCACGCGGTCGAAGGCTGCGGCATGTCTCGGATCCGCATCGCGCCACTTCTGGAACCTGCGCTCGATGTCGGGATCGCGCCCGCTCTGGAGGCGCGCCAACCAGCTCGCCGCCTCGCGGCGCAACATCCCTTTGGTCTTCGGCAGACGAAATCCCACGGCTCAGCCTCGATCCAGCAACTGGTCGATCTTGGCAATGGCCTTGCTCATCTGCTTCTCGACGCCCTTGACGCTGAGACCGGTGCGCTCGGCAATCTCCGCATAGGTGAAGCCTTCGATGCGATGCGCGAGGAAGATCTCCCGCGTTCTTGGTTTCAGCTTGCTGATGGCACGCTCAAGCCGCCGCAACGTGTCACGTGATTCCAGCGCCGCGACCTGATCGACGAGAGGATCGGCAGCCATTTGGAGGCTTAGCGCGGACCTTTCTCGAAGCGCCTTGGCCCTTCCCAACTTGCCAAGCAGGTTGGTCGAGACACGCCAAAGATAGACTTCCGGCTGTTGGATGCGCGCGAGGCTATCTGGCGCCATCCGCAGCAGCCTGAGAAATGTCTCGTGTGCGAGGTCGCGCGCAAGGTCACCGCATCCCGTCTTGCGGGTGAGCTGGCGCACCAATGACGACGAATGTTCTTGATAGAGCTGCTGCACCCGAATGCGCTCGTCGCAATCCTCGCCATTCACGGCCGCACCTGCGGCGCCCGAGCAAAGCGGAACCACCGAATTCGGCGGTGAAAGGCTCATCTGAGCCTGCCCATTCGCACTCCGCGACCGCTCGCGAGATCGCTGGATTGTCCCATCACGACTGAATTGCAGTCCCCCGAACGCATTCCTGGCCTCCCCGCGAGATGCGCTGGTGAAGCCGGGTGTTGAGAACATGCTTGGACATGCGCCGACGCCTTTAACCGCAAGCGGTCTGGACATTCGCGGCGGCCACCCGGCCGAGGAGCGGGTCATTTCTTCAAGCGAGGTTCTCACGCCCCGGCGCTCATGCAGCGCACGATGAGTTTACTGACTTCGAATCGGTGAGCAAGGATCAATGCTCAACACGGCCGCGCGTGACCAATATTGGGCTGTGGGCCCGGCTGTGCCGCTGTAGTGTGCTGTAGTGAAATCAACGCTTGGGTGCAGCTAAGTGACTGTTTTTACTAGTGTTAGAACGAACTCTTAATCAGCGGGTCCTAGGTTCGAGCCCTAGTGCGTCCACCATTTTTTTCAGATAGTTAGTTTGGGTAATCGACTGCAGGCCAGCTAGGCAAGTACTCACCCGGTAAGCACCGTGCGTTGTGACTTAAGTCCGCAGATTCGCGCGGCGGAATAGAATGCCGGAACACTGCGGCTTCCTCGGCGGGGGGAAATCGGCGTCTAACGAATCCTCGATCGCTTCTCGCTCACCCTGGTAAATGGCGCTCGCTGGTATGCGGGGAGCGTCGGCCGGGAACGGCTTACCGTCCGCATCGGTGACTTTAAAGCCGACGTTTGACAGGAAACTGACGCTCCTTGTTGTCTCTCCGAAGATCACTGCATTCTGGTACATCTTGCCTATGATCGAGCTTGGCGGCGGAGCACCTTTCTTCGAACTCGTGAGTGCCGAAATTGTCCATGGTCCGCCCGCGCTCGCCTTAACCTGGTAGAAGTCGATCATGTCGCCGGACTCTGATCTTTCGGCAACCACCACGTGGTGTTGGTCGAAGCGCCAGTCCGGGTCGCGGGACGTCTGGCCTACGTAGAGGCCC
>JBDTON010000044.1:0-2090 GCA_039933195.1 Sphingomicrobium sp. | reverse complement strand
TCTGCTGCTGGCGCTTCCAATATTCGAACGCCCACGGATATTCGAACGGCTTGTACTGCTTGCGGGCTTCGAGGAGGGGCATCTAACGAACTCCAACCGAGAAGTTGACGGAATCTCCCTCTCTCCTTGTGGGAGAGGGCCGGGGTGAGGGGTGCCGGCCTGAGGCCGGCGCGCAGCTGTGCTGGCTCATCAATCGATCCTCCGCGCGCGGACGTCGATCACTCGGTCGCGATAGACGGTCTGCGTTTTGCGCGCGCCGACTCCGAAGACGACGATGCCGAGGAAGTAACCGAAATCGTACCAGCCGCCGTTGTTGGGCACCGCGTAGACCGCGACGTTGGGGACGAAGAGGGAGACGACCCAGGCGACGGGGAAGATGAAGCCGTGCCACAGGCCGAGGAGGAAGCCGGGCGCGGTCGGCGCGACGGCCTGCGCGTCCTGAGTCGCGGCGCAAGCGGCGAGCGCGAGCGCGGCGGCGAGGAGGGCGAGGCGCTTCATCGAATGAGGCCCACGGCGAAGGACAAAGCGGCGACCGCGCAGGTGATCATGACGGCAAGTCCAAGCGCGCCGCGCGGCGCGGGCGGCCCGAGGCCGCTCTGGCTGACTTCGGTGCGAATTTCGAAGCGGCTCATGACGTCGGAGCCGCGGCGTTGAGGTCGAGCGGGGCAGCGCGCTGATAAGCGATCGCGAAGCCGGCAATAACAATCCCGAAGGCGGTCAGCATCATTCCTCCGATCAGCATCGCTTTATATTTCGGCTGCTGCTCGCTTTGGTGGCGGATGGCGGTGACGAGCAGCACCAGCCCGGCGGCAGCGGCGAGGACTCCGAGAACGTCGAAGCGGCTCATTGCGCGTGCGCCTTGAAGTAGTCGAGCTCGCCCTGCGACGGGTGATAGTCGAGGCCGCCAAGCGCATGGATCGCCATGATCACCGCGACCGCGAACAGCAGGACCGCGCCCTGGCTTCCGTAATTTTGGTCAGCGCCCTTGCGGCGGCGGTACAGCCACACGCCCGCGACGAGAATCAGCACCGCGGCGGCAAGCTCGATCATGCGCGCGCCGGTCATCGCTGGATCATCCTGACGCCCCACGCCAGCGTCGCCGCGGACGCCACGAGGTCGAGCACGATGAGGCCGAGCACGATCGCTCCTGCGGTCTTGGTGACCCGGCGGAGGGTGAGCGCGCGCTTCATCTTAGCGCCCGCGCGCCGCTGAGCGGCAGGTCGCCGTGGACGATGATGGCGACGAGGAAGATCAGCATCGCGGTCGCGGCCATCATCAGCAGCCGCCCGAAGCGCCGCGCCTGCTCGACGCTCGCTCCGCCCCGCGGCTCCGCCGCTCGGACGAAGCGCAAGCCGAAGAGGAACGCCGCGCCGCAGACGAGGGCGAACAGGATCGCGACGAGGAGCGGGCTCATGCTCACCGCCCGCCGCGCCGCTTGCGCATCCACGACCCGCCGGAGACGATCAGGACGACCGCCACGAGGCCGAGCATGATCAGCACGCTCACTGACATGCGAGGCACTCGTCATAGTCGGTGCTCGCCGTCAGCGGGATTTCCTTAAGTTCGGACGTATTGTCGGCCTCTACTCCGCCCGCAAACCCCGCCCGCTGCACCGATTTCGAGCGCAGGTAATAGAGCGACTTGATGCCCTGCTCCCATGCCCGGAAGTGGAGCATCATCAGGTCCCATTTGTCGACGTCGGCGGGGATGAAGAGGTTGAGCGACTGCGCCTGGTCGATGAACGGCGTGCGGTCGGCGGCGAGCTCGAGCAGCCAGCGCTGGTCGATCTCGAAGCTGGTCTTGAACACGTCTTTCTCGTCCTGCGTCAGGATGTCGAGGTGCTGGACGCTGCCGCCATTCTCGAGGATCGAGTTCCAGACGTTGGGGCTGTCCTTGGCTTTGTCCTTGAGCAGCTTTTCGAGATACGGGTTCTTGATCGAGAAGCTGCCCGACAAGGTCTTGTGCGTGTAGATGTTGGCCGGGATCGGCTCGATGCACGCGCTGGTGCCGCCGGCGATGATCGAGATCGACGCCGTCGGAGCGATCGCCATCTTGCAGCTGAAGCGCTCCATCACGCCCATGTCGGCGGC
>JBDTON010000043.1:0-12802 GCA_039933195.1 Sphingomicrobium sp. | reverse complement strand
CCAGGAACATCACGGTCACGCCGCACAGCAGGACCATGATGCAGGTGCCAAGGTCCGGCTGCACCAGGATCAGGAAGGCCGGAATTCCAAGCAACAGCAAAGCGGGCCAGATGGCCCGCCATTTGCGGATCTCGGCGGGCGGCACCAGCTCATAGAAGCGGGCGAGGGTGAGGACGATCGCCGGCTTCATGAATTCGGAGGGCTGGAGCCGGAGCGGCCCGATGTCGAGCCACCGCTGCGCGCCCTTGCTGACAAAGCCCAACGCTTCGACGCCAAGCAGCATGATGAGCGTCAGACCATAGAGCGGGAAGGCGACGGACTTGATGGTGCCCTCGCTCGTCCACGACATTCCGATGGCGATAACGAGGAAGAGGAGGAAGACGAGCGCCTGTTTGATGGCCCAGGGATGCATCGATCCGCCTGCCGCCGAATAAAGCACGATGAGACCGAATCCCGCGATCCCGGCGACGAGGAAGATCAAGCGCCACGGCAACCGCGCGAGCGGCCGCGGAATGATGGAGGAGGTGATCATGCGTTCTTGGGTTGGAGCGGCGGCAATCCGTTCGCGGCGCGCCACACGGCGGTCTTGCGCGCGAGGCGCTGGTCAAGCGTTCCGCCGATGCTTTGCTCAAACGTGTCGAGCGCGGCGAGCGCCTTCTGCTTGTCGTACAGGTAGAGCAGAGTGTCACGGACCAGCGGCGCAGCCACCGCGGCGCCGAACCCGCCATGCTCCACGATCGCCGCAGCCGCGTAGCGCGGGTTGTCGTAGGGTACGAAACCCATGAACAGCGAGTGATCACGAAGCTTCCATAGCGCGGCCGTGTAGTTGCCACGTTCGCTGGCGCTGAGACGGTGGGTCTGCGCGGTCCCGGTCTTGCCCGCCATCTGGATGCCGTTGAGCGGCAGCTTGGCCCCTGCGCCCGTCCCGTGATCCACCACGCCAGCCATCGCCTGGCGGATGAAGTTGAGGTGGTCCTCGTCAACATCGAGCGGGGTTTGCGGCTGGATCTTCTGGCTCTTGAGGAGCCGGGGAACGATCCGCCGGCCCGTCGCTAGGCGGCTCGCCATGACGGCAAGCTGCAGCGGGTTGATCAGCACCATGCCTTGACCGATCGACATGTTGATCGTGTCGTAGGTTTGCCATTCGCGGTGGTATTTGCGTTGCATCCACTGGGGATCGGGGACCGTGCCGAAGCGCTGACCGTCGATCGGCAGGTCGAATTTTTCTCCGAAGCCCATTGAGCGCACCATTGGCGCCAGTTTTTCGGCGCCGACACGGCGGCACATCTCGTAGAAATAGATGTCACAGCTGTGGACTACGGCGTCCGTCATGTTCACCGAGCCGTGACGCCGGTCGCAGTGGAACACGTGATTGCCCAACGGATATGATCCTGAGCAGAAGACGTGGGCGTTGCGGTCGATGCCGGCGTTGAGCAGCGCCATCGCCATCGACGGTTTGATGGTCGAGCCGGAGGGATAGAGACTCTCCAGCGCCTTATCGACCAGCGGCAGGTGGTCATCGCCGGCCAGCATCTTCCATTCGTTCTTGCTGATCCCGTCCGAGAAATTGTTGGGATCGAAGGACGGCATCGACGGCATCGCGAGGATTTCGCCGTTGGTGACGTCGATCACCACGACCGAGCTCGATTGGTCGCCAATCCGGCGCGCTGCATATTCATGCAGATTGGAATCGATTGTGAGCTGGACGGTGCCCCCGCTGCGGTCGGGCTTGGGGTCGAGCTCCTTGACCAGCTTTCCCCGCGCGGTGACTTCCACCCGTTGACCGCCAGGCTCTCCGCGAAGCTGCGGTTCCAGCGTCTTTTCAAGTCCTTCCTTGCCGATCTTCACTCCGGGGATCAGCAGCAGCGGGTTCTTGTTCTCTTTTTCATATTCGACAGCCGAAGCCGCTCCGACATAGCCGACCAGCTGACCGACGGCCGAACCTGCGGGGTAGAAGCGTGTGTATCCGCGCGACGCTGCGATTCCGGGAAGCTCCGGAAGGCGCACCGTGATCGCCGCATATTGATCGTACGAGACGTTGTCGGCGACCGACACCGGCTGGAAGCCGCGCGAGACCGCGAGCTCGCGGTTGATCCGGTCCACTTCGTCGGGCGGAAGCTGGATGAGCTTTGCCACCTCGCCGACGATGTCCTGCCCCTTGACCATCTGCTGCGGGATGATGTCGACCCGGAAGCTCGCCTTGTTGATCGCGATGGGTTTGGCGTTGCGGTCGATGATCCAGCCGCGCCGCGGCGGAACCGGGATCAGCTGCACGCGGTTGCTTTCAGACAGCAGCTGATATTTTTCGTTCTGCGCGACGGACAGCCAGCCCATTCGACCGATGAGCATGGTGCCGACCGCGGCTTCGGCACCGCCGAGAAGGAGCATTCGGCGCGAAAAGGTGATCGATTGGTGCGCGTTCGTGATTCGAATGGGTTTGCTCATCGCCCAAGCCTCCACGCATCGATGCGCGACACGAGCCAGGCACTTAAGGGAAAAACGCAGATCGAGATGACCAGTGGCGGGAGCATTTTCAAAAATGAAATCCCGGCGTCGGCCACCGCCGCCAGCCACCACTGCAGCCATTCGTCGATTGCAAGCAACACGGCCGCCAAGACCCATTCGATCCAGTAATCACGCCACATCGTGCGGCGGTCGATCAAATCGAGCGCCAGCATCGTTGCACTCCACAGGGCCACGGAGAGGCCTATCGGGTACCCGGTGAACAGGTCGTTGACGAGGCCGAGCGGCGCCGCCCACCAGGAGGGCCACGGGTCAGCCCGCAGCAACCTCCAGCTGATCAGAACCAGGTAGCCGAAGTCGGGGTACCAACCGCTGGTCGATACGATCGGCAGGGCGGCGAGAAGCGAGGCCGCGATGACGCTCGCAGCAGGGACGAACGCGGCGTAGGGCACCGGCTCGCGGCCGATCCGCTGCCTGCCTGTGAGGATTGCGCGCGGCACTAGGGAGCGTCCGTTGCGGGCGCCGATTCGACGGCGACGGCGGCGGGTTCGAAAGGTGGCTCGACGATCGCGAAGCTGGTGTTTGCCGGATCGGCGAGCGGAACCGCCACCGCGCCGTCGTCGTCCAGCTTCACAATCCGGGCGATCGGCACCAGCGGCGGGTAGAGGCCGCCGGTGCCCGACGTGATGATGATGTCGCCGCGTTTGAACGGATTGCGGCCGACTTCGAGCGGCCGGACGTCGAGCGTTCCGTCGCCGCGGCCTTGCGCGATGACCGGGATCCCCCCGCGGAGCAACCGAGCCGGCACAATGTTGGCGCGATCGGAGACGAGCATTACGCGAGAGGCGAGGGCGCCCGAATCGATGATTCGTCCCACGAGTCCGTCGGGCGAGCGCACCGGCATTCCGACGCGCGCGCCGTCATTGGCGCCGACCGAAAGGATCGCGAATCGGCGGGGAGAGTTGAACGACGAGCCGACGATTCGGCCGACGGCAATTGTGCCGCGCTGGTGCTCGCGCAGCTGGAGCGTCGCCTTGAGCTCCCGGTTCTCGAGCAGGATCGCTTTGGCTTCGACCATGCGCAGAAGCATGGCCTTGCGCTCGTCCTTCAGCTCCGAGTTTTGCCGCGCGGCGTCCCAGTAATTGCCGGCGCCGGTAAACAGGCCGGCGGTGGTCGCGGTCACTTCATGGAGCGCGCCGGCGACCGGACCGGTCACGTCGAGCGCCGCTCCGCGCACGCTTTCGAACGTCTTGGGAGCGACCAGCGAAAGTCCGAGCAGGATCACCCCGACGATGATCCCCGCAATCACGGCGAGGAAGCTGAAGAAGAGCCCGTATTGGGCCCGACGCGACCAGCCGGGACGCGCGGTCGCCACCGCTTATGGCTCCGCTAGGCCGTCTGCAGCACGCCGCGGAACTGCTCTTCCTCCAGCGCGCGGCCAGTGCCGAGCGCGACGCAGGTGAGCGGATCGTCGGCCACTGTGACTGGAAGGCCGGTCTCGTCGCGAAGCACTTCGTCGAGGCCCTGAAGCAGAGCGCCGCCCCCGGTCAGGACGATGCCCTGGTCGCAGATGTCGGCGGCGAGCTCGGGCGCGGTGTTCTCGAGCGCAATTCGAACGCCCTCGACGATCGTTCCGACGGGCTCCGAAAGCGCCTCGGCGATCTGGCCCTGGTTGATCGAGATTTCTTTGGGCACCCCGTTGACGAGGTCGCGGCCCTTGATGTGGACGGTCTTGCCGATGCCGTCGACAGGGGGCTTGGCAATCCCGACTTCCTTCTTGATCCGCTCGGCCGTGGCTTCGCCGATCAGGAGGTTATGGTTGCGCCGGACGTAGGAGCTGATCGCTTCGTCCATCTTATCGCCGCCGACGCGTACCGACGTGGTGTAGGCGAGGCCGCGAAGCGACAGAACGGCGACCTCCGTCGTTCCCCCGCCGATATCGACGACCATCGACCCGATCGGCGCGGTGACGGGCATGTCGGCTCCGATCGCCGCAGCCATCGGCTCTTCAATCAGATAGACCGCGCTGGCACCGGCGTTGGACGCCGCGTCGCGGATTGCGCGGCGTTCGACCGAAGTGGATCCGCTGGGTACGCAGATCACGATTTCTGGAAAGCGCCAGGCGCGCATCTTGCCGCCGTGCACCTTGTGGATGAAGTGCTTGATCATCTGCTCGGCGACGTCGATGTCGGCGATGACTCCGTCGCGCAGCGGGCGAATGGCCTCGATCTGGTCGGGCGTCTTGCCCATCATCAGCTTGGCGTCCTCGCCGACGGCCTTGACCTTCTTGACGCCGTTGATCGTCTCGATCGCGACCACCGACGGCTCATTGAGGACGATGCCCTTGCCGCGGACGTAGACCAACGT
This sequence comes from Sphingomicrobium sp., assembly GCA_039933195.1. Lineage (GTDB taxonomy): Bacteria > Pseudomonadota > Alphaproteobacteria > Sphingomonadales > Sphingomonadaceae > Sphingomicrobium. The sequence goes on along the minus strand of JBDTON010000043.1, from coordinate 7,972 downwards.
GTTGGCGGTACCGAGGTCGATCGCCATGTCGTGCGACATCCATTTGAACCATCGCGTCCAGAACATCAAAATCCCCGCTTCGCCTAATCCCCGGAAGGCGGCGGACAAGGCGTCCGCTGCTTAACTTCCGATTGAACAGTTTCCATTGAATGCGCCCTGAATTTCCGCGAAAAATCAGTGCTTCTCCGGTAGCTTCCGAATGGGCTAGGAACGGTTAACATGTCAATAAGAAGGCTGCCCGCCGAGCTCATCAATCGAATCGCCGCCGGAGAGGTGGTCGAGCGCCCGGCAAGCGCGCTCAAGGAATTGATCGAGAACGCTCTCGATGCCGGGGCTAATCACGTGGCGGTCAGCGTTTCCGCGGGCGGACTCGAGCGGATCGAGGTAGCGGACGATGGCTGTGGCATGGCGCTGGACGAGATGCGCCTCGCGCTCGAGCGGCATGCGACCTCGAAGCTTCCGAGCGACGCGATCGACCAGGTGACCAGCTTCGGGTTCCGCGGCGAAGCGCTTCCGTCGATCGCCAGCGTTTCGCGACTGACGCTCGAGAGCCGCATTCGCGGCGCGGACGGCTGGCGGATCGAGATCGACCATGGTGAAGAAATCGCGCAAGGGCCGGCGGCGCTCCCGCCCGGGACCAGGATCCGCGTTGAAGGCCTGTTCGCCAAGGTGCCGGCCCGCCGCAAGTTTCTGCGCTCGCCTCGCTCGGAATATGCGGCGTGCCTCGACACCGTGAAGCGGCTGGCGATGGCGCGCAGCGACGTCGGATTCACCCTCGACCATGACGGCCGCCGAGTGCTGACGCTGCAGCCGTCCGAGGCTCCGGCGCGCGTCGCGGCTTTGCTCGCGCACCAGCTGGACCGTCATGGAATAGGCATCGATTGCGAACGGGACGGGCTGCGGCTCACCGGCGTGATCAGCCTGCCGACGTTCAACCGCGGGATGGCCGACCAGCAGTTCCTCTTCGTCAACTCGCGCCCGGTGAAGGACCGGCTCCTGGTCGGAGCATTGCGCGCCGCCTACCGCGATCTGATCCCCCGCGACCGTCATCCCATTGCCGCCCTGTTCGTCAACGTCCCGCTCGACGAGGTCGACGTCAACGTCCACCCGGCCAAGACGGAGGTCCGCTTCCGCGATCCCGCGGCGGTGCGCGGACTGATCGTCGGCGGGCTCCGCCGGGCGCTCGACGCAGAGAGCCAGCGCAGCGCCGCCCGCGAGCAGGCGGCCGCCGCGGTGATGTGGACGAGCAGCGCAAGCTATGATGAGGCCCTCAATCGTCACCACCTCGAACGCGGGGGGCCGGCTTCGTTCGAGAGCAGCGAAATTCTGACTTTCGAGGGAATGACGAGTGCGTCGGTTGCAGAGGCTCGCGCTCTGTTCGACCCCGTGCCCGCCGCCCGTGCCGAGACGGCCGTCGAACCGGTCCCGAGCTATCCGCTGGGGGTCGCTCGCGGCCAGGTTGCCGCGACTTACATTGTCGCGGAGGCCGAGGACGGCCTGGTGATCGTCGATCAGCACGCCGCGCACGAGCGGCTGGTGCTCGAGCGCATGCGCTCGGCGCGGGAGGGCGGCTCGGTGGCGCTCCAGACGCTGCTCATCCCCGAGGTGGTCGAGCTCGACGAGCCCGACTGCGACCGTCTGGAATCGGCGAGATCTGACCTTCTCGATATGGGCCTGGAAATCGAGCGATTCGGTCCGAGCGCTATGCTGGTCCGCTCCGTGCCGGCAGCGCTCGGCAAGACCGACGTGGCCGGACTGCTTGCGGACCTCGCCGCCGAGATCGCCGAGCTTGGTGGTCCGCTCAGTCTCCGCGACAAGCTCGATCATGTGGCCGCGACCATCGCCTGCCACGGCTCCGTTCGGGCCGGCCGCGTGCTCTCGGTCGCCGAAATGAACGCGCTCCTGCGCGAGATGGAAGTCACGCCGCGGTCCGGGCAGTGCAACCACGGCCGTCCCACCTGGGTGAAGCTCGGGCATTCCGAGATCGAGAAACTCTTCGGACGAAGGTGAGGCGCTAACGCCCCAGCCGAAATCCGGCGGCTGCCGACCCGGCGATATAGCCAATCGCCACGGCGGCCATGCAAGAGGCGACCGACAGCAGGATGTTCCCGCCCGCTTCCGCGAAGTCCCGATTGCGGATCAACTCCAGCGTCTGCAGACTGAAGGAGGAGAAGGTGGTGAAGCCACCGCAGAGGCCGACCATCATGAACTGCCGCGCAGTGGGGGAAATCATCACTCTGCTCTCTGGCGCCGACAAGGCGGCAATGAATCCGATCACTACCGAGCCGATAATGTTGACCGTCAGCGTGCCCCAGGGGAATGTCTCGCCATAGCGCAGCGCGACGGTACGCGACATGCCGTAGCGAGCCATTCCGCCGAGCGCGCTTCCGATGGCGATCCAGAGATAAGTCAGCATTTCACCGGTGGCTTGTAGCTGCGGAACCCGAGCGGTAAAGTCTCGTTACAGCCGGCGACCTTCAAGGTCGCTTGCATCCAGGGGATGGAGTCCCCCGTCAACCGCCAAGCTGGCTGATGGCTCCTGTCGCGCAAAGCGCGGCAGGCGCGTGTCCGTTCGCTATGAATGGGCCTGCTCCTGTCGCTAGACAGGAGAGAGAGCATGACTCATTATTGGGCACTCGCTGCGCTCTGGCTTGGCCTCGCGCTCGTCGCCACGCTGCTATCCATCTGGCTGCGCGTCGCGACGGCATTGTCGGAGATCGTCGTCGGCACGATCGCGCAGCTCATCATCGGTGCTGCGATCGGTGGAGCGGTGCTGGGGACGCAGGAGTCATGGATCACTTTCCTGTCCGGCACGGGCGCGATCGTTCTGACCTTCCTTGCCGGCGCCGAGCTCGATCCGGCCATCCTTCGCGAAGAATGGAAAGAAGCGACGGCCGTCGGCATCGCCGGTTTTGTCGGGCCGTTCCTCGGCTGCGCGGCAGCGGCGCATTATCTGCTCGGCTGGGATGTGTTGCAGAGCTGGCTCGCCGGCGTCGCGTTGTCCACGACTTCCGTGGCGGTGGTTTACGCGGTGATGCTCGAAACGGGCCTCAACAAGACGGACTATGGCAAGACGCTACTTGCTGCTTGCTTCATCAACGACCTCCTGACCGTCCTCGCGCTTGGGCTGATCTTCGCGCCGTTCACGTTCAAGACCTTGATCTTCGGCGGCGTTTCGATCCTGGCCTTCATCGCGCTGCCCTGGCTTACGCCGCGCTTCTTCAAGCGCTTCGGTGGCCGCCCGTCGGAGCTCGAGGCGAAATATCTGTTCCTCTGCCTGTTCGGGCTGGGCGCACTTGCGGCATGGGCACAGAGTGAGGCGGTACTGCCCGCTTATGTCGTCGGGATGGTGCTGGCCGGCACCGTCGGCAAGGATCATGCGTTGGTGCGGCGGCTTCGGACGCTCACTTTCGGGTTCCTCACGCCCTTCTATTTCATTCGCGCGGGCTCGTTCGTTTCAGTGTCCGCCCTTTGGGCCGCGCCGATCGCTTTCGCGCTGCTGTTCGGCGCCAAGGTGCTGACGAAGACCCTGACAGTCTATCCCGTCACGCGAATCCACCGGGAGGACAAGCGTGAAACAGCATATACGACGCTCCTCATGTCGACTGGTCTGACCTTCGGCACCATCTCGTCTCTGTTCGGTCTTACCCACCACATCATCGACCAAGCGCAATATTCACTGCTGGTCGCGGCCGTGATCGGCAGCGCAGTGATTCCAACGCTGATCGCGAACGCCTTCTACTTGCCCCATCATCTGCTCTATGGAGAGGACGACATCGAATTGGAGCGCGAGGGCGCGGGCCTCGGCGACCTCCTCTTCGACAATGGGAGAGAACAGGAGTGAGCTTGCCGCACCAATCGGCCCTGATGCGCATCTACACCGATGAGAGTGCGCGCTCCGGGCACAAGTCTCTGTTCGAGGTCATCGTTTGCAGAGCGCGCGACGCGGGGATAGCGGGCGCAACGGTGCTTCGCGGACCAATGGGATTCGGCCACACCCACAGGATCCAGAATGCCAGCATTCTCAACCTGTCGGGCAATCTGCCGCTCGTGATCGAGATTGTCGACGAGGAGCCCAAGCTCCGCGAGTTCCTTTCGTCGATCGAAAGCATGAGGGACATCGGCCTGATTACACTCGAGAAGGTCGAAATCCTTCATCAGGGCGCACCCGCGCAGCAGGCGTAGATGAAAAGCGTTGTCGCGGCGTGGCAGTTCTGGGCTCTCCTTTCCGCGGTTTTCGCGGCGCTTACGGCAATCTTCGCGAAGGTCGGCGTGGAGGGCATCAATTCCGACTTCGCGACCTTCGTCCGAACGATCGTCATCATCTGCGTCCTGGCGGCTATCCTGACCGCATTGGGGGAGTGGCAACCGCCTGCTGAAGTGGGTCGCCGTACCTATGTCTTCCTCATATTGTCAGGGCTCGCGACCGGCGCTTCGTGGATCTGCTACTTCCGCGCTCTTAAGATCGGCGAGGCGGCGCGCGTTGCCCCGATCGACAAGCTCAGCGTCGTGCTGGTGGCGCTGTTCGGAGCGGCGTTCCTTGGCGAGCGCCTTTCGCTGACGAACTGGGCCGGAGTTGGGCTCATCGCCGCCGGTGCGATCCTCGTTGCCTATGGCGTATGAAGAGGTAACGGGAAGCCGATGAATATTGAGCTCATCCCGACCGGGGACAATCCTCCCGAGAACATCAACGTCGTGGTCGAAGTGCCGATCGGCGGAGAGCCCGTAAAATACGAGTTCGACAAGGCTTCCGGCGCCCTGTTCGTGGATCGGATCCTCCACACGCCGATGCGCTATCCGGCGAATTACGGCTTCGTTCCGCACACCCTCTCGCCCGACGGCGATCCGATCGATGCGCTGGTGGTCGCGCGGTCATCCTTCATCCCCGGCTGCGTCGTTCGGGTTCGGCCGATCGGCGTCCTCTTCCTCGAGGACGAGCATGGCGGCGACGAGAAACTCATAACCGTGCCGGTCGATGCGACCTTTCCATATTATTCGCGGGTTGCCGGGCATGAGGATCTGCCCGACATCGTGATGCAGCAGATCGAACATTTCTTCACCCACTACAAAGACCTGGAGCCCGAGAAATGGGTGCGCGTCGGCCGCTGGGGCGATGCCGATGAGGCCAAAAGGGTACTCGTCGAAGCGATCGAACTTGCCAAAGCGAACGCCGCCCAAGACGGCTAAGCGGAGACTTTTCAGGGTAGTGCTGCTAAAAGCTCCCATCCACGGGAGGAGCGGCGCGATGGCAGCACAGGACCGCATCTATTTCGCGTGCCGCGCGGCCGAGGAGCAGGAACTCGCCCAGGGTGCTGCGAGCCCCGAAGTGGCCGAAGCCCATCGCAAGCTCCAGCGCGCCTATCTCGAACGCGCGAGCACCGGCGAGCGCCCGAACCCGGTGCAGCCGATCCGCTGAAACTATTCGTCCGCGTCGCTAAGGCGCCGAAAGGTCTGATTGAGGACGCTTTGGCGACCTTCCGCACGTGCCTTCTCCAGCCGCTTGTACCCGTCTGCTTCTTCCTGCCGCAGCTCGCCGGCGAAGCGGCCTTGCCGCACCTCCTCGAGCACCTCCACCATACGCTTGCGCACGCTCGGGTCGATAATGCGCCGTCCACCCAGCAGTGCGCCCAGCTCGGCCGTGTTCGAGATCGCCTCACGCATTCCGGCGACGCCGCGCTCCTCGATCAGCTCGGCGATGAGCTTCAGCTCCCCGACGCACTCCAAATATGCCACTTCGGGCGAAACGCCTCCGGCGACCAAAGTCTCGAAGCCGGCGATGAGCAGCTCGGGAACTCCGCCCCAAACCACCGCTTGCTCATTGAACAGGTCGGCCTCGGCCTCCTCAGCGAAGCTTGACGCGATCAGCCCGGCACGCGCGCAGCCGATCGCTCGGCCGTAGGCGAGGGCGATGTCGCGCGCGCGTCCGCTCGAATCCTGTTCGACGGCCCACAACGCAATCATCCCCTTGCCCTGGGTGTAGAGCGAGCGGAGCGCAGTTCCGGGACCTTTTGGAGCAACAAGAAAGACATCGAGATCGGCTCTCGGTTCGACGAAGCCGAAGCGGACCGAAAGGCCGTGGCTGAAGCCCAGAGCCGCGCCTTCGCGCAGGTGCGGCTCGATTTCGCGGTACAGCGCTCCGTGGATCTCGTCGGGCGCGAGCATCATCACCACATCCGCCGACCCGACGGCATCCCCGACCAGAGCAATCTCGAGCCCGGCCGCTTCGGCCTCCTGAGCGCTGCCGGAGGCGCCGCGTAGGCCGACAACCACGTCGATCCCGCTGTCGTGCAGGTTGAGGGCCTGCGCCCGGCCCTGGTTGCCGTAGCCGATGATCGCGACGCGCTTGCCTGTCAGAGGGGCCGGATCGATGTCGGCGTCGCGCAGCATCTCCATCGCCCGGCGCCTAGCGGTTCGGCTGGAGGAGGGCCAGCGCTGCCGACAGATGGCCGCCTTCGAGCGGCTCGCGCAAGCGCGGCCATTCCGGTGGCGGCTGGTGGGCGAACCAGGTGTATTGGCGCTTGGCGTAGCGGCGGGTCGCCTGCTGGCCGGCAGCGATCGCGTCTTCGAGCGACAACTCGGCGGCGAGGAAGGCGGCGATCTCCCGCACGCCGATGCCGCGCATCACCGGCAGGTCAGGGTCGAGCTTACGGGCGAGCAGGGCCTTCACTTCCTCGACCGCGCCTTGCTCGATCATCCGCGCGAAGCGTTCGTCGCAACGGCGGTAGAGCCAGTCGCGCGGGGGAAGCAGGACCAGCGGCCTTAGCTCGACGCTGTCGCCGATGCCGCCTTCGCGCCCCTCCTGCCATTGCGCGAGCGTGCGCCCGGTCGAGAGCACAACCTCGAGCGCGCGCGCGATCCGCGCCCGGTCCGCGGGTTTCAACCGCGCGGCGGCTTCCGGATCACGATCCTGGAGCTGGATGCGATTGTCTTCGACGGACGCTTTGCGGACTTGCCGTCGGACCTCGGGATCGATCTGCGGCACCGGCGCGATGCCGTCGAGTAAGGTGCGCAAATACAGGCCCGTCCCGCCGACCACGATCGGCAGCCGACGTTGGGCGTGAATCGCCCCGATCTCGCGCCGCGCCGCTTCCGCCCAATCCGCGCCCGAGCACGGAACCGAGCCTTCGAGGAACCCGTAGAGCCGGTGCTCGGCCCGGGTGATCTCGTCCGGCCCCGGCGCGGCGCTGAGTATTGGCAGGTCGCGATAAACCTGCGCGCTGTCGGCGTTGACGATCACGCCTCGGCTCTGTTCGGCGAGCGCCAGCGCAAGTGCCGACTTGCCGCTGGCCGTCGGTCCGGCAATGAGGGCGACTGGAGGTTTGGGTTTCGAAGCCATGGCGATTGTGACGCTGATAGCAGCGGGACGACTGGATGACAGGTTGGTGGACCGAGCGCTGGGCCTTCTGCGCGAGGTCGACCCGAAAGCCATGTTTCGGCACTGGATCGACGAAGGCGACGCCGCCGATCTGCGTTTCTCGGGTGACGTCAAGACGGCACGCTGGGCCCTGGCGGCGCTCGAGGGCGTCGACGTGGTCGTCCAGCCGGACGAGCCGCGCTGGAAGCGGCTGTTCGTCGCCGACATGGACTCGACGATCATCGGTCAGGAATGCATCGACGAGCTCGCCGATTACGCCGGCCTCAAGGACAAGGTCGCGCGGATCACCGAACGGGCGATGCATGGCGAGCTCGACTTTTCGGGCGCGCTGCGGGAGCGTGTGCGGCTGCTCGCCGGCCTCGATCAGCGCGAGCTCAGCCGGTGCCTCGACGAACGCGTGCACGTGACCGCGGGCGCCGAAACGCTAGTGCAGACCATGCGTGCGGGCGGCGCGAGCTGCCTGCTCGTTTCAGGCGGGTTCCTGTCCTTCGCCAACCCCATCGCCGAAGCTGTCGGTTTCGACCGGGTGAAGGCCAACCACCTGGTGTTTGTGGGCGGCAAGCTCAGCGGCGAGGTCAGCGACCCGATCGTCGATGC
>JBDTON010000042.1:0-15181 GCA_039933195.1 Sphingomicrobium sp. | reverse complement strand
ACCGCGGCTACACCAAGAGCTGCTGCATCTCGATCAACCACGTCGTCTGCCACGGAATCCCCAGCGAGCGGACGCTGAGGGACGGCGACATCGTCAACATCGACGTGACCCCGATCGTCGACGGCTGGCACGGCGACACCAGTCGCATGTATCTAGCCGGCGACGTTCCGCTCAAGGCGCGCAAGCTGGTCGACGTGACTTACGAATGCCTGATGCGCGGGATCGAGCAGGCCAGGCCCGGCAACCACCTCGGCGACATCGCCAACGCGATCCAGCGCCATGCCGAGGCGCAGCGCTACAGCGTCGTGCGCGATTTCTGCGGCCACGGCGTCGGGCGGCTGTTCCACGACAGCCCCGAAGTGATCCACGCCGGACGTCCGGGCACCGGCCCCGAATTGAAGCCGGGCATGATCTTCACCGTCGAGCCGATGATCAACATCGGCCGGTCCGACGTGAAGCTGCTCGACGACGGCTGGACCGCCGTCACCCGCGACCGCTCGCTCTCGGCGCAGTTCGAACATTCTATCGGCATCACCGAAACCGGGTGCGAGGTGTTTACGAAGAGTCCGAGGGGGCTGGATAAGCCGCCTTTCGCTTAAATCCTCTACGCTCGACGGCGCGAACTCAACTCGCTTCGAACCGTTACCTAAGTTATTGACATCGTTGTAAGCAAGTGCGAGCTGGGATCCCCTTGGATTTGAGAAGCATGAGCGCGTTCCGCCACCAGATCGCAATTGATGCCGCCGACATCGACCACATGGGTCACGTCAACAATGCCGTGTACCTCAAATGGGTGCAGGAAGCGGTGATCGACTATTGGAGCAGCGTCGCTCCTCCGCAGGCGGTCGCGCAGCACCTGTGGGTCGCCCTCAAGCACGAGATCACGTATCGCCAGCCGACCTTCCTCCAGGACATTGTCGTCGCTGAAGTGATCGCCGAGAAAGTCGAAGGTGCCCGCGCCTTCTTCCGCACTGTGCTGCGCCGCGGCGACGAAGTGCTCAGCGAGATTTCGAGCACCTGGTGCTGCCTCGACGCGGTGACTAAGCGGCCAGCGCGCTTGGCGCGCGAGATCGCAGGCAGGTTCGTCACACCCGACGCAGACTAAGCCGCAGCCGCTTTCTCTGCCGCATCCCACCGTGCCGTGAGCTCGCGCGCGGCCTCGACATCCGTCGGGAAGTCTACTTCGCCCCATTCTTCACCAGCGATGTCGAGCGTCCACACGTCGGCGGCCTGCGCGATGTGGTGGATCACGCGCAGGTACCAGATGGTCGTGCCCTCGGGCGTGCGGATGGCGCGGTCGATCGCTTCGCGGAATTGCTCGGCGCCGCCCGAGCGAAACGCCAGAAGCCCGATCGACTCCGCGTTGACCGTATCGCTCGGCAGGCGCTTGCCGATCGCCTTCAGCCGCCCGCCCTCCTCGACCACCTTCATGTCGTCCTCGTCGTAAGAGTCCTTGCGGTCGACGGTGACGCAGATGCCATCGCGCGCGTCCGCCACGACCCGCCGCATCAGCTCGCGCGAGACGAGCGTATCGCCGTTCCACACCAGGCATTCCCCGCTCAGTTCCCCGCGCGCCATGAACAGCGAACCGGTATTGTCTGCGACTTTATAGAAGGGGTTGAACACGGTTCGGACGTCGGGGCCGCCGCTCCGCCGCGCGATCGCCTGCTCGACCAGCTCGTCGTGGAAGCCCGTGACCACCACCGCCTCGTGCACCCCTTCTGCCTCGAGCGTGTCGAGCTGGCGGTCGAGCAAAGAACGGCCGTTGAAATCGATCAGGCACTTGGGCCGATCGTTGACCATGTGCCCGAGGCGCGAGCCCTGGCCGGCGGAAAGAATAATCGCTTTCATTTCGCGGCCGCCCCTGCCTTCCAAATGCGGCGGCGATTGGGCATTAGCGGATCGGCCATTCGCATGAGGGCATTCGCGTGAAGAAGATCGAAGCGATCATCAAGCCATTTAAGCTCGACGACGTGAAGGACGCGCTGCATGAGGTCGGAGTCTCGGGGATCACCGTCGTCGAAGTGAAGGGCTTCGGCCGCCAGAAGGGCCACACCGAGCTCTACCGCGGCGCTGAATATGTGATCGACTTCCTGCCCAAGGTGAAGGTCGAGGTCGTGGTCGAGGATTCGCTCGTCGAAAATGTCGTCGAAGCAATCGAGAATGCCGCGCGCACCGGCCGCATCGGTGACGGCAAGATCTTCGTCATCGACGTCGAGCAGGCGATCCGGATCCGTACCGGGGACAGAGGAGCCGACGCAATCTAATGGCTTCGCAAATGGACGAGCGCCTCGCCTCCATGTCGCCCGACGAGCTTCGCTCGGCGATGCGCGGCCTTGGCTACCGCACGCAGAACGATCTCGCTCTGGCGATCGGAGTCTCGCGCTCGGCGGTCAGCCTGTGGCTCGAGGGCAAGGTTGGAGTCCCCCGCCCCGTCGCCATGTTGCTGCGGATGCTCGTGGCGGCGCAACGCCGCGTTTACTGAGGGCTCTGCCCGCGTTCGGCCTTCAGCTGCGCGCGAATCTGCTGGCGCTCCGCGGCCGTCACGGTCCCATCATGGTTGAGATCGTCGCGATCGAAACGCGTAAGCGCCTGCGCCTCGAACTGCTGCAGGGTCAGCGACTGCGCATCGCCGAAAGTCCGCGCGATCATCTTTTCGACCCGGTCGCCGCCGAAGCCCATCTGCGTCCGCGCCTGCTCGGCTTCCTGCCGGGTCACGGCGCCGTCGTGATTGAGGTCGAAGCGCTGGAACATCGAATCGGCCATCTGCTGCGCCTGTGCGCGCGTCATGTCCCGCTGCGAGCCGTCGCCGCGTCCGCCGCCGGCGTCTTGCGCCAGCGCCTGGGTGGAAATCATCGTCGCGCCGAGCGCGACTGTGACAAGCAATCTCTTCATGCTTGCGTCGTCCTTTGATTTAACCGCAAATCGGCGGTCCTTGGCCCCCTGCCGCGCACGAATTGGCGTTTGCGCGGTGAACGGCAGATTTATTGCGGCTCGTGCGGGATTAAATCTCTGTCATGCGCCGCCTTGCGTCGGCGCGCCTTCGGCAGCAATGACCCCGCCGATGCTTGCGCTCGACAAACAGCAACAAGCCGCTCGCGACTGGTTCGAATCGCTTCGGGACCGGATCTGCACCGCATTCGAGGAGATCGAGCGCGAGGCCGGTAGCGACGCGGCATTCGTCTACACGCCCTGGCGACGAACCGATGTCAGCGGTGAACCCGGGGGCGGCGGCGTTCGCGGCCAGATGAGCGGGACGGTCTTTGAGAAGGTCGGCGTCAACGTCTCGACGGTAGGCGGCAGCTTCTCGCCGGAGTTTGCCAAGGGCATCCCCGGAGCGGAGGATGATCCGCGATTCTTTGCCACCGGGATCAGCCTCGTCGCGCACATGGCCAACCCGCACGTCCCGGCCGTTCACATGAACACCCGTTTCCTGAGGACGACGAAGCGCTGGTTCGGCGGCGGAGCGGACCTCAACCCGGCGATACCCTATGCGGAAGACACCCAGGCCTTCCACGCCCGGCTGCGCGCCGCCTGCGCCGCGCACGATCCCACCTTCTATCCGCGCTTCTCCAAATGGGCGGACGAGTATTTCTGGCTCCCGCATCGCGGCGTTCCCCGCGGCGTCGGCGGGATATTCTACGACCATCTCGAATGCTTCGAGCCCGGCAAGGGCGCGACCTTCGACGCGAACTTCGCCTTCACCCGGGATGTCGGCGAGGCGTTTCTCGACATTTTTCCGAAAATCGTCCGCACCCGAATGGAAACACCCTTCGCCGACGAAGAGATGGACCGGCTACTCGAATTCCGCGGCCGCTATGTCGAGTTCAACCTGCTCTACGACCGCGGCACCCTGTTCGGACTGAAGACGGGCGGCAACATCGACGCCATTCTCATGAGCCTGCCTCCATTGGCGAAGTGGGCATGAGCTACGAAACCGTCCCCGACGGCGAGCTAGCCGCAGTGGTCACCTATCTCGAGATGCGTTCGCCGCCGGACCAGGAAGTGCCGGCCTGTCCTCTCTTCTTGTATCCGATCGAGGTCCCCGATCCGGAGCATTACCGCGCCCTCTTCAGGCTGGTCGGAGCACCTTGGCTGTGGTTTTCGCGGCTGATCCTCGACGACGCGCATCTCGCGGCGATCATCCAGCACCCCAAAGTCGAGCTTTACAAGGTAGTCGACCAAAGCGGCCGCGACTCCGGAATGCTCGAGCTCGACTTTCGCGAACCGAACGAGTGCGAACTCGCCTTCATCGGTCTCGTTCCCGAACTGTCCGGCCTGGGCCACGGCCGTTGGCTTCTTGCCGAGGCGGCGCGGCGCGCCTGGCGCGAAGGCGTAAGCCGAGTCCACGTCCACACCTGCTCGCTCGATCACCCGGCCGCCCTGGCGGCCTACCGCCGCGCCGGCTTCATACCGTACAGGCGAGCGATGGAGCGGTTCCCCGACCCGCGCCTCAGCGGCATCCTGCCCACGGACAGCGCGCCGCAGGTCCCGATCATTGCCGGCTAGCGGAAGACCTCGGCGACGTCCTCCCGGGCGGCGAGCTGAACGTAGATCCGCGCCAGCATGACGGCGAGGAACACCGTCAGCACGGAATTGAAGACCGCAAGAACAATCGCAACCACCAGCGCGCTGGTCGACATCGGGTCGGCCGGTCCGAGGGCGACTTCGATCAGCACTCCGCTGACGCCGCGAACCGCAATCGCAAGAGCGAACGCTGCAACGAAAATCATCACAAGGAAGGCGAACAGCCGCCACCAATTCCCGGCCGTGAGGTCCCAGCTGCGGCGAAGCATCGCAAGGGGCCCGACGCGTTCCGCGCTCGCGACCGGAGCGCTCATCAGCATTCGCACCACCACGAAGCAAATCAATGCAACATAAAGGAGCATGCCGACCGTAGCGACCGGCGAAGGGGGCACGCCTTTGGCGGGCAGCGGCACGCCGAAGGCTGCAAGGACGAGCGCAAAGGGTATCGCGGCAATGAACAGCCCGAAGAGGATGAGCATCGCGGCGAGCAGATAGATCGGCATCCGGCGAATTCCGTGCGTAATAGCGCCGCCGACCGTGATCGAGGGTCCGAGCGCGAGGCGGATCAGCGCCAACTGACCGGCGAGCGCAATAAACGAGGCGACGATTATCACCGCGTCGACCCACCATGGCGCCGACGCGTCCATGCCTCTGGGGCTCACCAAACCCTCGACGGCTGCCGGAAGGGCGACGAGCGCGAGCGCCACGCTGGCGAACAGCCTCCCGTCACGCATGATAATCGCCTTCGTCTCGTCCCAGGCCTTGGAAAGCGAAAGAGCCGGCATTGCATCCCCTCTTGGCAGTTCATCGGCGCTTATGCGGGCGTCCGTCACTAGGCGCAATCATCCTTGCTCCGCCGGCGCCTCGACGCCATCTCATGCTCCTGATGGAACTTCCTCCCGATATCGAATGGCGCGTCAGCGATGAGCCCGTACCTTATGCGGACGCGGTCGCCTTCATGGAACGGCGCGCCGCCGCCATTCGCGAGGGCACAGCGCGCGAATGCATCTGGCTGCTCGAGCACCCGCCGCTGTTCACTGCCGGCACCAGCGCCGACCCCGCAGAACTCTCCAATCCGCTTGATTTCCCGGTCTACGAAGCGGGCCGTGGCGGACGCTACACTTATCATGGCCCGGGCCAGCGCGTCGGCTATGTCATGCTCGACCTCGAGAAACGCGGGAAGGACGTCCGCCGCTTCGTCCATTGCCTGGAAGGCTGGATGATCGACGCCCTCGCCGACCTCGGCGTTTCGGCGCACCGCGCCAATGGGCGCATCGGGATTTGGGTCGGCGAGGGAGCGAACGAAGCCAAGATCGGCGCCCTGGGAGTTCGCGTGAAGCGCTGGGTGACGCTTCATGGCTTCGCGCTCAATGTCGCTCCCGATCTTTCGCATTTTGGCGGCATCGTGCCGTGCGGGATCGCCGAATTCGGGGTCACCAGCCTCGCGGAACTTGGGAAACAAATAGCTCTGACGCGGGTTGATGCGGTATTGGAGCGCAGTTTCCAGCCATTTCTCAAGGGTTTGGAGCGTACGTGTAAAGTCTCTTGATGGAAGCGCGCGCTTCAGACTATTGTCGCCGCGATTTGCGAAGTGGGAAACCGCTGCAGATCGCAATAATTAGGGAGTCTTGAATGCGTGCACTTATCCTGGTCGCTGGTGCGGCCCTGGCGCTTGCCGCTTGCAGCAGCAAGGAAAACGCCAACAACACTATGAACGTCGATGAGAATCTCACGACGACTGACATGAACGCCACGGACATGAACGCCACGGACATGAACGCTACGGCGGACATGAACGCGACGGACATGAACGCGACGACGACGACGACGACCAACACGTCGACGACGACGACCAACAACGCGATGTAATTGACGCCTCCTTAGGGAGGCGTTGGCATTTCAAGGGGCTGCCGGTTATTCCGGCAGCCTCTTTTTTTAACATTGCAGTTTCGGAGTTTACCCATGCGCGCATTCATTCTCGTCACCGGCGCGGCGCTGACGCTCTCCGCGTGCGGCAATAATGATCAGTCGGACAACACCGCGATTGTCGACGAAAACCTCGCTGCCGAGAATATTACCTCGAATGACGTCACCGCGATCGACGCCGTCACGGGTGACGCGTCGAACATGGCCGCCGACGTGAACTACACCGAGCCGGCGGATATCGAGGGGAACACCGGCAGCGCCTCGACCAATTTGCCCACGCCGCGGACAAGGGCCCCGGGCAAGCCGCCGCTCGAGCAGCCGGTCCCGGCCGAACCGGTGACCAACAACGCGGCCTAAGCGAGTCCCACAACCTTGTGGGACTGCAGCGACAGACGCCATTTCGGCCGGTCCATCGCCAGTGCGATCGCGGCCTCAACCGCTTCCTCGCGCCGGGCGCAGTCCATGGGCTGCACGAGAAAGTGATCGAACTCCCAAGCCTCGAGCTCGGCCGGATCGATGCCCTCCTGCGGCCACACCAGCTTCAGTTCGTCGCCGCGCCGCTGGACGACCTCGGTCCCGGCTTTCGGGCTAACACACAGCCAGTCGACGCCAGGCGTCGAAGCGAGCGTCCCGTTGCTCTCCGCCGCGATGCGAAAGCCGCGGGCATGCAGCGCGTCGACCAGGTCACGGTCGAGCTGAAGCATCGGCTCGCCCCCGGTGATTACCACCAGGCGCCGCTCGCTCCCCTCGCCCCAGAGCGACTCGACCCGCGCCGCGAGCCGCTCGGCACTGGCGAACTTGCCTCCGCCCTCGCCTTCAGTCCCGACGAAATCGGTATCACAGAAGCGGCATATCGCGCTTGCCCGGTCCTCCTCGCGCCCCGACCACAAATTGCACCCGGCAAAGCGCAGGAAAACCGCGCGGCTGCCCGACTGCACGCCTTCCCCCTGAAGCGTCAGGAAGCATTCCTTGACGGCATAGGTCATGCGTAGACCGTCGGGTCCTTGATTCCGGCTTCGGCGAAGCCCTTCGCGCGAAAGCGGCAGGCATCGCAGCGGCCGCAATGGGTGCCATCCGGTAGCGGATCGTAACAGCTATGGCTGAGCGCCGAGTTGAGCCTCAGCCGCTCCGCCTCGCGCGCAATGCCGGCCTTGGTCATGTCGAGTAAGGGTGCGTGGATCGTGAACGGCTCGCCCTCGACGCCCGCCTTGGTCGCCAGGTTCGCCAGCCGTTCGAACTCGGCGATGAACTGCGGCCGGCAGTCCGGATAACCTGAATAATCGAGCGCATTGACGCCAATGAAGATGTCGCGCGCGCCGCTCGCTTCGGCCAGGCCCAGCGCGAGGCTCAGAAAAATCGTGTTGCGCGCGGGCACGTAGGTGACCGGAATGCCGGGCGCAGGACCCTGTTTCGGCACGTCGATGTCGCTCGTCAGAGCGGACCCGCCGAACGCGCGAAGGTCGAGCGGAAGCACGATATGCCGATCGGCGAGCCCGGCAGCGATTGCGCGCGCCGCCTGCAGTTCGACTCGATGGCGCTGCCCGTAGTCAATCGTAAGCGCGACGACGGCATAGCCCGATTCGCGCGCCAGACCAGCGCACACCATCGAATCGAGCCCACCCGAAAGAAGGACGACAGCGCTCTTCAAAGCTTGATCCCGAGTCGAGGCGCGGCCCAGAACCAGCCGGCGTAAAGTGCGAGGGTCCCGACAACGCAGATCGCCATGCTCGGCCAAAAACCGAGATTCGCCCGAATCAATGCCGGCAACACGAAGAACAACGGGATTGAGGGAGCGAAAAACCACAAAGTGCTGATCGACAGCTCCGCGACTCGTTCCGGATCGCCGCTGTCCCGGTAGAGCCACACCATCGCCAGCAGTGACGTCAGCGGCAGCGAGGCAAGCAGTCCGCCCCATCCCGGATAGCGCCGGGCGATTTCCGACACTGCGGCGACGATTGCGCCCGAAAGCGCGGCCTTAATGAAGAGATAGAGCACGGCGCGCCCTCTAGGGCGTCAGACCGGACAAAAGAAGGGCCGCCTGTCCGAAGAGAGGCGGCCCAGTGATCGGGCATACTTGCCCGATTGGGAGGAAAGCGTGCCAAATCCGGCACCTGATCCTCTTACGACGCAATGGTTAAACGCCGCCTTAATGGCGCGCGGCGGATGCGGTCGCGGGGCAATCGCCCAATCGGCGCGCCTGCAGCAAGTAGCTAAATGGCAGACCGTCCGAGACTCCCTGGGTCTCGATCCTGAGCGACCGCGGAGTGATCACGTCGATCTTGGTGTGGCCGAAGCCCGCGCCGCCGCAGCTGTAATCGAAGACGGCTGAGCTTGGGCTGTCGCTAATCACCTTCGTGGTGCACGAGCGGCTCTTGTGCTCGTATCGTTCGAGCGTAGCCATGTCGGTGAAGCATTCGAGAGCGGGCGCTTTCATCCCCGGAAGTCCGCTGATCTCCCACTGGCCCGGCGCCACGTCGCCGAACGCAGCAGGGCGCTGCGCGCCCGTCAGCACGAGCGCGACCGTGATCCCTGCAACCACAAGCCCGGCGAGTCTCAACCGCTCCATGCGCCGCCCTCTACCACCCGTAGGTTAATGATTGAAAATGACAAATTGCCCAGCTCGAAGTCAGGAGCTCAGTTCCTTGGGCTCGATCGCAAAGCTCGACGAGCAGAAGGCGCAGTCGACCCGGATCAGCCCGTCATCGCCCACCATTGCCTCGCGCTCGTCGGCGGGGAAGCGGGCGATCACTGAGCGGACGTAATCGGGGTCGCAGCGGCAGCCGCGGCTGAGGCGGACGGCCGAGAGCGTCCGCACCTCGTCCTCATCGTGGAACAGCCGCCAGACGAGGTCATCGAGCGGAAGCTTCGCATCGGTCAGCTCCTCCGGCTTCACCGACCCGCCGAGAATCGCGATATGCGGCCAGTCGGGATGATCGAGGCGGGTATGCAGCCGGTCGCGCCCTTCTTCGCCTTCGGGCAGATGCTGGAGCAGCAAGCCACCCGCGGCCCAATGCCCGTCGCGCTTCTCGGCCGCCAGGCGGACCAGGCTCGGGATCTGCTCCGATTGCGCGAAATAACTCTGCGCCGCCTCGCCGAGATTCTTCCCCTCGAGGGGCACGATCCCTTGGTAGCGCTCATCGGCGACCGGCTGGTCGAAGGTGATCGCCAGAAAGCCGTTGCCGAACAGCTCCTTCAGCGACGGCTCGCCCGAAACCGTGGCAAGCCGCTCGGGATCGTGCCGCACGTAGCCGCGCAGCTCGCCGCCAAGATAATCGCAAACGAGCAGATCGACGACCCCGCCCTCCGTCTGTGCCTGCAAGGTGAGCTGCCCCTGCGGCTCCTTGAGCAAGGAGCCGAGCAAAGCAGTCAGCGTGAGCGCTTCAGCCAGCAAATTCTCGATGACGGGCGGATAGTCATGGCTGGCGAGAATCGAATCGACCACCGGCCCCAGGCGCGCAACCCGGCCGCGCGCGTCGCGTGACGGGATCGCGACGCCAAGCGCGACGTCGGTGTTAAGCTCTACTGGCGGCATTGCGGTTAGATAGGAACCGGCTCGCCGGGGCTCAACGTCTCATGCCGCCGCGGCCGGGACCTCATATTCCGCCGCCGCTGCCGACAAGGTGTCGACGAACTCGCGAATGTGCTCTTCCTCGATGGTCAGCGGCGGAAGGACGCGCATGACGTTGTCGCCCGCGGCCACCGTGAGCAGGCCCTTCGTCCGCAAATAGTTCACGAACGCCCGGCTGTCGGCCTTCATCCGGATCCCGAGCATCAGGCCAACGCCGCGGACGCTTTCGAACAGATGGTCATGGTTGGGGATCATCTGCTCGAGCGCCGAGCGCAGGCGCTCTCCCTTTTGCCGTACGCCGGCGAGGAACTCGTCATTCGCGACCACGTCGAACACCGCCTGCCCCGCCGCCATCGCCAGCGGGTTGCCGCCATAGGTCGATCCATGCGTACCTATCACCATCCCGGCCGCCGCTTTCTCGCTGGCGAGGCACGCGCCCATCGGAAAGCCGCCGCCAATCCCCTTGGCCGAGGCCATGATGTCCGGCTCAACGTTATAATGCTGATAAGCGTAGAGCTGGCCGGTCCGCGCGACTCCGCACTGCACTTCATCGAACACCAGCATCAGGTCATTGTCGTCGCACGCGGCGCGCAGGCCCGAGAGAAATTCATGCGTCGCCGGGCGGATCCCGCCCTCGCCCTGGATCGGCTCCAGGAGGAAGCCGGCGGTGTTCTCGTCCATGGCGGCCAACGCCCCATCGAGGTCGTTGAACTCGCGCACCTTGAAGCCGGGCAGAAGGGGCGCGAAGCCGTCGATCATCTTCGCCTGGTCGGTGGCGCTGATCGCGCCCATCGACCGCCCGTGGAACGCGTTGGAGAAGGTGATCAGGTCGTGTTTCTGCGCATTGCCCCTGGCGTAATGGTAGCGCCGAGCGGTCTTGATCGCGCATTCGATCGCCTCGACTCCGGAATTGGTGAAGAACACGGTGTCGGCGAAGGTCAGGTCGCAGAGCCGTTGGGCGAACGCTTCGCCCTGGGGAGAGCCGTACAGGTTCGAAACGTGCATCAGCGTCGCGGCCTGGTCCTGGATGGCCCTGGTCAGCTGCGGGTGGCCGTGGCCGAGGATATTGACCGCGATTCCCGCCGCAAAGTCGAGGTACCGCTCGCCCTCCTCGCCGTAGAGATAGACCCCCTCGCCGCGGACCGGCCGGACCGGTGAACGCGGATAAACGGGCATGAGCGGCATTATGGCCATGGATGGCGGCTCCTCTGGTTTTGGTGCGGAGCGGCCCCCGAAGACCTTGGCGCCCGCCTTGCGCGCCTATAGCCAGCGCCCCGGCAAAGGAAAAGGCGCGCGGGACTGCTCCCGCGCGCCTCTCGATTGGCCGTCGGCTTAGTAGCTGCGACGGCCCGGTCGGCGGTCCCAGTCACGAGCCTCGCGAGCCACCCGGATCTCGAGCTGCCGGATGCGGTTCTCGAGGTTGCGCGCTTCACCCGGGCCGATCCCGTTGCGCGACGCAATCGCAATCCGCCGCTGAACCGAGAACGCCTCGCGCTCGAGCGACCGCGCCTCTCTCGGCGACAGGATCCGCCGCGCTTGCATCGCGCGGATATCGGCACGGATGCGCGCCACGCGCGCCTGCATCGACTGAGCGAAGCGGTGTCCGCGGAAACCAGTGCCATAATTGTACGGCGCAGACCGGTACACGGGCCGCGCCCACTGCGCCGATGCCGGCGCCGCAAGCGCCAGGGCCGAGCCTGCCGCCAGAATAGAGATGAAGTACTTATTCATTTTGGCTCTCCTTTGTTGAGCTGAGACGATTCCTGCCACGGCGGAAATGTTATGGCGCTGAACGGCGCCTTTAGCTGGCGTTCAAACATCGCGTACCATCTGAAACGAAAAAGGCGCCGCGGACGCTCCGCAGCGCCTTCTCGCCGGTAAAATCAGCACTTAGTCGTCGTGGTCCCGGCCGTGATCGTTCTCGTAACGGTCGTCGCGGCCATCGCGGTCGCGATCATAATAGCCGTGTTGATTGCCGTAGCCGCCGTAGCGGTTGGCCTGCGAATATTGCACCTGCCGCTCGAGCGACGCGATCCGTCCGTTGATGTTGTTCGCCTCATAGGGGTTAAGCCCGTTGCGAGCGGCGAAGTGGAGCTGGCGCTCGAGGTTGTTCGCCTCTCGGCGCAGTCGGTCCGCCCGATCGTCGCGGACCACATTGCGCCGGTCGAGGCGGTTGATCTGCCGCTCGACATTATTGAGCCGGGCCTGGAGTGCGCGGACCTGGCCCCAATTGTTCTGGCCATAGCCGTTGTAGCCACCGTACTGCTGTCCGTAGGCGTAAGACTGCTGCGGATAATATTGCGCTGCTGCGGGCGTCGCAAAAGCGAGAGCCGTTCCAGCGGCGGCGAGAGAAATCATCAATTTACGCATCACGGCTCTCCTTCTGAGACCTTGGTTGATGCGCAGGTTGTGCGGCGATTCGGTTGATGCAGGCCTGAACGCGCCTGTTATCCCCCGTTCAAACACCTTAATTCGTTAAGCCGCTGAAATGTTTTAGTTCTTGATCTTCCAGCCGCTCTTAAGAAGCTGGTAGCAGACCGCCCAAAGCACGACGTTGAGCACCAGCAGCGCGATTGCGCCGATCAGCAGCGGCGAGTCGCTCACTCCGAGGAATCCCGCTCGGAAGCCCGAGATGACGTAGAAGAAGGGGTTGGCGTGGCTTACCTTCTGGAACGCGGGGGCGAGTTGGTGGACCGAATAGAAGGTGCCGCTCAAGAGCGATAGCGGAGTCACGACGAAATTGCTGACCGCCGCCGCATGGTCGAACTTGTCCGCCCATATCGACGTCAGAAGCCCGAGGAACGACAGCAGCAGCGAGCCCATCAGCCCGAACCAGATGACCAGCTCCGGGCGGCGGACATCGACCGACACTCCGGGCCACAGCAGCATCACCAGCCAGACCGCGAAACCGACGAGAAATGCGCGCGTCACCGCTGCTCCGACCAGGCCTGCGATCAGCTCACCGGTCGACAAAGGCGGCATCAGATAATCGACGATATTGCCCTGGATCTTGCCGACCAGCAGCGAGAAGCTGGAGTTGGCAAATGCGTTCTGGATCATCGCCATGACGATCAACCCGGGCGCGAGGAAGTCGGCGAAGTGTACGCCCATGACTGTCCGCCCCGAGCGGCCGAGCGCGACCGTGAAAATGGCGAGATACAGCAGCGTCGTGATCGCCGGCGCCCAGACGGTCTGCATCTGGACCTTGAAGAACCGGCGCACCTCCTTGATATAAAGGGTTCTGAGGCCTCCCCAATTGACCCCCTTCAGCACCGGCTCCCCCGGCGCGAAGCGCACCCAATTGTGAGGCTGGTCGTTCACCGGTGAGCGCCTATCGGGTGGCGACCCACCGGGCAAGTTTGGAGCAGAGTTTAAGATGTCCTGGACCGAAGAGCGCATCGAGCGCCTGAAGAAGATGTGGCACGACGGAGCGACCGCCAGCCAGATTGCCGACGAATTGGGCGGAGTCAGCCGCAACGCGGTTATCGGCAAGGCGCACCGCCTCGGCCTCGAGCAGCGCCCCTCCCCGGTGAAGCCGGGCGAAGAGAAAGAGGCAAAGAAGTCCGCGCCCCCTGCGGCCGCGGCTCTTAAGTCAGCGCCGAAGGCCGAGCCCGATCACCACGCACCGACTGCCGCATCCCCCGCCACGGCCGCTCCGCACGCCCCCACGAGGCGTTCTGCGCCCGAGATGCAATATCGCTCGATTGGCCCGGGGGGCTTCATCCGCCAAGGCCCCGGCGACCAGCAGCCGCCGATACCACCAGCCCCTCCGCGCCGCCTGGTGCCGGCCAAGCCCAGCCCAGAGGTTGCCGACAAGACCAGCCTGCTCGAGCTGAACGACCGCATTTGCAAATGGCCAATCGGCCACCCGGGCGAGCCCGACTTCCACTTCTGCGGCAATCCGGCCAACCCCGGCTTTCCCTATTGCGTCGATCATTGCGGAGTCGCCTATCAGGCGCAGCTTCCGCGTCGCGACCGCCGCCCACCGCCGCCCCTGCCCTTCGGGGGCCCGAGGGTTCGCTAAAGGCCCCGAACGAAGCGGAAGCGGAGCGCAGCGAGCGCCGTTACACGAGAGACGGCTGACGCCGGGCGGCCTGCGTTCAAGCGCCCTCAGGCGCGCGGAGCAACAGGACCGACGTCACGCAGATTCACTCAGCGTCTCTGTGCAGCAATCACCAATGGATCTTATCCGCCCGCTCTTGATTTTGGCGCGCCGATTTGGCGCTTGAGCGTGCCTGCGCTTCGGAGGTCTGCGCGCCAGAGAATGCGAGCAGGTCGGAAACCCACGGGCCGACGGTTAACGCGTCGATCCACATGACCTCCCGGTCTTTACCGCTAATCGTCATGTCGAGCACAACCTCGTGATCGACCAGGACCTTGCATGTGCCGACGTCGTCTTGGATCTCGTCCGGCAAAGTCGAAGGGGCCCACTGGCCCTCAATACGCCAGTGGTGATCGTTGAAATTCCACGCGGCCCACGGCGAGTTGGCATCGTCCAGCCCCTCGATATCCGTGACTCCGGCGGGCGGTTTCCATTTCTTGCCCTGGACCTTTGATTGACCGACCCAAAGCTGCGCCATCTTCAGAAGTTCAGGCACGGCGAAGTTGAGCCTGGCTTCGGTGACCCACAGAGCGGCCTTGACCGCTTTAGCGAGAGCCAGTCTGTTGCGTTCGACTTCAAATACGCTTGCGCGATCCCGCGCACCATCGAGCTTTGTGCCAATGTCCTTGGCACTGCCAATCTCTCTTTGCTCACGGTTTAGAGGTCGCGGTGTTGACCGCATCCAACGCATGATGAACCACGTAGCGAGCGCGGTTGCGACCACGAGCAACAAGGACTGGGCCATCGAACCGTTCTCCACGCAAATGAGCATCGCACGAAATTCCCGTGGACTCCACCGCGCGCCGCTTCAAGGGGCCAGTCCATCTTGCCGCGTAGCCAGTGTGACGACCACGCCGCTCTCTCCACGGTGGTCATTACGATTCTTCTGGAACCGTAACCAACATTGAAAGTTTCGGCGATGCAGACGCACTTAGCCCCGAGTCGCCTATGTCGAGTTACAAGCTTTACTGCATGCAGAGTCAGGGCAATCTCCACTTCGCCGAGTGGATCGAGGCCAGAGACGATGCGGAAGCCATATCGGCAGCCCGAAGGCTCAA
>JBDTON010000041.1:0-4341 GCA_039933195.1 Sphingomicrobium sp. | reverse complement strand
TCGTCTCGCGGCGCGTGAACCATAGACTCGGTCGTTGCACCCGGCCAACCATCAAGCAGTGGCTGGCAAATCCCGGTCCAAATCAGGACACCCCCTCGCGAACGGATTTGAGGGTGGTCCAACGCATGATATCGTTGTTTACCTTTCAGTTTAATGCAGCACGCCTAGCAGCGTCGTCTATGATCGGATGAAACCCGGTAGGCCCGCGACGACGACGGAGCAGAACAACCTTTCAGTCTGAGAAGTGGGGCCCCCTCCTGAGTGTCGTCGTCGATATATCCGAGGAGATTGCTGCCGAAGGCCATCGGGCGTTGTCCGGAGAGGCCTGCGCTCTTGCCGATGCCGTGGCGGACGCAAAGCGGCTAAGGGGAGACGGCGAAGAGGTGATGTGGCGCGTCGCGGTCGGACCGCGCAGCGTCTTCTGCATCGAGGCCATCCATCGACTGGCCTTCGAGACCGGAATCAGCGTGCGCTTCGTTGCCCGTTCACCTTTGGACTCGCGGGCGCGCGCCTTCTTTGACGATTATGTCCGTTACCGCCTTCCTATCCATCCACGCGAACGGCTGGCGCGATTGGCGGCGGAATGGACGGCCGCCGGCGGCGAGGCACTGTCCGCTGTGGCCGGGCTTGCGACGCTTTGGGGCACGCCTGTTTCCGCGCCGGATCGCCTGGACTCGGTGGTAATTATTGGCGTTTACGGGGGGGACCATATCGGAGATGCGGCGATACTCGGCGGCACCTTGCTGCGCCTGCACCAATCCTATGGTATCAGCCGCGCCACGGTCATGAGCGGGCGCCCCGAGCATACTCGGCGGTTGGCCGAGGGCATTTCGACGCCCGTCCGCGTCGATGTCGCTCCCTACCGGGCTCGAACGGTGAAGCGTGCCCTGGGCCGCGCGGATGCCTTGGTGCTGGGCGGTGGTCCGCTTTACGGCTCGCCTCGCATCCTTGCGCGACACCTCGCCGCCGCTGCATCGGCGCGCCGGCGCGGACTGCCGTTCATCGTCGAGCGCATCGGCATTGGCCCTTTCAGGTCTCCTCTGACACGCTGGGCCGGGCGGCGTGTCCTTCGAAGTGCCTCGTCGATCTCGATGCGGACCTCAGGGTCGGCCCGCCACCCAATGCTGGAAGGCCTCGACGCCCAGGTCGGCCGCGACCCCGCCTTCGATTACCTCGCCGATCGCCGGACGCTGGATCGTTTGCCCACCATCGACGTCGAGTCCGTCGAGAGGCTGCTTGAAGGCGCGGAGGGGTCGCTTAAGGTGGGTATCAACCTGCGGCCGACGCACGACGACTGGCGCGACCTCTCCGACCTTTCGCAGGATACGGTCGATCCCGACTTCATGCGGAAGCTGGCGGACGGCCTCATTGCCTTCGCTGCGCGCAGCAAGCGGCCGGTGACCTATGTGTACTTTCCGATGAATGCCATTCAGCTGGGCATGTCGGACCTGTCAGCCGCTTATGAGCTGCGGCGGGCCGTGAAGGGCGCTGTCGACCTGCGGGTCTGGGAGGCGGATGCGAGCCTGGACGGAGTGATCCATCTGCTGCGCCGGCTTGATGCCGCCGTAGCCATGAGATTTCACGCGGCGATCTTCGCGCTGACTCAGGACGTGCCGCTGATCGGCCTCGATTTTTTCGCCGGCGGGGGAAAGGTCACCGAGGTGCTCGCCGACGTCCGTCGAGCAGAGGACGCCTCGACGATCGCTGATTTCACCCCCGAATGGCTGGTAGACAGGCTGAGGGTGCGGCTCGAGACATCCACGAGGACGTGACGGCGGATTGGCCTAAGCGTTTAGGGCAGAGGAAGGGAGCGAGACGTTCCGCACGTTCCGCAGGCGTCGCGATCCCACTTTCTCGAAGACGACGACGGCCGTGATGGACGTGACCAGATAAGTGAAGCCGTGCTCGAAAAAATGGGGCGCTAGCAACGTGATCATGCTGTCACTCTGTCCCTCGGATGCAGCATCTGCGCCGATGGCGGCCAGGAGGACATAAGCAAGGAGGGCAATCGCAACGCCGACCAAAAAGATCGAACCTACAAGGCCGCTGCCAGGTTGGGCCAAGAACTCGCCTTTCTCGCGGGGATACAGCAGGAGGACGCCGATGCCGAGCGGCATCGTCACCAGGCTGTGGGTGAAAATTTCCCGGATCTCGTGGCCAAGATACCGAGGATCGGTGAACGGCAGCGAAAGTGCGTGAAGGTCCGGCGTGAACAGGGCAGTAAGGGCAATGAAGCCGCCCAACGCGATCCAGCCGGCTGCTATGCCTCGTTCGCCCGAGCCCTCGGGGCGCAGCGCGCGGACGATTCCCCAGAAGCCAAGCGCGAGAAGCATCAACGGCCCCCGCTCCAAAAGGTGATAGCGCCAGTGCGCGCCCCAGACGAGCGGTGCCCCCTCGCGCGTGTGATACTGCAGCAGATTGTCCCACAGCGCGCCGAGGCCGAGCTGCAACCCGGTCGGGACGGTAATCACAAGGACGAGTGCAACGAGCAGCCCCGCCAGCATGGGTTGGAGCCGCCCAGTCGTCGCGCGGGGTCCAGGCAGCGCTTCCGCGGCGGCGGCCCCGATGGTGACACCGAGCAGCAGATCGATGGGGAGCTCGCGTGTCGCATGTTCAAAATAGAAAAGCGTCTGCGCGAATGTGCGGTGACCGTCCTCGTGCACAACGACATTCCACAGCAACGCCGTGCCGTGCTCCCAGGTCATCGCGCCATAGGCAGCGGCAATCACTAGCAGGGCGAAGCCGACGAGCAGGAAGCCAAGCCGGCGGAGCCACAAATCGGCTTGCGGGAGAGTGGGTCGGGTCATGGCCGGCGCGCGCACCGCGAGACGTGGATGTCGCCATCCTGGAGCGTACCGATGAAATTCCGCTCCTCGGTGCAGCCGGTCTTAAGCGTTGCAAGCAACAACGGGTTGGTGCGACTGAAGTAGCGTTCGAACGTGTGCAGGACGAGCACGTCCTGGCCGCGGCGCAATTGGGCGAGATCGTCGGCGTTCGTCAGCCGGGGCCAATCGCGAGCATAATAATGCTTGTAGACATAATCGACGCCTTGCTCGCCGAGCGCGACAATATCGCCGGGCCGATGCGAAGCCTCGACGTAACCAAGAGCCCCCTGGTAATCCATTTTCGGCTTGAGATAGCTGCGGCTTAAATCGAATAGGAGCACTGCAGTCATCGCTGCGACGGCGGTCCACCGGATCGGTTTTTCCCACTGCGTCCAGCGCGCGCCTAACCTGGCCAGCGCGAAACGGATGATGACGAAGACGCCGCGGACGCCGACCAGGAGAAGAAAGCCCGCGACGAAGAAGAAGAAGCGCGGGAACGTAGGCCGCTCCAGCAGCGCCGCGGTGAAGTAGACGAGAGCGGGCGGAAGAAAGAACAGCGAGACGATGAGGGGCGACTGACGCCAGTAGCTGATAACACCCGCAAGGAAGACTGTGCCGCCGACGACCAACACGGCGCCGCTCTTGAGTTCGAAGTGGAGATTCCGGAACAGCTCCCCGTTCGCCCAACCCGCCGTGGCCGCCTTGGGGTTTGCCCCGAAGAAGGCGGCAACATCTCCGAGCATCGGCAAATAAAGCATCACGGTGAGGACCGCGGCCCCGACGAAACCGATCGCAGGGCCCTTCCAATCCTCCACGGTGAAGCGCCGGGACGCCCGCAGGTGGAGCGCGACCGGGATCGCCTGACCTATGACCGCCAGCACCATGGTGAGGTGCGTGTAGGCGCCGAGCGCGCTCACCACCGCAAAGAGCAGCCACGGCGTTTTCGACCGTGTTTTCAGTCCATCGAGGATCAGCTGCGTGCCGAGCAACGTCGCAACAAGTAGCAACGTGTAACCGCGGGCGTTCTGCGAGAACCAGATATGATGCGCCGAAACGGTCGCGAGGATCGCGGCGGCCAGCGCCTCGAACCGCGTCGTCACCCTGGAGCCCACTGTGTAGATAAGCGGAATCGACGCGATCCCAAAGAGGATCGCCGGGAAACGGACCATTAGCGGTGTTTCGCCGCCCAGTGCGACGCTGATGTGTGAAAGCACCGAGTAGAACACATGGTCGTTATTCGACGGGAAATGCGTGACGATGACCGCGAGCGGTTCGCGGATTGAGTCGACGAGGGTGTGAATCTCGTCATACCAAAGCTGATCGTCACCTCCGACCAGTCTGAGCGCCGCACCTGCGACAACGGCCAGCGCCAACAGAAGCATCGCGGTTGCGCGCCCGATATCGGTGCCACCCTGGGGGATCGACACCTCCGCCGTCTTCTGGCTCGCGACATCTGGACCGGCCGGCAATGATGCATTGGAGCCGCCTACGGTCGCGTTGATCATTCCCATCCAGG
>JBDTON010000040.1:0-30857 GCA_039933195.1 Sphingomicrobium sp. | reverse complement strand
ACGCGATGCAGCTGTTCTACGCCGAAAGCCGCGGCCTCGATCCGGCGAGCGCCCGGGCTCTCCTTCTCGAAGGCTTCGTCACGGGCTTGTGGGAGAGCGTCGGCGACGACGCGGAGCGCGAGCGCATTTCCGCCGCCGCGCACGACGCGCTGAGGAGGGTCGTGTGAACAAGCAAACCGCGCTCCTCGCCAACAGCCGGCTCGACGTGCGCGATCAATTCCCGGCGATCGCCGACTGGCATTATCTCGACAGCGCCGCGACGGCCCAAAAGCCGCAGTCGGTGATCGACGCGATCACGCAAGCCTACTCGCGCGACTACGCCACCGTGCACCGCGGCGTGTACGAGCGCTCGGCGAGCATGACCGCGAGCTACGAGGCCGCCCGCGGCGCAGCCTCGAACCTGATCGGCGGTCAGTCGAGCGAGCTGGTCTTCACCCGCGGCGCGACCGAGGCGATCAACCTCGTTGCGCGCACGCTTCCGAAGAACGGCCGCAACCGAGTCCTCCTGTCGCAGCTCGAACACCACAGCAACATCGTCCCGTGGCAGCTCGCCGGTTACCAGGTCGACGCGGTGCCGCTGACGGAAGATGGACGGATCGACCTCGATGCGGCGGAAGCGATGCTCACCGATGAGCACCGCGTCGTCGCCTTCGCCCATGTGTCGAATGTTCTCGGAAGCATTCTTGACGCCAGGCGCGCGGCAGAGGTCGCGCACAGCAAAGGCGCTCTGCTTCTGCTCGACGGCTGCCAGGCCGTGCCGCGGCTGCCGGTCGACGTCGCGGCCATCGGCGCAGACTTCTACGCTTTCTCCGCGCACAAGCTGTACGGCCCGACCGGAATCGGGTGCTTGTGGGGCCGCGCCGAGCTGCTCAATGCGCTCCCGCCGTGGCAGGGCGGCGGAGCGATGATCGACACCGTCACCTTCGAGCGTACCACCTTCCTCGATCCGCCCGCCCGATTCGAGGCGGGGACCCCGCACATCGTCGGCGCGATCGGCCTGCATGCGGCAGTGAACTGGGTCGAGAAGCTCAGCCTCGACGCGATCCACGCGCACGAATGCGCGCTCGTCACCGAGACTCGCGCCGCACTGTCGAGCATCCCGGGCGTGACGCTCTACGGGCCCGAGGACAGCGTCGGCATCGTCAGCTTCAACGTCGACGGGGTGCATCCGCACGACACCGCCACCATATTGGACGATGCGGGCGTCGCCGTCCGCGCCGGTCACCATTGCGCGCAGCCTTTGATGCGCTGGCTCGGCGTCGAAGCGACGGCACGCGCGAGCTTCGCGGCGCACAGCGACAGCTCGGATATCGAGGCCTTGGTGCGCGGCGTTGAGCAGGTGAAGCGGATCTTCGGATGAATCGCGAACGCAAGATCGAAACCGAAGAAGTCGAGAGCGTCGCCCCGCCGCCGCGGGCGCGAGTCACGCCCGAGCTCGAGCGCAAACGCGACTATCTCGAGGGTTTCCTCGCGGGAGAGAAGCCGGAGGAAGCGCAGGCCGGCCCCGGGAGCGACCTCCAAGCCTCTGTCGTGGAGACTCTGAAGTCGATCTACGACCCCGAGATCCCGGTCGACATCTACGAGCTCGGCCTAATCTACGATGTCGCCATCAGCGAGGACGGCGATGCGACGGTCACCATGACGCTGACGACGCCGCACTGCCCGGTCGCGGAATCGCTGCCGAACGAGGTCGAGCTGCGGGTGCTGTCGGTGCCTGGAATCCGCGACGCGGTCGTCAACCTCGTCTGGGATCCGCCGTGGGACCCGTCGAAGATGAGCGACGAAGCGAGACTAGAATTGGGAATGCTGTGAACAAGGAAACCAAACTGCGCGCGCGGCCAGCGGCGATCACGCTCACGACTGCCGCGCAGGACCGAATCGCCGAGCTGATGAGCCGAGCGCCGGAAAACGCGGTCGGCGTCAAGCTCTCCACCCCCCGTCGCGGCTGCTCGGGGCTCGCTTATTCGGTCGATTATGTGTCCGAAGAGCAGCCGTTCGACGAGAAGATCGTCACGCCGGCCGGCAATTTCTACGTCGACGGGGCGTCGGTGCTTTACCTGATCGGCTCGACCATGGACTGGCGCGACGACGATTTCGCGGCCGGTTTCGTGTTCGACAATCCCAACGCCAAGGGTGCCTGCGGCTGCGGCGAAAGCTTCACCGTTTAAGCGGGCTTTGCTATTGCGGCTCCGAAAGGAGTCTCGTGATGCGTCTCCTCACCATGGCTATTCTGGTGCTGCTTCCGACCGCCGCTGCCGCGGTCGGCCTGCAGGGTGCCCCCGCCACGAAGGGGGCCGCGTCTCCGTCGACCGCTGAGTGCCTGCGGACCACGAGCTATTACGCCTATCGCCAGGGAGAGCCGCTCAAGCCACGCAAGCTGACCGAGCTTCCGCCGGCGAACGCCTATTCGGCCGTGTACCGCCACATCGGCCGCTGCGAAGCACCGATCGTCGTCAAATATGGGGTGGGTCGCCGCTAACACCGTTCAAGAGCCGAAAAGGGGAGTCGGCATGTCACGCATCGCTGCAATGTTGTTCGCAATAGTCGCCTACGCGATCTTCTTCGCGACATTTCTCTACCTGATCGTCTTTGTCGGCGACTTTGCCTTTGCCGAGCTGACGGTCGATAACGGTCCCGGAGGCGATCCGGTCACCGCCTCCTTCATCGACATCGGGCTGATCGCGTTGTTCGGGCTTCAGCACAGCGTCATGGCGCGCCAGGGCTTCAAGCGCTGGTGGATGAAGATGGTCGCGCCGCCGATCGAGCGCAGTGTCTTCGTCCTCGCCGCAAGCATTGTGCTGATGATCCTGTTCCTCTTCTGGCGTCCGATCGACGCCATCGTGTGGAGCCTCAACCCGATCACTCATCCCCTGTTGAACGCTCTCATCTGGGTCGCGTTCTGGGCCGGCTGGCTGACCGTGCTTCTAAGCACGTTCCTGATCAACCATTTCGAACTCTTCGGGCTGCAGCAGGCCTGGTACCACGTTCGCGGCCAGGAGGCCGAGCCGCCGAAGTTCCGCCAGCCTCTGTTCTACAAATGGGTACGGCATCCGCTCTATCTGGGCTTCTTTCTCGCCTTCTGGGCCACGCCCGAGATGACCATCGGCCACCTGCTGCTCGCGGCGGGCATGTCGGTCTACATGCTGATCGCGATCCGCTACGAGGAGCACGACCTCGTCAGCGTCTTCGGCCGCGATTATGAGCTCTACCGCGAGCGCGCCGGAATGCTCGTGCCGCGATTCCGGCGCAAGCCGGCCGGCTGACGCGCCTTTACGGAGCGGCCCGAAGATCGCTACGGCCACGCGCGCTCATGGACCCGCGCTTCGCCCACATCCAGGACTGGATCTTCGACCTCGACAATTGCCTCTATCCGGCGCGAAGCCGGCTGTTCGAGCTGATCGACGAGCGAATGACCGCATACATCGAGCGGCTGCTGGGCGTGGACGCGACGGAGGCGCGTCGAGTGCAAAAGATGCATTTCCACGGCAGCGGCACCACGCTCGCCGGATTGATGAAGCACCACGACGTCGACCCGCATCATTTCATGGGCGAGGTGCACGACATCCCGCTCGACCGGCTGGCTCGAAACGACCGGCTGATCGCCGCGCTGAGCCGCCTTCCGGGGCGCAAGTTCGTGCACACCAACGGCAATGCTGACTATGCCTGGAAAGTCCTGGATCGACTCGGCATAGCGGCGGTCATCGACCACCTGCACGACATCTTTGCCGCCGACCTGACGCCCAAGCCTGAGATCCACGGCTACCGGAAACTGCTCGAGCAGTTCGAAATCGATCCCGCGCGCGCAGTCATGGTCGAAGACATGGTTCGCAATCTCGGGCCAGCGAAGCAGCTGGGAATGACGACGGTGTGGGTGGACAATGGTTCCGAGCGCGGCAACCACGGCTATGAAGAAGCCGTCGTCGACGTGCGCGTGAGCGATGTCGGCGAATGGCTCGAAAGCATCGTTGCGGAGGCCGAATGACTGAGTTGCAAGGGGTCATCGATAAGGCGTGGGACGAGCGCGATTCGGTCGGGCCTGAGACCAAAGGCGAGGTGCGCCAGGCGGTCGATGCGGCGATCGCCGCGCTGGACTCCGGCGCAGGGCGCGTCGCCGAGGATGTCGCCGGCGAGTGGGTCGTGCACCAGTGGCTCAAGAAGGCGGTGTTGCTGTCGTTCCGGCTGAACCCGATGGAACTGATCGCCGGCGGTGTCGGCGGCGGGCATTGGTGGGACAAGGTGCCGTCGAAATTCGCCGGCTGGGGCGAGAAGGAGTTCGCCGCAGCCGCTTTCCGAGCCGTCCCGGGCGCGATCGTCCGCCGCGGCGCCTATGTCGCGCCCGGGGCGGTGCTGATGCCGAGCTTCGTCAACATCGGCGCGCGCGTCGGCGAGGGCGCGATGATCGACACCTGGGCAACCGTCGGCAGCTGCGCGCAAATCGGCCGCAACGTTCACATTTCCGGCGGAGCCGGCATCGGCGGAGTGCTCGAACCGCTCCAGGCCGGGCCGGTGATCATCGAAGACGATTGTTTCATCGGGGCTCGTTCGGAAGTTGCCGAAGGCGTGGTCGTCGAGCGCGGATCGGTGCTTTCAATGGGGGTGTTCCTTGGCGCTTCGACCAAGATCGTCGACCGCGCGTCGGGCGAGGTCCAATACGGCCGTGTTCCCGCTTATTCGGTGGTCGTTCCGGGCGCCTTGCCGGCTAAGGACGGCGGTCCGGCGCTCGCCTGCGCCGTGATCGTCAAGCGCGTTGACGAGCGCACCCGCTCCAAGACCAGCATCAACGAACTCCTGCGCGACTGATCAGCCCTCCATAAGCTGAGCTTATCACCTCGACTCGTGCATTTGTTGGGCGCTGCCGCGATGCGCCCCTAACTCTCCACAAATGAAGCCAATCGATCCCCAGGCGTTTGAGCGCAACGCCGCGGAAGCGGCTGACGACCGGTCGGTTTACGCACCGCCGATGATCCGCACCCTCATGAACCGCAGCGACTGGCTGATCCTCGGAGTCCTCGCGCTGATCTGGGGTGGCGCGTTCTTCTTCATCGGAGTCGCGGTGCGCCACGTGCAGCCGCTGACCTACGTGTGGCTGCGGCTCACCATCGCGGCGGCGGCGATGTGGCTGTTCTTGAGGTTCAAGGGCCAGACTCTCGATCTTCCGCGGCAGGTGTGGGGCTCGATCGTGGTCCTCGCTTTGCTCAACAACGCGCTTCCTTTCGCGCTGTTCGGCTGGGGCCAGA
Organism: Sphingomicrobium sp.; assembly: GCA_039933195.1. Lineage (GTDB taxonomy): Bacteria > Pseudomonadota > Alphaproteobacteria > Sphingomonadales > Sphingomonadaceae > Sphingomicrobium. Next base: position 25,620 of record JBDTON010000040.1, on the reverse strand, counting down.
CGCACATCGCCAGCGGACTCGCGTCGATCCTCAATGCGACCACTCCGATCTGGGGCGTGGCGGTGGCGCATTTCCTCACCCGCGACGAGCGCATGAGCCCGCGCAAGGTCGCCGGCGTGCTCCTCGGCTTCGGCGGAGTGGCGACGATGATCGGGCCGTCGCTCCTCACGAGTCTCGGCACCAGCGCGCTCGCCCAGCTCGCCTGCGTCACCGCTTCGCTCAGCTATGCGCTCGCCGCCGTATGGGCGCGCCGGTTCAAGCGCATCGGAGTTTCGCCGCTCAGCGTCACCACCGGCCAGCTAACCGCCGGAGCGGCGATCATGCTTCCGGTCTCGATGATCGTCGATCACCCGTGGAATCACGCTTTTCCGACCCCTGGGGCGTGGGGAGCGATCGTCGCCCTCGCCTTGCTCTGCACCGCGTTCGGCTACGTGCTCTATTTCCGGCTGATCGATTCCGCCGGAGCGACCAATGCGCTCCTCGTGACCTTGCTCGTTCCGCCGACGGCGATCCTACTCGGCGGATTGTTCCTCGGCGAGACTCTCGCGCCGCAGGATTTCTTCGGCCTCGCGCTCATCGCTCTCGGCCTGGCAGCGATCGACGGCCGGCTCCTCAGCCTTTTTCGCCGGGCTTCGCCTCCGCAAGCAGCCTAGCGGCTTCGGGGCTGGTCCAGTCGAGGTCGCCCACGTAGCGCCAGACCTCCTTTCCGTTGCCGTCGAACAGGATCGTGGTCGGCAACACCGTATCCGGGCCGAGCGCGCCTGACAGGCTCGACTTCGAATCCTGGTAAGCGGCGAGGTTGACGATCTTGTGGCTTGCGAGGAACGCCTCGACCGAGGCGTGGGGGCCGCTGTCCTGGCTGACCGCGAGGACCGTCAGCCCTTTTCGCGCCCCCGCCAGCCGATCGAGAGTCGGAAGTTCCTTGACGCACGGCCCGCACCACGTCGCCCACAGATTCAACAAGACCGGCTTGCCCGCGAATTCGGCGAGACTCGTCTCGCTTTCGTCAGGGTCGCTGAAGGTCGCGTCCATTGCCGGCTTGCCCTTGTGGGTGCGGTCGACGCCCTTGACCGGGCCCGCCTCGGCAGCCGGCGCGGCCTGGTTCGCGGCCTGCTGGTCGGCCTTTTGGCAAGCGGCAAGCGCGAAGAAGGCGCACGGCATCCAGAGCAAACGCATGGCTGCGGGGCGCTAGCGCAAGCGCTGGCGAACGGCTAGTCGGAGCCGATGAGGCCGTCACGTCTTCTGTTGCTCACCGCCTTTGCCGTGATCGCCGCGTGCGGCCGGGTTGCGGACCTTAAGCCGGCGGCCGGCCAGGCGCTTCCGGTCAAGCCGCTGATGGCGCGGACCACGCCCACTGCGAACGACCTGCTGACCCCTCCGACCTATGCGCGGCCGGATCGCGTCGACGAGCTGATCAAGCGTTCCGAGCCACGCCGCGCCGACCCCTTCGACCTGCCACCCCCGACCGGAGGAGCCGCGCCAGCCCAGCCTGCCGGATCGGACCCGCAGCCCGTTTCCAATGAAACCGGCGTCTCGAACCCAGGAGACTAGACCCCAATATGGCCAATCGCGTCCGCAAGGCGGTGTTCCCGGTCGCCGGCCTCGGCACCCGCCTGCTCCCCGCCAGCAAGAGCGTTCCCAAGGAAATGGTGACGATCGTCGACCGGCCGCTGATCCAGTACGCGGTCGACGAAGCGCGCGAGGCCGGGATCGAGCAGATGATCTTCGTCACCGGGCGCGGGAAGTCCGCGCTGGTCGATTATTTCGATCATGCGTTCGAGCTCGAAGCGACCCTGCGCGAAAAGGGCAAAAGCCTGGACGTGTTGGAGCCGTCGAACGCGCGCTTCGGCGAGGTCGTCACGGTTCGCCAGCAGCAGCCGCTCGGCCTTGGCCATGCCGTGTGGTGCGCGCGTGACATCGTCGGCGACGAGCCGTTCGCCGTGCTGCTTCCCGACGATTTGATGGCCGGGAAACCGGGCGCGCTTCGGCAGATGATCGATGCGTGGGAGCGCGTCGGCGGCAATCTGGTGGCGACCGAGGAAGTGCCCGCCGAGAAGACCAGCTCCTATGGAATCATCGCTCCGGGCGAGAGCGAGGGTGATCTCACCGAAGTCCGCGGACTCGTCGAAAAGCCCGATCCGGGCGTCGCGCCGTCGCGGCTCGGGATCATCGGCCGCTACATCCTCCAGCCCGAGGTCATGCAGGTGCTCGATGAGCAGGAACGCGGCGCGGGAGGCGAAATCCAGCTGACCGACGCGATGGCCAAGCTCATCGGCCGCCAGCCGTTCCACGCGCTCAAAGTTGATGCCGTCCGCCACGATTGCGGCGATCCTGCGGGGTTCGTCATCGCCAACCTGGCGATGGCGCTCGAGCGCGAGGATGTGGGTCCGAAAGTCCGCGACTACCTGAGTTCCTCCCCGAACGGGGAGGATTGACAGCTAAAGCAGAGCCGACCGTCGCCTCGAGCCGCGCCAGCCGGTCACGCAGCTCACCGACCTGAATCGCCCGCTCGACAACCCGCGCGTCCAGCGTCGCATTGTCGTGCCGCAGGCGCTTGAGCGATCGCGCGCGCTCGATGCGCCGGTCGATCCGCGCGAACAACACCTCGAAATGGAACGGCTTGAGGATCACGTCGTCGGCACCCGCCGCATAGGCGCTGACCGCGTCCGCGGCCTTCGACTTGCCGGTGATCAGCATTACCGGAAGGTCGCGCCATACGATTTCGTCGCGGATCAGCCGAGCGAGCTCTGCACCGTTGATCTGGCGCATATTGAGCTCGGCAAGCACAAGATCGATCGGCGCGCGGTGAAGCTCGGCAACTGCCGCTGGCCCGCTGTCCGCCGCCGACACCCGGTAGCCCGCATCGACCAGCCGCCGGGCTATCACGGCGAGGTTGGTCTTGTTCGATTCGACCACGAGAATACGCGGCCGTTCGTCCGTTTCAGGCAAAGTGGTGCTGCGAATTTCCATCGCGCGCGAGCACTAAACGAAAATGGTTAATGCGGGGCTTAAGGCAGCAGCTCGACGTCCCAATAGAGATAGTCGCGCCAGCTCTCGTGCAGGTAGTTCGGCGGGAAAGCGCGCCCGTGTTCCTGGAGCTGCCAGCTCGTTGGGCGAATCGGCTCGCGCTGAATGTGCATGTGCGCTTCGGTCGGCGTGCGCCCGCCCTTCTTGAGGTTGCACGGAGCGCAGGCGGTCGCGACATTCTCCCACATCGTCCGCCCGCCCTGCGCGCGGGGAAGTACGTGATCGAACGTCAGCTCCCGGCCCGATCCGCAATACACGCAGCGGAATTTGTCGCGAAGGAAGAGGTTGAAACGCGTGAACGCCGGATATTCGTTGGGCCTGACGAACTGGCGCAGCGCAATCACCGACGGCAGCTTCAGCGACCGGCTCGGAGAGTGCACTTCCCGCTCGTAATGCGCGACGACGTCGACGCGCTCGAGGAACATCGCCTTGATTGAAGTTTGCCACGGCCACAGCGACAGCGGGTAATAAGACAGCGGGGTGTAATCGGCGTTGAGCACCAGCGCCGGGCAACTGTCGGGATGGCGGATCAGCTCGGGGTGGTACATGCGAAGCCAGCATAGCCTTTCGTTCGGTCGGTCCGAACTCCAGCTCCCCGGCCTCGTCGCACGCAAGGAGGAGAGGGCACCGGCCCGTCTTCCCTTGTGACCCGCCGGATGCCAACCCAGCGTGACATGGTCATGAATCGGGGATTGCGGAGATTGCGTCAAGGGGGACGGGGGTGATCGTCACCCGCTTCGCGCCTTCTCCCACCGGACGGTTGCATCTGGGCCACGCCTACAGCGCCGTGCTCGGCCACGCGCGTGCGCGCGGAACCGGCGGCAAATTCCTTCTGCGGATCGAAGACCTCGACCCAACGCGCAGCCGGCCCGAGTTCGTCAACGGCATCTATGAGGACCTGATCTGGCTCGGCCTCGATTGGGATCAGCCCCTGCTCGTTGAATCGCTGCGCGGCGCCGTTTACGCCCATGCGCGCGAGCAACTGCGGGAGCGCGGCCTCGTTTACGCCTGTTTCTGCACCCGCGCCGACCTCGCTGCCGCGCTCGAGGCTCCGCACGGGCCTGCCGGAGCGCATTACCCTGGCACGTGCCGAGCGCTGCCCGACGATCCCGATCGGCGCAGATCGATGGCGCATTGCTGGCGGCTCGACAGCGTCAAGGCGCTTCAGCTCGCCGGATTTCCGACCTGGAGCGAGGACGACCGCCAATTCACCACAGGCCCCGCCGATTTCGACGACATCATCCTCGCCCGCAAGGACGCGCCCGCCGCTTATCATCTCGCCTGCGTGGTCGACGATGCGGAGAGCGGGGTGACCCTGGTCGTGCGCGCGGTCGACCTGCGCTCCTCGACCCCGGTCCAGCGCCTGCTGCAATGCCTGCTCGATCTCCCCGAACCCGCCTATCTCCACCATCCCTTGGTCGCGCACGCAGACGGCCGCCGCCTGGCCAAGCGCGATCGCGCGCCAACGCTGGCCGCGATGCGCGTGACCGGAGTGGACGGGCGCGTGCTCGCCGCCGGCCTTATCGCCGGCACGCTTCCCCTTGGTTTCACCTTCGCCGACGCCTAAAGCGCCGCAATGCGCATCGTCCTGCTCGTGCTGCTCCTGCTCGCGATGGCGGCGGTCGCTTATGTGCTGGTCCGCGGAGTGATGCTGATGGCTTCGGGCAAGGACGTGACCGGCGAGCAGTCGCAGCAGTGGATGCGCCGCCGGGTGCTCTTCCAGGCGGTCGCGATCATTCTCGTGGTGCTGATCCTCGCCGTCGCCGGCGCCGCCAATCGCTAGAGCGGAAGCGCTTGGTCAAGCTCAACAAGATCTATACGCGAACAGGCGACGGCGGCAGCGCCGGGCTGGTCGACGGCAGCCGGGTCAGCAAATCGGGCCTGCGCATGGCCGCCATCGGCGAAGTCGATGAGGCCAACGCGGTGATCGGCCTTGCGATTGCAGCGGTCGGTTCGGGTGAACTCGGGGACCGTCTGCTTGCGATCCAGAACGACCTCTTCGACCTCGGCGCCGACGTCGCCACGCCCGGCGAGGTCGACGGGGCGCTGCGAATTCTGGCGAGCCAGGTCGAACGGCTCGAGCGCGAGATCGATGCGATGAACACGTCGCTCGAGCCGCTCACCAGCTTCATCCTGCCGAGCGGGTCCGGCGCCGTCGCCGCGCTCCATTTCGCCCGAGCGGTGGTCCGCCGCGCCGAGCGCGCCGCGGTCGCCCTGAACGAAAGCGCGCCGCTCAACCCGCAGCTGCTCGCCTACCTCAATCGCCTGTCCGATCACCTGTTCGTCGCCGCCCGCCACGCCGCGGGCAGCGCGGGGGGCGATGTTCTGTGGCAGCCGGGCGCCACGCGCACCTAGCCGGTAACAGAACATTTGGCGAACTCGCGGCTCGACCCCGGCGCCGTTTCGTGGCAGGGGCGCGCGAATGGCCAGGGCGGATTCGGAAACCGGACCGACCAAACTCAGCGAGCGGCTGTTCGCCACCCGCCGCTTGACGTTCGATCTCGCGGCGCCCCTCAGCGACGCCGACGCGACCATCCAGCCCTTCCCCGACGCGTCTCCGGCGAAGTGGCATCTCGCCCACGTCACCTGGTTCTTCGAGACGTTCGTGCTGCGCGACCATGCCTCCGAGTACCGGCAATTCGACGAGCGCTACGCCTTCCTGTTCAACAGCTATTACGAGGCGGAAGGCCCGCGGCACGCGCGGCCGCGGCGCGGGATGCTGAGCCGGCCCTCGCTCGACGAAGTCCGCGCCTATCGCGCGCATGTCGACGAGGCGCTCGAACGCGCTCTGCCGTCGCTTCCGGCGCAAGTGCTCGAGCTTGTCGAGCTCGGCATCCACCACGAGCAGCAGCACCAGGAGCTGTTTCTCACCGACATTCTGGCCGCCTTTGCCGAGAATCCGCTCGAGCCCGCTTACGGCGAGCTGCCGCCGCCTGCCTGCTTTGCGGTAGAGCCGCTGAGCTTCCTCCCCGGCCGAGAGGGCATCGTTGAGATCGGCGCACCGGTTGCCAGCTTCGCCTTCGACAGCGAGCGCCCGCGCCATCGAGTCTTCCTTGCCGCACACGAGATCGCCAATCGCCGAGTCACCAACCGCGAGTGGCGCGAGTTCGTGGATGACGGCGGTTACTCGACCCCCGCGCTGTGGCTGTCCGAAGGGTGGGACTGGGTCCAGCGCGAGGGCATTGCCGCACCACTCTACTGGCGTGACGACGGGACCGAGTTCACCCTCGGCGGCCGCCGCGAGATCGATTGGGCTGCACCAGTCGCGCACGTCAGTTTCTTTGAAGCCGACGCCTACGCACGCTGGGCCGGAGATCGGCTTCCGACGGAAGCCGAATGGGAAGACTTCGCCGCCTCGGCCGATCCCAACATCGGCAATCAGCTCGACGCCGCAGGTGCCATCGTCCCACGCCCCGGCGGAGGCATGTTCGGCGACGTGTGGGAATGGACCGCGAGCGCTTTCGCTTCCCACCCGGGTTTCTCTCCAGCCGAAGGCGCGGTCGGCGAATATAACGGCAAGTTCATGAGCGGCCAGCTGGTGCTCAAGGGCGCGAGCTGCGCCACCCCGCGCGGGCATAGCCGCGCCTCCTATCGCAACTTCTTCCCGCCCACCGCACGCTGGCAATTCACGGGGCTCCGCCTTGCTCGCGACGCTTGACGAGCAGACGCGGGCGTTCCGCGACGACGTCCTCGCCGGACTGTCCGCTTCAATTCCGGCGGTTCCGGCGCGCTGGCTTTACGACCGGCGGGGGTCCGAACTGTTCGATGCGATTACTCGGCTTCCGTCTTATTACCCGACGCTGACCGAAACCCGGCTGCTGGCGGCGATCATGCCCGAGATCGCGGCCCGCATTCCCGTCGGAACCGCGGTCGTGGAATTCGGCGCCGGATCGGCCACCAAGACTCCGCTTCTGCTCGACGCGATCGCGCCTGTGGCTTACATTCCGGTCGACATTTCGGGCGAGTTCCTGCGGCAAAGCGCGGACGATCTCCAGCAGCGCTTCGCGGCACTCACGGTGATCCCCGTCGTCGCCGACTTCGCTCGGCCGTTCACCCTCCCGCCGGTGATCGAGGCCTCCGCCAAACTCGGCTTCTTTCCGGGATCGACCATCGGCAATTTCGTGCCCCGCACCGCCACCGACCTGCTGCGCCATTTCCGCGACCTGCTCGGCGTCGGCGCGCAGCTGCTCATCGGGATGGACCGGGTGAAGCCCGTCGAGCGGCTCCTCGCCGCTTATGACGATCCGCAGGGCGTGACCGCCTTGTTCGACCGCAACCTGCTCGAGCGGATCAACCGCGAGCTCGACGGGGACGTGCCGGTCGAAGCTTTCCGTCACGAAGCCCGGTGGAATGACATATTGTCGCGCATCGAGATGCACCTGGTCGCCACGCGCGACGTCGAATTCACCGTTTCCGGCCGGCAGTTCGAATTCGCCGCGGGTTCGACCATCCACACCGAGAACAGCCACAAATACGAGCGCCGCGGTGCGCGCCTGTTGCTGCTTGCCGGCGGCTGGACCCCGGTCGCCGAATGGACCGACAGCGCCGGGGATTTCGCGATCGTGCTGGCCGAAGCCCAGCCCAATCGCTTCGCCCCCTGATTGCTCCCCCAGCGGAGCGCGGCTAAGCGGCGTCCATGCTCCTTGCTTTCGTCGACATCGCCGACCTCCTGCTCAGCATCGTCACCTGGGTGATCATCATCCAGGTGGTTCTGAGCTGGCTATTCGCCTTCAACGTTCTCAATACGAGCCAAGGCGGGGTCCGGGCTTTCGCGATCGCAATCGACCGCGTCACTGCGCCGCTCTATCGTCCAATCCGGCGCCTCCTCCCCGATTTCGGCGGAATCGATTTCTCGCCGCTGGTGATCCTGATCCTCATCCAGGTCATCAAGAAGCTGCTCGCCGGAGTCGTAGTCCAATATTACGGCGCCGGATGACGGCCCGGCTGATTGACGGCAAAGCGGCCGCCCAGGCGCTGCGCGAGCGCATCGCGAGCGAGGTTTCGCGCTTCCGCGCCAGCGCGGGGCGGGCTCCTGGCCTGGCGGTGGTTTTGGTCGGAGAGCATCCGCCAAGCGCGGCCTATGTCCGTTCGAAGATCAAGGCGACGGTCGAAGCCGGCATGGAAAGCTTCGAGCACCGGCTTCCCGCGTCGGCGACGCAGGATGAATTGCTGGAGCTGATCGATCGTCTGAACGACGACCCCGCCGTCGACGGCATCCTCGTCCAGTTTCCGCTGCCGCCGCAGATCGACGAGCGCGTGGTGATCACGCGCCTTTCCCCGGACAAGGACGTCGATGGGTTTCATCCGGTGAATGCCGGGCGCCTTGCAATCGGCCTTCACGGCTTCGTCCCCTGCACGCCGCTCGGCTGCCTGCTCCTCCTCCAGCAGGAACTCGGCGACCTCAGCGGTCTGGATGCCATCGTCGTCGGCCGGTCGAACATCGTCGGCAAGCCGATGGCTCAGCTTCTCCTGCGGGAGAGCTGCACTGTTACCGTCGCGCATTCACGAACGCGCGATCTGCCCGCCGCGGTGCGGCGCTCCGACATCGTCGTCGCGGCGGTCGGCCGGCCGGAGCTCATCCGCGGCGACTGGATTAAGCCAGGCGCGACCGTGATCGACGTCGGACAGGAGCGCGTCGAGCAGCCTGACGGAACGCGCAAGCTTCTCGGCGACGTAGCCTTCAACGAAGCCGTGGAAGTCGCCGGCGCAATTACCCCCGTGCCCGGCGGCGTGGGCCCGATGACCATCGCCTGCCTTATCCGCAACACCTTCGTATCGGCCGCGCGCCGCGAAGGTTTCCCTTACGAGAAGAGCCTATGATCGCCGCACTCCTTCTCGCCGCCTCGATTCCGAGCGCCGTGGATGCCGAATATGCGTTCGCGCGCGATGCGCAGCGCATCGGCCAGTGGACCGCGTTCCGCAAATACGCCGACCGCGACGCGGTCATGTTCACTCCGCAAGCGGCGTGGGCGCGCGATTTCCTGATGGACCGGAAAGATCCGCCCAAATCCGTTCGCTGGTGGCCAGCGCACAGCTTCGTCTCATGCGACGGGCGCACGGCAGTGAATACGGGGCCGTGGATCCGGCCTGACAACAGCCACGGCTATTTCACCACCGTGTGGCAGCGCGCCGGAAGGCAGTGGCGTTGGGTTTACGATGGCGGCGACGCGCAAAAAAAGACGCTGCCGAAGCCATCCAGGCTGCAGGTCCATCGTGCAGCCTGCCGCATCAAGGCTCCCGGTGCGCCGATCATTCCGCCGCCGCCGCTCAGTGCCGAGAAAGCGCGGACGACGCCCGTAGACCAGGGTCGCGGTGAGTCCGCCGACAAGACTCTCGGGTGGGACTGGAAGGTGGGCAAGAAGGGCGAACGCCGTTTGCGCGTCTATCTGTGGAACGGGCTGCGCTACGCACAAGTGCTCTACAACGACGTTCCGCCGCCATGATCGAGCTGTTCGGCTCGGCTTTGGTCACCTTCCTGGTGATCATCGACCCGCCGGGCTGCGCACCGATCTTCGCCAGCCTCACTCGAGGAACTCCGCCGGCGCATCGCCGCGCGATGGCGATCCGTTCTTCGCTGATCGCGTGGGCGATCCTGATGTTCTTCGCGCTTCTCGGGCGGCCCATGCTCCATGCCTTGGGGATCAGCCTCGCCAGCTTCCGCATCGCCGGCGGCATTCTGCTTTTCTTTATCGCCTTCGACATGATCTTCGAGCGGCGCACCGAGCGGCGCGAGAAGCGGGCCGAGCAGATCGAGGGCACGCCCGAGGCCGAGGACATCAGCGTCTTCCCCATGGCGATTCCGATGATCACCGGACCGGGCTCGATCGCCAGCGCGATGCTGTGGGTGTCGCGCGCCGAAACCCCGCTTCACGTCGCCGTCGTCCTCGCCGCGATCACCACGGTGATGGTCATCACCTTGCTCACCCTGCTCGCCGCAGGCCCGTTGATGCGGCTGATCGGGGAGAAGATCGAAGCGATGATCACGCGGGTGCTCGGAGTCATCCTCGCCGCGCTCGCCGCGCAGTTCGTGATCGACGGCTTAAAGCAAAGCTTCCCCCAGGTTCTCGGTTAGCCCGTCACACGCCACATCTTGAAGGGCGAATCCTTGGGCAGGGCGACGGGAGTCAGCCATTTGGGCACCTGCCCCGCTTCGAGCTGCGCGTAAAAGCCCGTCCGAGCTTCCGACATGAAGATCGTCGTCGTCGAGCTTTTGGGGCAGGTCAGCAAATAGGTGGAATGATATTTCGCGATCAGCCGGTGCGCCTGGTCGGCGCTGCCGCGGAAGGCGTTCATGATATCCGCGATCTGCTCACCGTTGCGGTGATAAGGACCGGCGAGCGCGTCATGGTGAGTCACCGTAATCAGCCGCGGTCCCAGGTCGACGAACGTGAACACCACGCCCTTGGGCTGAAGCGCCACCGGGTGGTAGCCCCAGAGCGAGTTGCACAGCGAATTGGCTTTGCCGATCGCCGCCTGGGCTGGCGTGGGCTTCTCTTCCGGAATGAAACCGACCACGAACGGAACGGCGGCGCCGGCGCCGGCGACGACGATCACGACGGCGCCCAGTACGCGGACCACCGCCGATTTTGCCCGCCATGCGACAGGAACGAGATACCAGACCAACGCGGCCGCTCCAATCGTCGCCAGCATCTGCGCTGCGGGTCCAGTGCGCGTCTGCCACAGCAGCAGGACGGTCGCGGCGATCCCCGGCGCGGCGGCGCCGAGCACGCGCCGAAGCCGGTCGGGTTCGGATCGCCGAATCCACACGAGAAACCCCCATCCGACCAGGCCGGTGACCGGCAAGCCAACGATCAACGTCGCGATCCGCCAGCCGTGGGAGTAAACCGGCCGCGCCTCCTTCACGTGGCTGAGCCACAATCGGTAGACTTCGGGCGAAACGCCTTCGAGCCGCTGCAGGCAGTTTGGCCACATCAGGGCGTGGAATGCAGCGGCGACCGCGCCCGCAAGCGCGGCGACCGCCAGCCTTTTCCTCCAGTCGGCGATCGGAAGCAGCGAAAGTCCGTAGAGCAAGGCACCACCGAGCAGCACGTCGGACAACCAGACCGGAGACAAGGCGTCGCACACGGCCTGCCGGTTGGCGTAGGACGCGAATGCGAGAAAAGAGAGCGCGGTTGCTCCGCCGAGCGAGACCGCATAGGCGCGCAGCCGTTCGCGCTCCTCGGCGTCGGCGACCCAGAACAGCGCCGTCGCGACGCCCATGACCGCGATATAGATCAACATTTCGAGCCCGATCGCGAGCGACAGCGCACTCGCCATTCCGAGCGTGAGCCCGCCGCGGACTCGCTTCGGGTCCGCGATCGCCGACATGCCGAGCGCGAGCAGCGCCAGCTGCCAGCCGTGGTGGTCGATCCGCTCGGGCATGAACATGCCGTTGGCCGATCCGGCAAAGAACAGGGCGAGGAAGGCGAGCGGGTAGGCGCGCGGATCGATCAGGCGACGCGCCGTCAGTGCGAGCGCGTAGAGCAGCAACAGATAAGGGAGCAGCGGGGCGATCGCGACCGCCCACCGCTCCGCGCCGGCTCCGCCGAGAATGGGCCGAAGCAGCAAGATCAGTCCCGCGATTGGAAGGTCGACCAGGCGCGACCAGTGGATGTTCGCTCCGAACGGCGGGTTCATCCGGTAATTTCGGAGGTCGAACCAGCCTTGGCCGTGCAGCAACCCGCGGACCTGCATGATCCGCATATTGTCGTCGGTGTCGCCCAGAGCGAAGTGGCGGATGCTGTTCCATTCGCTGAAGATGAACCAGCCGCAAAAGCCGAGCCAAACGATGAGCGCGATGCGCTTCCAGTAGCGTCCGATCAGATCGAACGCCCAGTCCTGCCATTCCTCATCCTTGCGCTGCTGCACTTTTCGCGCTGTAGCCGCGAAACTCCAAACGGCAAGCAAGCGACATGGCGACCAGATTAAACGTGCGTAATGAGACTTTCGCCCAGCTGGCCCGCTTCACGGTCGTGGGGCTGTTCCTCGCCGCCATCTACTCGGCGATCTACTGGTACCTCGCGACCTACGTCATGGCGCCGATGGCCGCGGTGGTCATTGCTTTCCTCGTGTCGGTCTCGATCGGTTTCGTCCTCCACAGCCGGTGGAGCTTCCGCGGCCACGGACGGACCGAAGACCGGCAGATGAAGATCAAGTTCCTGCTCGTTCAGGCTTCGGGCTTTGTCCTCAACGAGATCTTCACCTGGGTTCTGACCGGTCCGCTCGTTCACGGCCCGACCTGGTGGCCCCTCCTGCCGGCGATCTTCGTCACTCCGTTCGCGACCTTCGTGCTGAACCGTCAGATGGTTTTCCGCTGATGGAGCGCGTCGTCTATCGGCAGATGGCCGAGCTCGACCAGCGTCACTGGTGGTACCGCGCGCGGCGCGACGTGATCGCCGCGCTCATCCGCCGGTCGGTCGGTCCGCCGCCGGGAGCGGAGATTCTCGAGATCGGGTGCGGCACTGGCCACAATCTCGCGATGCTCAGCGAGTTCGGCCATGTCGACGCGCTCGAACTCGACGAGGAATCGCGTGGATACGCTGAACAACGGCTCGGCCGGCCGGTGATGAGCGCGCCCCTGCCCGAGCTCGCCGGCGTTCCCGACCGGCGTTACGACCTGATCGGAGCGTTCGACGTGATCGAGCATATCGAGGACGACCGCGCCGCCATCGCGTCGATCGCGGCCAAGCTTAAATCCGGCGGGAAGTTCGTGATGACGGTTCCGGCGCATCAATGGATGTGGTCGGCGCACGACGTGGTGAACCATCACAAGCGCCGCTACTCGAGGCGCCGGCTGAAGGCGCTGATCGAAAGTTCGCCGCTTCGCCTGGAAGCCGTCGGCTATTTCAACAGCCTGCTCTTCCCGGTCGCCCTCGCCGAGCGGCTGTCATCCAAATTGCGCGGCAAGGACAATGCCGAGCTGAAGCTCCCGCCCGCACCACTCAACACCGCGCTGGAAGGCACGTTTGCGGCCGAGCGTCACTTGATCGGGCGCTTGCCTTTGCCCGTGGGCTTGTCCTTGTTCGCGGTCGGATCCGCGACATAGCCTAACCGCGACTTGCGCCGCTCGCCGGCGCGCAGCTCCTGCACACCGGCGACCTCCTGGACGATGTACAGCGGCCGCCGCTTGGCCTCGTTGTACAGCCGGCCGATATATTCGCCCATCAACGCAAGGACGAACATCTGCACTGCGCCCAGCACCACGACGACCAGCATCAGCGAAGTCCAGCCCTGGATATTTTGCCCGGCGAGCCAGGCGTAACCGATATAGATGATTAGCAGCACCGAGCCGATCGACAGCGCCAGCCCGGCATGACTCGCGAGCTTCAATGGCGCGGACGAGAAACCGGTCAACGCGTCGAAGGCGAAGCGCAACATCTTCTTCAGCGGGTATTTGGTACGGCCCGCGAACCGTTCCTCGCGATCGTACGGCAACGGCATCTGCTTGAAGCCGATCCACGCGACCATCCCGCGGATGAAGCGCGCCTGCTCGGGCATCGCCAGCAAGGCGTCAAGCGCCCGGCGGCTCATCAGCCGGAAGTCGCCGGTATCGACCGGGATCTCGACTTCGGTTGCGCGTGAGAGCAGGCGGTAGAACCCGTGCGCGGTGGCGCGCTTGAAGGCGGTATCGCCGCGGCGGCTCTTCCGCACCCCGTAGACCACGTCGGCCTGGCTCGACCGCATCGTTTCCAGCATCGCGGGCAGCAATTCGGGCGGGTCCTGGAGGTCGGCGTCGATGATCAGCACATGCTCGCCGCCGCAAAGGTCGAGACCTGCGGTGAGCGCGAGCTGGTGACCGTGGTTGCGCGACAGGTTGACCGCGACGACGTGCGGATCGTCGGCGGCGAGCTGCCGCATGATCGGCCAGCTGCCGTCGCGCGAGCCGTCGTTGACCAGCACGATCTCATAATCCTCGCGGACGGTCTTTCCCGCAGCCGCCGTCAGCCGCTCGTGCAACGCGACTAGACACGCTTCTTCGTTGAAGCAGGGCACGACGATTGAAAGCGCTGGCATCAGTGCAGCCGATAGAGGATGGAGCCCGGTCCGCGCCAGACCGGTTGAAGATCGGCGACGATCTCAGGATTGTAGGGCGGCACGTCGACCAGCCAGACATAGTCGAAATCGTTGCGCGGAAGCGCCGACAAAGACTCGTCGATCTGCCGGTGCAGCGCGTCGCGGCAATTGTTTGGGCGCACCAGCTGCGACGGGTCGGCGGCGAAATAACCGGCGGCCTTGTACTTGAGGTCGAGCAGGTTGACCCCTTCGATGACCCACTGGTCGTTCGAAAAGCCCTGGCGCCGGGCGATCACCATCGCTCCCAGATGGCTGTTGCGCAGCATCGGCCAATGTTCGCCGCACGTCATTCCGGTAAGCGTGATCACGCGCGCGCCGTAGGGCACATGGTCGAGCGCGTGGAGCTTGGCCTTCTGGTCATCGGCAGACATGGCCAAGCTCATCGTGTTGCTCCCGATGCGAACAGCGAAGAACAGGAGCCCGAGCACCGCCAGCACCTGCGCCGTGGTTCGGTCCGGCGCACCGCGAAAGCGGATCGCGAGCAGAATTACGGCCATCAAATAGGGCACGAGACGCATGTCGGCATAAGCCGAGCCGAACACGATCCGCGGCAGGAGCACGAACGAGATTGCAAGCACGATCGCGGAGAATGCGAGGTTGCGCGACAGCGTCAGCTTGCGGCTGACCAGCGCGTAGAGGAACACCAGCGCGGTAACGATCAGCGACCCGATATCGAACCACTTCCAGCGGTCGCGCAGCGCGGAGTAGATCCAGCGCCATTTGATCTTCCATGCGAACCAGTCGAAGGTTTGCCCACCGTGAGTCTCGCTGCGCCACACGAGCATGACGAGCAGCGGAAGCGCCATCACGGAGGTATGCAGCGCGGCCTCGATGCCGGCCCGCCACCACGATCGGCCGCGGTCGTGAAGCCGCACCGCGTCGGCCGAGAAGCACATCAGCCCGAGCAGCCCCCAGCCGTAGGTGTGGGCGAAGAACACGACGAGCGAGATCGGCACGAACAGCAGGCTGCGGAGCCCCGTCCGTTTCAAGCGCCCGAGGCGCAGCCACAAACCGAACGCAAGAAACGCTAGCGCCACCGAAAGCGCGAAATTGACGAAGCCGAACAGGAACGGATAGCCGTAGATGAAGGGCAGCGCGAAGAACGCGGTTGGCGGCACCCGCCCGTGCACTTCCCTCGCCACCCACAGGAATCCGACCGCGGTCAACGGCGGAATCAGCATCACGATCAGTTTTACCGCGGGCTCGAGTCCGACCAGCGGCGCGAGCAACCGGACGAGGACATCGACACCCAGATTGCCGATGAGCGCCCAGTGATAGTCGTAATAGTGCGAGAGCCACGGCGAGCGCCCGAGATCAAGCTCGACGCGGTAGCGGCCCATATGCCCGAAAAGGTCCACCAGCGGCGGGATCGGCGGGTAGACCAAAGGCAGCATGGTCGCGAACACCACGAGGGCGATGCAGGCCCGCGACTCCCACCACGGGCGCACCTCGGCCGCCACATCTTTTGTTGCGCTTTGCGCCCCCATCCTCACGCGCCGGTCATCACTCCCGCGCGGGTCACTAGCGGGGCGCGGCCAATTGTCCATGCACCGAGGCGCCTTATGACAAGGTGTTAATCAAAGGCCCGCCACCTCTTGGCTCCGCGCCGTTTTGCGTCCGTTCAATCGCGAGCAAGCTTGGATGATCTAACCATTCCTCGATATCCGAGGAGGAGGCTCGAACATGAAGATGCTGTTGGTAGGCGCCGGCGTTGCCGCGCTTGTATTTGCTGCGGGGCCCGCGACGGCCCAGCCGGCTCCGCCCCCCGCGCCGGGCGTCTTTTCACAGGCTGCGCGTGCGCCGGTCCCGCCGGCTGCGCCGCAGATGCAAATGATGATGATGCGGTCCGACCGGCCAATGACCCGCGACGAAGCCGTGCGCCATGTCCGTGACGTGTTCACCCGGCTCGACGCCAATCGCGACGGCTATCTGACGCGCGTGGAAATCGACTCGATCCACACAAACATGATGGGTGCGATGCGCGCAGACAGCGAGAAGCGCCGGGGCGACATCCCGCGCGCCGATCGCGGCAAGATGTTCGACAGGCTCGACGCCAATCATAACGGCAGCATCAGCCGCCAGGAGTATATGGCCGCCCAGCCTCAGCTTCAGGAGCGCCGCGTGGTGATCATGCGCTCGGGCCCGGACGCCGCGCCCCGCGCTCCGGGCGCTCCCGGTATGAAGATGGGTATGCATGGTATGGGCATGGGCTTCGGCGGACGCATGTTCGACATGGCCGACTCCAATCGCGACGGCCGGCTCTCGCTTGCCGAGGCGCAGCAGGCCGCGCTCCAGCATTTCGACCGCGCCGACCTCAACCATGACGGCACTCTTACTCGCGAAGAGCGGCAGCAGGCGCACCAGCTCCGCCAGCAGCATCGCCCGAGCTAATCTTCCCCGGACGGGGAAGATGCGCCTTATTTGGCGAACTCAGGCGTTTCTGAGCGGCGGCGCCTCGCAGCCGGCGGTGTGCGCGCCGCCGGCTCGGCGGCGATCTTGCGGTAGCGCGCTTCGGCCTCGGCCATGTAGTCGCGGGTGATCGGCAGCGCGCGCCGGTCACGGATGTACTGGATCTGGTAATTGCAGGCGGCGCCGTTCTCGAACATCACGATTCCGCCGGCCAGATAGAATTCCCAGAGCCGGAAGAAGCGCGCATCGTACATCGCCTCAATCTCCGCGCGCGCTTTGGTAGCGCGGTCGAGCCAGTGGCGCAGCGTGAGCCCGTAATGCAGCCGCAGATTCTCGACATCGCTGGCGATCAGCCGGCCCGGCTCGCTGGCGCTGAACATCTGGCTCAGCGGCGGCAGATGATAGCCCGGAAAGATCCATTTGTCGGTGAAGGGATCGGGCCCGTTCGACACTTCGCCGAGCTTGCCGATCGTGTGCAGAAGCATGACTCCGTCGGGCTTCAACAGTTCGCGGCACTTGGCAAAGAACTCGTCATAATGTCTGGCGCCCACATGTTCGAACATGCCGACCGAGACGATCCGGTCGAACGTGCCGGGAAGATGACGGTAGTCGATCAGCTCAAACTTCACATGGTCTGACACGCCCGCCGCGGCGGCGCGCTCACGCGCGATCTTCAGCTGATGCTCGGACAGCGTGACTCCCAGCACGTCGACGCCCGCGACCTTGTTCAGGTAAAGCGCCATCCCGCCCCACCCACAGCCGATGTCGAGCACTCTCTGCCCGGGTTCAAGCGCGAGCTTGGCGGCGATGTGGGCCTTCTTGTCGGCCTGCGCCTGTTCGAGGCTGTTGTTCGGATCGGTGAAGTAAGCGCAGCTGTACTGCTTGTCCTCGTCGAGGAAGAGTTCGTACAGCTCGTCCTTCAAGTCATAATGGTGTGCGACGTTACGGCGTGCACGGATGGGATTGTTGCGCAGCAGGAGTCGCCTAAGGCGCCGCTTGCCCCGCGACAGCGCGGCTCGGCCTTCACCTTTGTCTTCCCAACGGTTGGACCCGACGATGAGCTCGAGCAGGTCGAGGATGGTCCCGTCCTCGATGATCAGCCGCCCGTCCATATACGCTTCGCCAAGACCGAGCCGCGGGTTCTTGATGATATCGAAAGCGACCTTGCGGTCGGTGAAGCGAACGGTGAGATACTTCCCGCCGCCGCGCCCGAACGTCTGCGGCGGCTTGCCGGGCCTCAGCAAGCGAATGCTGCCGTTCGTGAGCAGCTTTTCCACAAGATTGCCGATCAGCGACAATTCGAAGACCTCCGTCTTAAGCGGCGGCAGCGCGGGATTTGCGTTTCCGTTCCGCCGCAGTTTTCAGCTGTCCGCACGCCGCGTCAATGTCCCTTCCGCGCGGAGTGCGCACGGGAGCCGAAATGCCCGCTTCGAAGACGATGTTGCTGAATGCGCGGATGCGCTCGTCCGTCGAGCATTCGTACGGCGCTCCAGGCCAGGGGTTGAACGGGATCAGGTTCACCTTGGCCGGCAACTTGTACTTGCGGATCAGCCGCACGAGCTCGCGCGCATCTTCGGCGCTGTCGTTTTTATCCTTCAGCATCACATATTCGAACGTGATGCGCCGCGCATTGTTGGCACCCGGGTAAGCCGCGCAGGCCTCGAGCAATTGCTCGATCCCGTACTTGCGATTGAGCGGCACGATCTCGTCGCGGATCTCTTTTGTGACTGCGTGCAAGCTCACCGCAAGATTGACGCCGATCTCCTCGCCGGCTCGCGCCATCATCGGCACGACGCCGCTGGTCGAGAGGGTGATCCGCCGCCTCGAGAGGCCGAGGCCGTCGCCGTCCATCACGATCTTCAGCGCGTCGCGAACATTGTCGAAATTGTAGAGCGGCTCGCCCATGCCCATCATCACGATGTTGGTGAGCATCCGCCCTTCCGGCTGCGACGGCCATTCGCCGAGGGCGTCGCGGGCGAGCATCACCTGGCCGACGATCTCCGCCGGCTCGAGGTTGCGCACCAGCTGCATCGTGCCCGTGTGGCAGAAGCGGCAGTTGAGCGTGCAGCCGACCTGGCTCGACACGCACAAGGTTCCGCGGTCGGCGTCGGGGATGAACACCATCTCGAAATCATGGCCGTCGTGGGTTCGCAGGAGCCATTTGCGCGTGCCGTCGGACGACACTTGCGCCTCAACCACTTCCGGGCGCGAGATGATGAAGCGCTCGGCGAACCAGCCGCGTTGCGGCTTGGCGATGTCGCTCATGCTGAGGAAATCGCTGACTCCGCGATTGTAGATCCAGTGCCAGACTTGCTTGGCCCGAAGCTTCGCCTGGCGTTCATCCAGGCCTGCAGCCAGGAGCTCGGCGCGGATCTGCTCCTTCGACAGCCCGACCAGCTCGACGCGGCCGTCGGCGCGCATCGTCGCGCTGCGCGGAACGGGGACGGGATCGATCGCGCCCGGAATGGGCATCAAGGTCGTATGGGCACTCATGGCGAGGGGCTTATCTAGGGCGCGTCAGCGGACTTTGCCAGCAGCGCGCAAGGCGCAGCGCGCCGCCGCAACCATCGTCGTGTTAACTCGAGATAATCTGCTCAGCTTTGGACCAATAATTAACAACCGCTTGTCGGAATGAGACGACGCTGTGGCTCTCGCTAGTTTTGGAGAGCCAAATGAAAAAGAAGCTTGTCGCAATCCTTGCTGCCACTGCGTTCCTGTCTTCGACCCAAGCGCAGGCAGTCACGTTCTTGCATGTCCCCTACCTTGGAATAACGATTGGCAACTGCACGCCAGTGCAGTGGAACCACCCCGAGTGGCTACCTTGCTTTCACATCTGATCTGAGGCGGGCGGGCGGGCGCTGCTAAAGCCGGCGCTCGCTCTTCCGACTTTGAATTGTGGCCTGTCTCAGCGCACTGTGCCAACACCGCGCAAGGCGCAGCGCGCCGCCGCGGCGTCGATCGCCGTGGGAGCGCCGTCGAGGAGATAGGGATCGGCGAACCGCATCCCGGCCGCATCGCGGGCTTCGATCCGCATCCCCGTCGCGTTGCGCACTGCAGCGATGATCGCCTGTTCCTGCAGCGGGCCGCGGCTCCACGCCCACCCGTCGCGCTCGACCAGCAGGAACGGCCGACCGCCGACCTGCAGCATCACGCTCGAGCCGGGGCGCGGCATCCGGCTGAGCTGCGCATGAAATTCGCCCCAGCGCCGGTGATCGGGCGTGAAGGCAAAGCCGGCCGTCGCCTGCACCTTGGCCCTCGCCGCAATCTTCGCCGACCGCGCGAGTGCCTCGCACAGGTTACCGCGGTCGATCGCGGCCCAGGCGCCGCCGGCAAAGACCACCGCGCCCCTCGCATCCGCAGACGCGGAGAGGAAAGCGATTGCAAGCGCGGCAAACCCGAATTTCATCCTCGCCGAGCTAACGCGGATCGACGAACGGCGCCAATCTTCTAGATCCTGGTGAGCTTTTCGCCGGTGTTAACGAGCACGAAAATATCCGCATCTAGCGCTTCGACCGGCTCGCCCGAGCAAAGCGTCATCCGGCGCACCTTCCGCAGGAAGCGCCATTCATGAAATTCGTAGATGGTCAGCTCGTCCCCATTCGCATCCCTGACCGGGATGCTACGCAAAAATCGCACTGGCCCGCTCTCCTTGCGGACGATTCGGCACCCCAAGCTTAATGGCGGACAATATCCCGTCCAGTGTTTTCGCCGCACCAGCCGGTCCGCGCCGGAATGGGCGAACTTTGAACCGAACTTGTCGTTTCGCTCCCGTTCTGTCATTCCGCTCCTCGCTCGGTGCGATTCGCCCTCAGGGGAGGCTGCCAATGAACCGACCGAGCCACAGCCTTATTGTCGAAGCCTCTTAGCCGGCGTTTTCGCCCCTATGGGCTATGCCGATTTGATCAGCCGCGCCGCGGCGGAGCTGGCCTTGTTCGCCGGAGCCGGATTCCTGCTGTTCGGAATCAACGACTTAATCGTCGATTTGATCTATTTCATTCGGGCGACCTGGCGGTCGCTCACTGTCTATCGTCGCCATCCGCGCTTCTTCGCGAACCAGTTTTATTTCACCAGCAAGCCCGGCTTCATCGCGATGCTGGTTCCGGCCTGGGACGAATCATCGGTCATCGCTTCGATGCTCAAGGCCACCCTCAACCGCATCGACTATGAGGATTACCGGATCTTCGTCGGACACTATGACAACGACCCGGCAACGGCTGCCGCGATCGCGAGCGTCGACGATCCCCGTATCGAGTCGGTCCAGGTCCAGTCGGACGGTCCCACGACCAAGGCCGATTGCCTCAACCATTTGTACGATGCGCTGATCGCTTACGAACTTGAGAGCGGACGCTCGGCGAAGGCGGTCGTGCTGCACGACGCCGAGGATGTCGTCCATCCGCTCGAGTTCAGGATCTTCGACGGTCTCATCCATCGCGCAGGAGTCATCCAGCTCCCCGTCTTGCCGCTGCCGGATCCGCACTCGCGCTGGGTGAGCGGCCATTATTGCGACGAGTTCGCCGAGGCGCACATCAAGGAATTGGTGGTTCGCGAAGCGATCGGCGCGGCGATCCCCTTGGCCGGAGTCGGCTGCGCCATCGCGCGTAAGCCGCTCGCGTTGCTTGCCGCGAAACAGGAAGGCAAGCCGTTCACCGGAAGCAGCATGACCGAGGATTATGAGGTGGGCCTGAGGATCGGCGAGCTCGGGCTCAAGACGATGTTTGTCCGCATTCCAGCGCGGCCTGGCGACCGCGGAGTTGTCGCCAGCCGCGGTCACTTCCCCGCGACCCTCGGCGCCGCCGTCCGCCAGAAGGCGCGGTGGCTGGGCGGGATTGCTTTGGCGGGATGGGATCGCCTCGGGTGGAGCGGAGGCCTGGGCGAGCGGTGGATGCGGCTGCGGGATCGCCGCGGCCCACTCGCCGCGCTCCTGCTCCTGGCGGCTTACGCGGCCGCCCTGCTCTGGTCGCAGCTGTGGCTTGCCGAGGCGCTCGGCGCTCCGATCCGCGCACGGCTCGACCCGACCTTGATCACCTTGCTGACAGTCAACGGGTGGCTGCTCGCCTGGCGCGTGCTCATGCGCGCAGCCTTCACCCGGTCCGCCTACGGCTGGGGCGAGGGCCTGCTCTCCATTCCACGAATGGTCGTCGGCAATGTCATCGCGATGCTCGCCGCCGCTCGGGCCGTCTCGCTGCACGTCGGCGGCGGCGCCAAACGGTGGGACAAGACCCGGCACATCTTCCCGGCGGAGCTGCCCCAGTGAGGCCGTCGCTGCGCTTCCTGGCGCTTGCCGTCATCGGCTGGGCGGGCTTTCGCGCGGCGACGTTCGGAGTGCTCCCGGCCGGCTTGTTCAGCATCGGGCGCAGCGAAGCGAAGGCTCCGCCTCCCAGCGTGCCGACCGCGTTCCCGCAAGTTGAACCCGTCGAGCCTGCTGCGCCGACCTACGCAGCAACGACTGCGCTACCCCCTCCAATTCAGTCTGCCTCCGAGCCGCAGGCTTATGTCGGTCCGACCGTCATTCGTTACGTTCAGGGCGTGGTCGGCGTGCCCGTGGCGATGCGCCGCGGCGTCGTTCCGGTGTATCAACTGCCTGCCGCAGTTCCCGCGGCAACTTCCGACCTGCTGCCCCGGCCGACACGCCTCGCCAACGCGCTGCCCACGCCCGACCCGGTCTTTTACGCCCAGCTCCCGCCGCTCGGTGAATGGCCGCTGGCGCGGATCGCCGCCATGTCGCGCCCGGCGACCACGTCCACCCCGACGTTTCCGTCTGAGACCTTGCCGGTAAGACCCAACGCCATCGACCGTGTCCAGCTCACCGCCTGGGCACTTTTGCGCAGTCAGCAGACGGGCATCGCCGGGTCAACTTCGCTCGCCAGCGGCGGGACCCTTGGCGCAAGCCAGGCGGGTTCACGGCTCACCTACAATTTCACGCGTCAGGTCGCGGCGACTCTGCGGAGCAGCACGACGATAGGCCGCCGCGGCGGCGAATTCGCCGCCGGCGTTCGAGTGCAGCCGATCGCCGGAATCCCGGTCTGGCTCACCGCCGAGCGGCGGCAGCGCCTGGGACAATTTAGCGACGGCCGCAATGCCTTCGCCTTGTTCTTCGAAGGCGGCGTCTATCAACGGCCGATGCCGTGGCGCCTCAACCTCGACGCATATTTGCAGGGCGGGTTCGTCGGCTTGCGCAGCAGGGACGGCTTCGTCGACGGCGGCCTCACCCTAACGCGCCCGGTGTACAAGCAATTCTCCGCCGGACTGGGAATGTGGGGCGGGGCTCAGCCCGGCCTCTACCGCATCGACGCAGGCCCGCGGATCACCATGCAGGTGCGGCATAATGTCCGAGTCCATTTCGACTGGCGCCAGCGCCTCGCCGGCAATGCGCTCCCGGGCTCGGGACCGGCGGTCACTTTGGCGGGCGATTTCTAGACCTCCCAAGCTTGGCCCCAGCGGCCGTTTGCGGCTAGTCCACTCCAGGAATGGACATCTACCTCCCGATCGCCGGCCAGTCGGTCAACGCGCTCTTCATCATCGTCCTCGGCTTCCTTGTCGGCGTGCTTTCGGGGATGTTCGGCGTCGGCGGCGGCTTTCTCACCACGCCGCTTCTAATCTTCTACGGAATCCCGCCGACCGTCGCAGTCGCCTCGGCCGCGACCCAGATTACTGGCGCCAGCGTTTCCGGCGCGATGGTCCACATGCGCCGCGGCGGAGTGGACATGAAGATGGGCGGAGTGATGATCGCCGGCGGCCTGTTCGGTTCGGTCGTCGGCGCCGCTTTGTTCCGGGTGCTTCAGGCGAGCGGTCAGATCGATGTGGTGATCGGCCTTCTCTACGTCGTAATCCTCGGTGCGATCGGTTTCCTCATGCTCAAGGATTCGCTGACCGCGCTGGGCTACGTCGGCTCGAAGGAGCCGGCGCCACCGGCGCCGCGCCACAACCGCTGGGTTGCCTCATTGCCCCTGCGCTGGCGCTTTTACCGCTCCGGCCTCTATCTTTCGCCGGTCGCTCCGCTGGCGCTTGGCTTCCTCGCCGGCGTGCTCACCGTCTTCCTCGGCATCGGCGGCGGGTTCATTCTCATTCCGGCGATGATCTATCTGCTCGGAATGCCCGCGCGCGTAGTGGTCGGCACCAGCCTGGTCATGATCCTCGCCGTAAGCGCGGCGACGACGGTGGTGCACTCGCTCACCACCCGCGCAGTCGATATCGTGCTGGCCGCCTTGTTGCTGGTGGGCGGAGTCATCGGCGCCCAATATGGCGCGATCCTGACGACTCGCCTCAAGCCGGACTATCTGCGTCTGGCCCTGGCGCTGATCATCCTGCTCGTCGGCCTGCGCATGTTCCTTGGCCTGTTCTGGCGCCCCGACGAGATTTTCTCGATCGTCTATCTGTGAAAACCCGTCTCGCCTCGATCGCCCTCGCCTGTCTGGCGCCTTTGCTCATCGGCGCCGACAAGCCGGTGCTGGTGCCCGACATTTCCGCGCGGCAGGTGCAGATCCGTTACAGCTTCACCGGCGCCCAGCTGCTGCTGTTCGGCGCCGTCGTCTATCCCGGCGGCCGCCCGCCGACCGAGCCCACGGACATTGCCGTCGTTCTGCGTGGGCCGGTCCAGCCGATCCTGGTGCGCGAGAAGCAAAAGATCGCCGGAATCTGGATGAACGCGGATTCCGACCGCTTCCGTTCTGCGCCGTCCTTCTACGCGGTTGCCTCATCGCGTCCCATCCGCCAGCTGGTCGATGACCGCACCGCCTCCATTTACGAGTTGGGTCTGCACAATCTCCAGCTGTCGCCGGGCGGCGGAGCCCTCCCGGAGAAGGAACGCCGGTTCGAGGCTGGACTGCTCGACTTGCGACGGCGGCAAGGGCTCTATTCCGAAAACCCGCAAGGCGTCGAAATCACGGATGGCGTGCTCTATCGCGCGGTGATCACCATTCCGAGCCAGGTCCCGGTCGGCACCTACACCGCCGAGACCTTCCTCATAGACGACGGACGCGTGCTCGCGGCCGCGACGCGCGACATCCAGATCGATAAGTCGGGCTTCGAGCGCTACGTGGCGCTCGCCGCCCGCCGCCACGAAGGGCTCTACGGCCTTGCCTCCGTTGCGCTTTCGCTCGGTCTCGGGTGGGCCGCCGCGGCCGCCTTCCGCCGCCGTTTCTGAGAGCGGGTATGCCCGAACGCCTAAGTTAATTTTAACCGCTCGCCGGTAAGCATTTGCCCAGCGATTTGAGAGCGGAGAGTAAGCGCGCATGGACGATCGGCCGAACCTGCACGAATTCCTCAACGAAGTCAGCAACTTCGCCGAGGAAGCACCGGTTTCGAAAAACGCTCCGGGGGGCGCAGGCCTGGCGGCGATAGGCGAGATCGTCGAGATCGCCGGTTCCGGCTCGCAGATCCGCATGGACCCCGCCGCACTCGCCGCGATTCAGTCGCACAAGGACCCGTCCGTAGCCATGTCCGGCCAGGTCGGAAGCCAGGTCAAGGTGGCCGTCGGCGGCAATTGGCTGATCGCCAACGTCCGCACCATGCGCGGTGAGAGAGGCGCCGACATTGTTGCCCACGTCGACTTCCTCGGCGAAGGCACCAGGGCTGCCAACGGACAGATCGGCAATTTCCGCCGCGGCGTCACCCGCTATCCGATCCCCGGCGGGGTGGTCCTTCCGGTGACCACCGAAGATCTTCGCGGGGTGTTCGCCGCCAGCGACGAGCCGCACATCGAGATCGGCACCGTCTATCCGACCGACGACATTCGCGGAGCGCTGTACGTCGATCCGATGCTGTCGAAGCATTTCGCCGTCCTCGGATCGACGGGTACCGGCAAATCGACCTCGGTGGCCTTGATCCTGCATCGGATTTCGCAGCTTTCGCCCGAAGGTCACATCGTGATGATCGACCCGCACGGGGAATATTCGGCGGCGTTCAAGAATTGCGGAGAGATCTTCAACGTCGACAATCTCCAGCTGCCCTATTGGCTGATGAATTTCGAGGAGCATTGCGAAGTGCTCCTGACGACGCAGGATGCCGATCGGCAGCGCGACGCGGACATCCTCGCCAAGTGCCTGCTGGCCGCACGGACCAAGGGCAAGGACGTCAGCCAGTACGGCAAGGTCACCGTCGACAGCCCGATCC
>JBDTON010000039.1:0-7512 GCA_039933195.1 Sphingomicrobium sp. | reverse complement strand
AAGCCCTACTTCAGCCCCTTCGCCATATTGAGGTGCGCCGTCACCGTCGGCACCATGCCGCTGGCCAGCGTCTTCAGCTGCGCATTGTCGCCCGACGCCGCATAGCCATTGAGCGCATCGAGCGCCGCCTGGTGAGCGTCGACCTGCGCCGTCTTGTAGGCGCTGTCGAAGTCCGCGCCGTGCAGCGCCTTCAGGCTGTCGAGCTGCTGCTGCTGGTCGGCCGACAGCGTGTCGTCGATGGTCACCGGCGGGCTCATTCCCGCGACCGTGGACTTGAGCTTGGCGGTGGACGCCGTGTGCGCGCTGATCATCTTCGTGGCGAACGATTTGACCGCGGCCGATTGCGCCGAGCTGGCCGCCAGCTTCGAGCTTTCGATCTCGAACCGGTCGCTCGCCGCCGCCGCGTTGGCAAAGCCCTGGGCCGTGGTCGGCACCGCTGCCGGCGCGACCGCATTGTCGTAAGTGGTATTCTCCGCGGCCAGGTTGACATCGGCGTTCGCGCCTTCGTCCTTTTGCCCGCAGGCCGCCAGCGCAAGCGCCGCCGCAGAACTCAGTATAAGCACCTTATTTGTCATCGCTTTTTCTCCTCGCGCACTCAACGAGCCGCCTCCCACTGCGTTCCTGAGCGGGAAGCGGCGGCGGACCTTCTCAGCCACGCCTTCGTTGTGTCTTTCGAGGGAACGGGCACGTCACAGAGGAGAGCAAGCGATGAGCATTTTCGGCAGCATCATGAACAAGATTTTCCACCATCCGTCGGCACAGGCGCCAGGCGCCGAACCCACGCCGGCCCAGCAAGCGCCCACCGGCGACACCGCGACCATCACCGCTCCGGCGCCGACCGCGGCGCCGCAGAACGTCGATGTCGCCGCGGTGCTGAGCGAAATGGCGTCGATGAAGGGCGGCGGCGGCAATTATCAGAGCTCGATCGTCGACCTCTTGAAGCTGCTCGACCTGGATTCGAGCCTCGCCGCCCGCAAGGAGCTTGCCAACGAGCTCAACATCCACGTCGGCGACGACGGCAGCGCCGAAGAGAATATCGCGCTTCACAAAGCGGTGATGCAAAAGCTGGCCGAGAACGGCGGCGTGGTGCCGGACAGCCTGCGCAATTAGTGCGAACGCGTTCGCCCAGCGGGTCAGCGTGACCTGCGAACGCATCCGCCAAATTCAGACTAGCCCGCGGGAGGTTGAAGCAGCCCTCTCGTTCGAGGAAAATGCGCTCTTTCCTCGGCCGCATGGTCGGCGCGCAGGCGCTGAAGAAGCTCCAGGCGCAGACTGCGCTGCTCGTGCTTCGCCAGACCGGTGGGGAGCGGGTCTCGCCCGCCACCCGTCTTCAGCCGGCGGAAATGGCGAACGCCAGCCCGGCACCGACGATTCCGACGGTGAGGACGAGTGGTAAAACGACGCGAATCCAGTCAGCGCGCAAAATATTCGCAAACATTTCGATCTCCAGCGTCAAAATAAACGCCGAGATCATGGACTATTTCCTTGCTTGTGTCATGTAAAAATTCATTCCATTGGCTTTTATTTTCAATCGTTTCGCCTTCATCCATTGCGGATCAACTTTGAATAGCTATCTAACGGATGCTGATAGTCGCGATCGACGGTTCTGGGCGCTAAGCCGCACCTTCCTCCATCTTTTGAGTCTCCTGGCGCGGGCGCCGATCCTGGCGCCTGCAACAAAGGAACATCCCATGAAAAATTTTGGCACCGTGAAGTCGTTCGACAGCATCAAGGGCCACGGCGAGATCAAGCCTGAAGTCACCGGCGAGAATCTTCCGTTCGAGCGCAGCGCCATCGCTTGGGACCGCAAGGTTGAGCCGACGATCGGCCAGCGTCTGTCCTATGAGCTCGGCACGCTGGACAGCAAGCCCTGCGCGCTGAACCTTCAGACGGCCTAACACCGACTGCGGGCGGGAGCTTCGGCTCCCGCCCTTTTTTTGCCTGCGCACCGAGTCCCGCAGCGCCTGCCTCGCCAATCCGCGTGCGCGGCCCGAACACGAGCGGGAATCTGCCTGTAGCCTGAACGATTGACCGAACTCGGAAACTCCCGGACAAAGCGGCGGGGGATGCGAAGCGATGGCATCGGAAGCACGGGTTAGGCACCCACGCCCGCTCTGGGCCACGCGCAACGGCATCCTGCTGGCCGCGGCGTTCGTCACCAGCGCGATCGCCTGGTGGATGATCGCCTGGCCCGTCGCCACGCTCTCGAACGTCGCCAAGCACCAGGGCCATTTCGCGCTCACCTTCGCGCACATGGTCGGCGGCACCGGCATGCTCGCGCTCGGCGGGCTCAATCTCTATCTCGCTGCCCGCAACGACTCGTACCCGCTGCATCGAAAAATAGGACAAGCCTATCTCGCCTTCGGCACGTTCGGCGCCATCGTCGCGCTGGTCATCACCCTGTCGCCTGCGCACAAGGCCGCCGGCAGCCCGATACTGACCAATGCCACGGTGTCGCTGGTGACCCTGGCCACGGCATGGCTGTGCTTCGCCGCACTGGGCTGGCGAGCGGCGCGCAACCGCCGCTTCACCTCGCACGCGCATTGGATGGTCCGCAGCTATGTGCTCGTCTGGTCCTTCGTCTTCTGCCGGATCGCCTCGCGCGTCTCCAACATCGACGATCTCGGCGGCGGCGAAGCCTTCATCTGGCTATCATGGGTCGCTCCGCTGATCGTCTGCGAGATGGTGCTGCACTGGCCGGAGGGCGCGCGAAAGCAGTCGCCATCCAAGCAATTTCGCGGCGGACAGCTCGGCATTTGACTCACTTGGGTTAAGAGCGCACCTCCGCGATCCCGGCGCGAGGGGGCTCGCACCGCAACCAGGGGAAAAACATGAAGCAGCTGATGAAACTCGCGGCCGCGGCGGCCGTCGGGGCAATTGCGTCCGGAACCATCGTCTATGCGCAGGCGTCTGCGCCTGAGCCGCGAGCGATCGTCTCGCTCTACCATGCCGCGCCCGGGCACCAGGAGGCCCTGCTGACCTGGCTCGCCGAGCAGGACCGAGTTGCCCAAGCCGCCGGAGTCGCGCCGATGCAGCTTTACATCCACACGGATGGCGACAGCTGGGACTATATGGGCATCAACCCCGTCACCACCGAGGCGCAGGACCAGGCGCTGGACGCGGCGGCGAAGAAGCTGGGCGTGATGAGCGGCCCGCGAGTGTCCCTCGAGTTGCGCAAGCATATCGCCAGCCACACCGACACCTTCACCATCGGCCCGATCACCGCCGGGCAGGCGCTGGCGCGGCTCGGCCGCTAGCTGCCGAGGCAAAGATCAGAGGGGCGTCACGGGAGTAATCCCGTGACGTCGCGCTTCGCCCGAGACCGAAAACACTTTCCTGCGGCATGCGCTTTATAGGTTGAGCTCGCCGCAGGGACTGCGCTTTGCACGTGGCGGCAACGGCGGGAAGCCGAAGCTCCCCGCCCTCACCATTACATTTCCGTCGCGGCGGGCTCGCTCATCCGCTGGCGACTGGCGTTGTGGCCGCCGTTGCGGAACAGGATCTCGCGCGCCTGCTCGACGTCGACGCCCGATTTGTCACCGTCAACCGAGAGGAAAATGCCGCCGCGGTTGAGGCGGTCCGCGTAATAATTCGCATCTTCCTCGCTCACTCCGTGGTCGGTCAGAAGACCGGTCAGGCCGCCGGCGACCGCACCCACGCCAGCGCCGATCGCCGCTGCTCCGGGGATCGCGCCCGACGCAATCGCGCCCGCTGCGGCCAGCGGACCGACGCCCGGGATCGCCAGAGCGGCAACGCCGAGGAGGCCTCCGACGACCGCACCGCCGATGGCGCCCTTGGCCGCGCCGCCCGCGTCCGTGCCGTCGTCGCTTCTGTCAGTGGTGCTGTCATTGGCAACGATGTCATCGGAGCTGCTTTGCTCGCCATGACGGCCGATGATCGAGATCGAAGTTTCGTCGATTCCTGCCGAACGCAGCTCGCTTAGGGCGCGCTGGGCTTCGCCCTGGCTGTCGAATACGGCGGATACAATACGGTCGTTCATGAAGCTCTCCTGGTTGGGATGATGCGGGCGGGAATCGCCCTCGCCCTCGCTCAACGGTTTGAGTGGCGGGCCCGTTGCTCCGTCCGACGCATTACGCCTCGGTTCAACGCGAGCCGCGCGGTATCACCCTTCACTTTGCGTGTGCCGAACGAGGCGGCTATCGATCGGCTGGCGATGGGCCGCTGGGGCTATTAGCGATCGGCGCCTGCTCGCTTCCGCCCGGGGGGCGCGTCGGCTTTCGAGCGCGGCTGCTGAGGGAGTTGATCTGGCGCCACAGGTTGAGGCTTTTATCGTCCATGTCAGTGGCCAGCGAAACGTCGGCTCGCCGACTGAGGTTCCACGCCACCCAGCGACGACACCAGCCTTCGCTTCGTTGCACCTTGGTTTCCGCGAATTATCGGCTTAGAGCCGAACCGGGTTTTACAAAGGGAATGGCGGCAATGGACAGGAATGTCGGACCGGAAGATCGGGTCGTTCGAATAGTCGTCGCGCTTGGGCTCTGCGTCATCATCTATTTCGTGGGCCTGACGGGCATCGGCGCGATCATCGCCGGAATCGCCGCTCTATACCTCCTCCTCACCGGTCTTCTGGCGCGCTGCGTCGTCTACAAGCTGATCGGGGTCGACACGAGCATCCAGGAGCAGCCCTACTCGACGAGCGACGATCGGTCCGGCCTGTAAGCCCCTTCTCGAGCTGCGGCCGCGCCTCCGGGGCGCACGGATGCGCGGAAGCCTCGCGCTGATCCTTGTCGGTCTGCTCGCCGGCTGCAACGGCGACGCTCCGGGCGAATGGGCGGCCATCGTCTATCCCGACGCGGGCGACCGCTCGCAATATTCGACTACCTATCGCTTCCAGAGCCTGGCGATGTGCCGGCGCGCTGCGGGCGAAAGCATTGCAGCTTCGCCCGAACCGGCGAAGGCCGATTATCGCTGCGGCTACCAGTGCGCCCCCGATCCGGCCGCGCCCGGGCACCCGGTGTGCCGCTCGATGCAGAAGTGAGGCTGGCCGGCCCAAATCCTTAATTTCGCTAAACCAATTCCCCTCACCTACCGCTAACCGCGCGGCAGTAAACCGGCTCTTGGCAGCGTCGTTGAATCTTTAGCGAGCTCCAACGGCGTTGCCACCACGAAGCGCGGAAAGGTTGTTCCCCAGGGACAATCCCAGACCAGAACCGCGCCGGCGTAGCGTTAGGAAGCCTGCCCGGACGATCGCTCCCCTTCCTGCCGGGCGGGCTTCCGACCCCGTCCCAACTTTCACTCCCCGTTCAAGTTCGGAACGGCTAGTAGCGCACTTCACGCGACGCAGCTTCCGAGAACATCCCAGCCTTGCCTGCCTACCGGCTCCCCAACCCGTACGACCGGCCGCCGCTGAAACGCCGAGTCTCGGGTTTCGCGCTCGCGCTGGGCGTGAACCTGCTGCTGCTCCTCGTGCTCCTGACCCTGGGAATCATCCCGCCGGTCCTGCACAAGCCGTCGCGGGCGCTGACCGTCGACCTCATCCCCGAATCGCACAGCTCCGCCGCCGAGCGGACGAAAACCATCGTTCCGAAACCGACTCCGAGCGCATCGAGCAAGCCCGTACCCAAACCGCCGCCGATCGTCCTTCCGGTCAAACCGACGATCACTCCCCCGCACCAGCCCGCATGGATCGAGATGAGCAGGGACGACCTGGCCGCCTCCGACGTTCGCAACCTCGCCCGCGCCGGGGCTGGATCGGGCAGCCGGGGCGATTCGGCGGAGGTCGGGCGCGGGCCGCATGGCGAATTGCTCTACGCCGCCGAGTGGGCGCGCGAGCCGACCGACGCCGAGCTCAACGGCTATATGCCCAAGAACTGGACCGACGGCTTCGGGCTCGTCGCATGCAAGACGATACCCGGCAACCGCGTCGAGGACTGCGTCGAGCTCGACCAGACTCCGGGCTCGCACTTTGCGAGCGCGGTGCGCCAGGCCGCATGGCAGTTCCACGTCCGCCCTCCGCGCAAGGGTGGGCATGAGCTGGTCGGTTCCTGGGTTCGGATCCGCATCGACTACGAACGAATCGGCGTCAGCGGCGGTAAGTAGAAACACTCATCGGAACAGGCCGACAAGCTCCAGAATCGCGAGCAGGCCGAGGCCCGAGCGCTGCGCGGTACGGCTGGCGAGCGGGAGGAGCAGCAGCGGCATCAAGATGCGCGCTGCGAGCCACCATAGCTCCCACCCATGATCCCATATCCGGTCGAGTAGAATCTTCGAGATTATCGAGGCGACCGGGGGGACCACGAGCACGAGGAGGATCAACATGCGGTGGCGGAGATAATGCTCCTCGAGCGAACGCTCCGTCTCCCGCTCGGCGCCGGGGAACATCGCGCGACTGATGAACACATAAGGCATGGCAACGCCCGTCGCCGCCAGCATTTGCCACGCATCGACTGACGCCGCGCCACGAAGGTGCCACATGGTCAGCCACACGTTCATTCCGCCGAGCATGACGATTACGCCCAGCAGCGGCGGACAATAACCAACCGCGATTTTCCCGCAATCGCGCCACATATCAGCGAAACCGATAGCGACATTGGCGACGGCGATTCCGAGCAGCAGCCCGTAGAAGCTGAACAGATAATCGAAACTGCCCACGCGCCGCCCCTGCCCTACCGCGATCCGAGGTGCAGACTATCATCTCCGCGGCACTTTGCACGCGCAACGAAGGGCATTCGGCGGCCCGTCGGGATCCTGTTGCGCGTCAGGCGGCCGTCGACGCCTTGGCCCGCAAGACACTCATGGAAATGGGTACACTGAGGTGTACACCCTTGGAGGATTCAAAGACACCGCTGGCGCCGGAAGCCGCTTAATGGGTCTGATTTCCGCTTTCTATAGAAAGGGGCCTTGGGGACCTGGTGAACGGGTTCAAACCGCGGTTCCCACCAGCTTGCCGATGCCCGCCGTGACGGCCATCGCCAACGCGCCCCAGAAAGCCACGCGCAAAGTCGCCTTGCCCACCGGCGCTCCTCCGACTTTCGCGCCAATCGCTCCCAAGATCGCCAGGAAAAGCAGGGATGCGATGGACACAGCGATGATCATTGGGGGTCCAAATGGTGCAAGCCATGCGGCGAGCAATGGCAGCGACGCCCCGGCCGTAAAGGTCGCCGCTGAAGTCATGGCAGCCTGCACCGGACGAGCTGTCGTGATGTGAGTTATGCTAAGTTCGTCGCGTGCGTGAGCGCCGATCGCGTCCTTGGCCATAAGTTGCGCCGCGACCTCATCGGCGGTCGGCTTGTCGAGACCGCGGTTTTGATAGATCGATGAAAGTTCGCGCAGTTCAAACGCCGGCGACGCAGCAAGCTCTTTTCGCTCGCGCGACAGATCTGCAGCTTCGGTGTCCGCTTGCGAGCTGACCGAGACGTATTCACCCGCGGCCATCGACATGGCTCCTGCGACAAGCCCCGCTACACCTGCCAACAGCACCTCGCCCCGCCCGGCCGCGGCGGCCGCGACACCCACGATCAAGCTGGCTGTAGAAACGATGCCGTCATTGGC
>JBDTON010000038.1:0-19672 GCA_039933195.1 Sphingomicrobium sp. | reverse complement strand
AGCTCGGAATACGCGGTCGCCTCGCTCTTTGCGGCGAGCACCAGCGACCCAAGAGTGACTTGCGCCGGACGCAGCAGGATCAGCCAATGGTCGAACTCACGAACCAACGTGGCGGGATAGCCGAATTTCTTGATCGTCGGGTTCATTCTTCTCGACCTTCACGGACCAACGTTGACCAACATGACATGTTGCGGCGCCGCGTCGCCTTGCGTTCGCTCACCACCAATCCTAAGTGGCGCCGGCGTCGGGGGAAACCGCAGGAGAAGGTGGTACCCGCAGGCGTTCCCGTGGCGATCGTAGCTCAGCTGGTTAGAGCACTGGTTTGTGGTACCAGGGGTCGGGGGTTCAAGTCCCCTCGGTCGCCCCAATTCTTCGCAATCGACTTCGGACATTCGATCATATGACCACGCCCTGGGGCCTGACCGACTTCGACGCTCACGAGGAGGTGCATTTCGCGACCGACGAGACGAGCGGGCTGAAAGCGATCATAGCCGTGCATTCGACGCACCTCGGTCCCGCCGCGGGCGGCTGTCGCTTCTGGCATTATGCCGAGGATGAGGACGCACTGGTCGACGCCCTGCGCCTGTCGCGCGGGATGAGTTATAAGAATGCCATGGCAGGGTTACCCCTCGGGGGCGGCAAGGGAGTGATCCTCGCCGAAGAAGCGCGGGAGAAAACGCCCGACATGCTGCACGCCTTCGGCAGAGCTGTCGACCATCTCGGCGGCCGCTACGTGACCGCCGAGGATGTCGGAATGAACGTCGCCGACATGATCGAAGTCGCGCGCAGCACAAGCTTCGTCGCGGGGCTGCCGGCCGAAGGGAAGGACGTCGGAGGCGATCCCGGGCCGCATACGTCGCTCGGAGTGTTCCTCGGGATCAAGGCCGCGGTACAGCGCGCGCTCGGCAAGGATAGTCTCAAGGGGCTGCACATCGCCCTTCAAGGCGCGGGCAGCGTCGCGACCGGTGTCGCGCTTCACGCCTGCGCGGAAGGCGCGAAGCTGTCGATTGCCGACGTCGATCAGGCGAAAGCGGAAAAGCTCGCCGATGCGACCGGCGGTGAGCCGGTTTCGCCGGATGCGATCCTCGGGCTCGAGGCCGACGTGCTGAGCCCGTGCGCTTTGGGCGCGATCCTGAACGCGGAGACGATCGCCCGTCTCAAAGTGCCGGTGGTCGCGGGTGGCGCAAACAATCAGCTGGCGACTCCCGGGGATGGTGAGCGGCTCCACGAACGCGGGATCCTCTACGCTCCCGATTATGTGATCAACGCCGGAGGGATCATCAACGTCTGCACCGAATACCTCGGCGATGGCGACGCCAGCCTTGTGCGGGAGCGGGTCGAACGCATTCCGCAACGTCTCGAAGAGATCTGGGCCGAGAGCCAGTCGAGCGGGCGCGATCCGGCGGCGGTCGCGGACGGCATGGCGCAGCGGCTCATCGGAAGGGCATAAGCGGCGTAATGCACGCGCTTGCCAACCCGACTCGATTTCTCCGCTTCGCGCGCCCCGCGACAATGTGGCTGCTGCTGATCGGGCTGCTGTTCGCCATCGGCGGGATGGCCTCGGGCCTGACGCTCACGCCGCGGGATTACCTTCAGGGCGAGACGGTGCGCATCCTGTACATTCATGTGCCCGCCGCCTGGCTTGGGATGGCCGCGTGGGCCGGCATCGCCGCTGCGTCGGTGAGCCAGCTCGTTTGGCGCCACCCGCTTGCCGCGGTCGCGGGCCGTGCCACTGCGCCGGCGGGCGCGACCTTTGCCGCGATTTGCCTGATCACCGGGTCGATTTGGGGCCGTCCCACCTGGGGCACGTGGTGGGAGTGGGACGGGCGCCTCACTTCGATGCTGATCTTGTTCTTCCTTTACCTGGGCTACATCGCGCTGGCTTCGGCCGAGCGCGAGCGCGGCGGGGAGGGACGGATTGCCGCGCTTTATGGGCTCGTCGGAGCGATCAACCTGCCGATCATCCATTATTCGGTCTTGTGGTGGCGCACCCTCCATCAGGGCGAGAGCATCGGGCTGACCGGCTCGACCATCGACACTTCGATTCTGTGGCCGTTGCCGCTGACCATGGTCGGCTTCAGCTGCCTGTTCGGGGCGGCGGTGCTGATGCGCATCCGCGCGGAGCTCGCCGAGACCAAGGTCGAGGCGCGGATCCGCCGAATGGCGGCTGAGTGAATCCCTGGCCGTTCGTGATCGCCGCTTACGGCGTCGCGGTGGCGCTGACGTTCGCGCTGCTGCTGTGGGCGTATGCGTCGATGCGACGGGCCGAGGCCGCGATCGACGTCCTGAAGCGCAAATGAAGCCCAAGAATCAGCGGCTCGTCCTAGTCGCGGCCGCAATCGCCGCGGTATTGGTTGCCGTTCTACTCGCGATGTGGGGCCTGCGCGAGCGTGCGTCCTATTTCTACACGCCCGCCGAGATCGCCGCTGGAAAGGCCGCTGAGGGACAGGCCGTCCGACTGGGCGGAATGGTCGAGCGCGGCTCGGTCAAGCGTCAGTCGGACGGAGTGACCATCCGCTTCGTCGTGGCCGACGGCAATGCGCGCACGCCCGTCCTCTATCGCGGCATCGTCCCCGACCTGTTCCGCGAGGGCAGCGGCGCCGTCGCGGAAGGACGCCTCCAAAACGGCACGTTCGTGGCCGATACGATCCTCGCCAAGCATGACGAACGCTACATGCCGCCCGAGCTCGGCAATCTGACAGCGGAGCACAAGGCCGGTAAGACGCTCGCCAAATGATCGCCGAAACAGGTCTTGCCGCGCTGTGGCTCGCCGCCGCGCTTGCCGCGCTTCAGTTGGTGCTGATGATCGTCGCGCTGCGGACTGAAATCGAAGCCGGCCGAACGATCCGTTCGATCGCGGTCGTGCAGGGCGCTCTGACCCTCATTGCCTTCGCGATGCTGCTGGTGGTGTTCGCACGAAGCGACATGTCGGTGGCGCTCGTGTTCGAGAACAGCCACAGCGCCAAGCCGTTCATCTACAAGGTCGCGGGCGCGTGGGGAAATCACGAGGGATCGATGCTACTGTGGGTGACGGTGCTGGCCGTCGCCGGGGCATTTTTCGCTGTGCTGGCGCGGCGGACGAGCGAACGGACCTTGGTCGCGGCCCTCGGTGCGCAGGCCGCGCTGGCGCTCGGCTTCTATGCCTTCCTCCTGTTGGCCTCGAACCCGTTCGCGCGGTTGTTTCCGGCTCCGCCTGACGGCAGGGGTCTCAATCCGCTGCTTCAGGATCCGGGGTTGGCCTTCCATCCGCCAACGCTTTACCTCGGCTATGTCGGACTTTCGGTTGCGTTCAGCCTTGCGGTGGGCGCGCTCCTCACGGGCGAGGTCGATGCACGGCTGGCACGGGCAATGCGGCCGTGGGTGCTCGGCGCCTGGGTCCTTCTGACGCTCGGGATCACGGCTGGCAGCTATTGGGCTTATTACGAGCTCGGCTGGGGCGGGTACTGGTTCTGGGACCCGGTCGAGAATGCGTCGCTGATGCCGTGGCTAGCCGCGACGGCGCTGCTCCACTCGATCAACGTGCTCGCCGCCCGTGGTGGGCTCAAGGCGTGGACGATGATGCTCGCGGTGATCGCCTTCTCGATGTCGATGGTCGGGACTTTCCTCGTGCGCTCGGGAATCCTGACGTCGGTGCACGCGTTCGCGATTGATCCCGAGCGCGGCACGTTCCTGCTCGCATTGCTGGCAATCTATGTCGGCGCGGCATTCATCTTGTTTGCGCTGCGCGGTGCGACGCTCAAGGAAGGCGCACCGTTTGAACTGGTGAGCCGGGAGACGGGCCTAGTGATCAACAATTTGATTCTGAGCGTGGTCCTCGGGGTCGTTTTCCTAGGCACACTCTATCCGCTGTTTGTCGAGGCGATCAGCGGCGAGAAATTGTCGGTCGGGGCGCCTTACTTCAATTCCGTGGCGGGGCCGCTGGCGCTCGTTCTCGCGGTCCTCGTCGGTATCGGGCCGTTGCTGAGCTGGCGGCGCGAGACCCGGCCCGTCTTTAAGAAGCTCATCATTCCCGCGCTTCTCGGAGTGACGGTTTTGGTCATCACGCTCATCGTCACGCCCGGAATGGCCATTCTGCCGCGCCTTGGCCTTACCGTTGCGGGCTACCTCGCGAGCGCGAGCATTCTGCCGCTCATTGGTCGCAACCCGCTGCGCACGCCGCTGGCGACCTGGGGCATGGCCTTCGCGCATTTCGGGGTCGCGGTCGCGCTCACCGGAATGGCGATGAACGGCGCCTTCACAAGTGAGCGGTTGGCGGTGATCAAGACCGGTGAGACGCTGAGCGTCGGCCCATGGACCGTTCAGCTCCACGGGGTGACGCCGGCCGCGGGCAAGAACTGGACCGCGATCGAGGGCGAGCTTCGAGCGTCGCGCGGGCAGGGCATCGTTACGCTGAAGCCGCAAACGCGATACTTCAGCGATCCGCCGACCGAAACCAATGAATCGGCGATCCGCACCTTCTGGAACGGGCAGCTGTACACCGTTGTCGGCAAGCCCGATCCGTCGGGCGGATGGCAGGTCCGTCTGTGGTGGAAGCCGTTTGTGACTCTGATCTGGGCAGGTGGGGCGCTGATCGCGTTCGGCGGCGCGCTGGCCCTACTCGGGCGCGTGTGGCGCAGGCGTCGCCGCGAGCCGAGTTGGCGGGAGCGCTACGCATGAGCCGCGGCTTGCGAATCATGCCGCTGCTTCTGCTGGTGTCGCTGCTGATCGGTTTCGCATGGAGGCTGGTGAAACCCGACGATCCAGCGATTCATTCGCAGCTGGTGGAAAGATCCGTGCCAGCGTTTAGTTTGCCGGCGGCATTGCCGGGCAAGCCAGGGCTCAGGTCAGCGGACCTTGCGAGCGGGCAGCCGCGGCTTCTGAATGTCTTTGCGAGCTGGTGCGTTCCTTGCGTTGCCGAAGCGCCGGTTTTGAACGAGTTACGAACTAAAGGCGTCAAAATCGATGCGGTTGCTGTCCGCGATACGCCGGAGGCCGTCGCGGCCTTTCTGTCGCGCAACGGCGATCCATTTGAGCGGCTCGGTTCCGATGCCAACAGCAACGTTCAAATTGCATTGGGTTCGTCGGGCGTTCCCGAGACCTTCGTGGTCGATGGCAAGGGGGTGATCCGCTATCAATATATTGGTCCGCTCAGCCGTTCCAACATCCCCGGCGTCCTAAAACAGCTGAAGGAGAGCTCGTGAAAATCCTGCTGCTCTTCCTCTTCAGCATTGCGCTCGGGCAGCCGCTGCTCGCCGACAGCAACTTGCCGCCGGCGTACTGGGCCAATCGCCAGCTCCCCGACCCCGCGCAAGAGGCGAAGGCCGAAGCGCTGATGGAAGAACTGCGCTGCCTGGTCTGCCAAGGTCAGTCGATCGCCGACTCCGACGCCGAGCTTGCCGGCGACATGCGCGATCTCGTGCGCCGACGGATCGCGGCGGGGGAGAAGCCGGCAGCCGTGCGCTCGTGGCTCGTCCAGCGCTACGGCAGCTGGATCAGCTACAGGCCGACCGGTGAGCCGGCGGCGTGGCCGCTGTGGCTGGCGCCCTTGGCGCTGTTGGCGATCGGAGCATTGCTCATCCGTGGCCGCATCCGAACGAGGGCACGCAGCCAGTGAGTTGGGCGATCCTTCTCCTGCTGCTTGCGCTCAGCCTCGGCGCATTCTGGCTATCCGGAGTGCGCGGCGGGCGGCTGAAAGCTGCGGCCGCGGCGCTGCTCCTCGGAGCATCGGGCTATGCGCTGCAAGGACAGCCCGGCCTCCCCGGATCGCCGGCACAGGGTGACGATGGAGCGAGCGTGGTTCCCCTGACAGAGGCGCGTCACGCGTTCTTCGGCAATTTCACCGGGGAGGAATCCTGGCTTCGGATCTCGGAAGCGCTCG
This sequence comes from Sphingomicrobium sp., assembly GCA_039933195.1. GTDB lineage: Bacteria > Pseudomonadota > Alphaproteobacteria > Sphingomonadales > Sphingomonadaceae > Sphingomicrobium. The sequence goes on along the minus strand of JBDTON010000038.1, from coordinate 13,815 downwards.
CCCGCACGGGGAACACAAAAGACGCAGTCGGCATCCTGCAGAACGCCGTCCGTCGCTATCCGTATGACGAGCAGCTGTGGATCGGCCTCGGCAATGCGCTGGTCGACCATGCGCACGGACTGACGCCGCCCGCCGAGCTCGCCTACCAGCGGGCAGCGGAGGTTGCGCCGGGCCGTCCGGCTCCGCCGTTCTTCTACGGGCTTGCGCTGGCCCGTTCCGGCGATCGCCAGGCCGCGGTGGACATGTGGAAGCGAGCGCTCGCCAACTCTCCGCCCAAAGCCAGCTGGCGTCCGCTCATCGAGCAGGGCGTGGCCGTTTTGAGCCGCCCTACTGTCACTGCGCCAGCAGCGCCCGCGCCCGGGCAATCGCCGAAGGGAGCTTCTCCGCGATAAGGTTCGCGCGGAACTGCGCTCCGTCATCGGCGCGGATTGCAACCGTTTCGTCGGGGATGATCCCGCGAACTTCATTCGAACCGTCGGCGCGGAAGCGAACGCAGTCGGGAAGCTTGAGAATTGCACCGCTGTTTCTGAGGGTCGTCGGGGTGCCGCCGTTGGTATGCCCGCAGCCCGCGCCACCCGTTCGTGCGCCGATGATCACAGCAGCCTTATTGTCCTGGAGCACGGCGGCGAATTCCTCGGCGGCAGACCAGGTCTCCTGGTCGACGAGCACGATGAGCGGCCCGGACCAGACGCCGTCGTGATAGGGGAACTGCGCTGGGTTGAAGACTAGCACGCCCCAGTCTTTGCCCGCGAAAGCGCCCGCCCGAGCGGAGCCAACAAGTCCGGTCGAATAACCGGCAGTTCCAAGAGCCGCGCAAGACTTAGAACCGGCGGGGCAGGGCATTTGAGCCTGGTGCCTCGCGGCATCGGCCTCAACGGCCCAGTCCAACAGCCGTGGCTTGTCAGCACGGCCCGCCTTCTTCGCATGTTCGCGAAGATCGTTTGCAAGATCCTGCCATTGCTTCGCCCAGTGGATGCCGCGCACGAACCCGCGCCGTTCGGAAACGAGCTGCCTGGGTGAAAAGCTCCGCGCCGCGGCCTCGGCCCATTCGGACCCCCCGCCGTTATTCGTGATATCGACCAGGAGTGCCGTCGCGCCTGCGGCTTTGAGCGCGCGGATGCGATCTTCCAACGCCTCGGTCAGCCGTTGGTACGCCCAGGTGACGATGTCGTCCTGACACCGATCGTCGCAGGGCTTCGTCGGCGGGATCGAAAGTTCGCGAACGGCCGAGCGGCAAAGCTCGGGATAGCCCTGCGGCTGGAAAATGCCGATGCGCAGGACGCCGATCTTCGTTCCGGCCACGGTGACGGTGCCAGCATCGAACGGGTTATCGCCCGGAAGCGGTTCGTAGCCGGCGAGCGCCCGTGCAGTGCCCTTTCCGTTCTGACGCGAATCGTAGCCGATCTCGGTGCACAGGTCCGCGGTCTTTGGACCAGCCGGAGCAATGCCCATGGCGTCGGGCGGATCGGGCCAGTCGATCTCGACATGGCCGTCGCCGACCTTGCGCACGAGGCGGTCAAACGCGACCTTTGCCGCGGCTTCGCTGCGCGCGTTGCGCAGGCGCTCGGCGACGTCGTCGAACAGGGGGTCGATCTTCAACTCATGCTCGGTTTCGAGCCAGTACCAATTCGCGTATTTTTCGTGGAACGCCTCCCGCGCCTGCTTGAGATCGGCGAGCCACGGTGCGGGATCGAACGCTGCGGCGGCAGCTGGTGAAGCAATGAACGCCGCGGCTGCGGCTACCGCCCAGGCCTTCATCGATCAGGCAGCGAGCGGCTCGTACGGGAGATCCAGCGCCTCGGCGACAGCCTGGTGGCGGATCTTGCCGCCGGAGACGTTGAGGCCGTTGGCGAGGTGCGGGTCTTGGCGCATTGCTTGCTCCGCGCCGAGGTTCGCGATCTTGAGCGTGAAGGGGAGGGTCGTATTGTTGAGCGCGAAGGCGCTGGTCCGGGCGACTGCACCGGGCATGTTGGCGACGCAATAATGGATGATTCCGTCGACCTCGTAGACAGGATCGGCGTGCGTGGTCGCGTGTGATGTCTCGAAGCATCCGCCCTGGTCGATGGCAATGTCGACCAGCACCGATCCGCGTCGCATCGTCTTCAACATGTCGCGCGTGACGAGCTTGGGAGCGGCGGCGCCGGGCACGAGCACCGCGCCGATCACCAGCTCGGCTCTCTCGACGGCGTTGGCGATCGCCGCGCGCGAGGCGAAGGCGGTCTTGATCTGGCTCGAAAAGAACATGTCCAGCTCGGCCAGACGCTCCATGTTGATGTCGTAGATGGTGACGTCGGCGCGCATCCCGACCGCCATTTGCGCAGCGTTCACTCCGGCGACTCCGCCGCCGAGGATCGCGACGCGGGCGGGAGCGACGCCCGGAACTCCGCCGAGCAGCACTCCGCGGCCGCCTTGCTCCTTCTCCAGGTAGTGCGCGCCGACCTGGACCGACATGCGTCCCGCTACCTCGCTCATCGGCTTGAGGAGCGGAAGCGAGCCGTTCTTCGACGTTACCGTCTCATAGGCGATGCACGTTGCCCCGGATTTCATCAGGCCCTCGGCCTGAGGCTTGTCCGCCGCGAGGTGGAGATAGGTGAAGAGGATATGCCGCGGCTCCAGAAGGGCGATTTCCTGCGGCTGCGGCTCCTTCACCTTGACGATCATGTCCGCGGCCTTGAACACCGCCGCGGAGTCAGGGAGGATCTGCGCACCGGCTTTCTCATACGCCTTGTTCGGGCAGTCGATGCCATTGCCGGCGCCAGTCTCCACTACCACCTCATGTCCATGCGCCACCAGCTCCGCCACCGAAGCGGGAGTCAGCCCCACGCGATATTCGTGAACCTTGATCTCTTTCGGCACCCCAACCCGCATTATTCGTTCGCTCCGCCATTGATGATTGCGGGGGCCTATAGACGGGCAGATTGGGCTTGTCCTCCCACATTGCGCCGGGGTTTGCCGGGCTATTGCGCCGGTGCTAGTGCGGCGCACCGCCGTTCACGCGGCGCCGGGGCAGAAAGAATGCGCGTTCGCGGTTTGTCGGGTCTGAATCTCCATCAATGAGCATCACCGCCACTGGAGGCGCTGAAGCTGTGCCGCCGCACGACGCTTCGCACGGCCACGCCCGGGGACCGCTGTATAAGCTCGCGATCGGAGCGATCGGGATCGTCTTCGGCGACATCGGCACGTCGCCGATTTACGCGTTTCGCGAGACCTTCGCCGGGCATCACACGCTCATTCCCGACCGGCTGCACATCTATGGCGTGCTGAGCCTGATCTTCTGGTCGATGATGATCATCGTGACGCTGAAATACGTTTCGATCATCATGCGTGCCGACAATAAGGGGGAGGGCGGGAGCCTCGCGCTTCTGGCGCTGATCAACCGCACCCTTAGCGGCAAGAAGAAATGGACCGGTGGAATCATCCTTCTCGGGGTGTTCGCGACGGCTCTGTTCTACGGCGATTCGATGATCACTCCGGCGATTTCGGTGCTGTCCGCGGTCGAGGGTCTGACGACCGTGAATCCGTCATTGGAACCGTTTGTCATCCCCATCGCGGTTGTCATTTTGATTGGGCTGTTTGCGATTCAAGCGCGAGGGACCGCCCGCGTCGGTTTGCTGTTCGGCCCTGTGATGCTCCTATATTTCGCAACGCTCGCGGTGCTGGGCGTGATGCACATCGTCACCAATCCATCGGTCATCCTGGCGATGATCAATCCGATGAATGCGGTCTATTTCTTCACCGCTGATTTCGTCCGCGCGTTCATCGCCATGGGATCCGTCGTCCTCGCCGTGACGGGCGCCGAGGCGCTCTACGCGGACATGGGCCATTTCGGGCGCAAGCCGATTCGCGCGTCATGGCTCTATTTCGTGCTCCCGGCGCTGCTGCTCAACTACATGGGACAGGGCGCCATGATCCTCTCGGCGGCGCCGCAGGAGGCCCTCGCAAAGGTCAAGGACCCGTTCTTCTATCTCGCGCCGGAGATGCTCCGGCTGCCGTTGGTGCTGCTTGCAACGGCGGCGACGGTGATCGCCAGCCAGGCCGTCATCTCGGGAGCGTTCTCCGTGACCCAGCAGGCGATCCAGCTCGGCTTCGTTCCGCGCCTCAGGATCACGCACACCAGCGAAGCGGCCGCCGGGCAGATCTACATTCCGGTGATCAACTGGGCGCTGATGATCATGGTGATCCTGCTCGTTCTGTCGTTCCGCAGCTCGTCGAACCTCGCCGCGGCGTACGGCATCGCGGTGGTCGGCGCGATGCTGATCGACAGCGTGCTCATCTCCGTCGTGCTGCGGCAGATGTGGAACTGGAACCGGTTTGTGGTCGCCGGGCTGGTTACGCTCTTCTTCACGGTCGATTTCTCTTATCTGTCGGCGAACCTGCTGAAGATCCCGGCCGGGGGCTGGTTCCCGCTGCTCGTCGGAGCCATCGCCTTCACCTTCCTGACGACCTGGGCGAAGGGCCGCCAGCTGATGATCAACCGGATGAACGAAGCCAGCCTGCCGATGGAGATTTTCATCAAGTCGGCAGCGCCGAGTGCGGCGCGCGTACCCGGAACCGCCGTGTTCATGACGAGCTCGGCGAGCGGTGTTCCGCATGCGCTGCTGCACAATCTCAAGCACAACAAGGTGCTCCACGAGCGTGTGATCCTGCTCACTGTGCGGATCGAGGACGTGCCCTATGTGGTGCTCGAGAAGAGGGTTGAGCAGCGCGATTACGGCTCCGGTTTTTACCGCGTCGTCCTGCGCTACGGCTTTATGGAGGAGATCGACGTCCCCGCCGCGCTCGCCCAACTCAAGGATTGCGGGCCGCAGTGCAAGATGATGGACACCAGTTTCTTCCTCGCGCGGCAGACTTTGCTCGCCTCGTCGCGGCCGGGCATGGCGATCTGGCGCGAGAAGCTCTTCGCCTGGATGCTTCGCAACGCGGAAAGCGCGATGGAGTTCTTCAAGCTCCCGACCAACCGCGTGGTCGAGCTCGGAAGTCAGGTCGAAATCTGAACCAAGCCCGGTCTCTAGCATTGCTCCGCTATGGCTGAAACAATCTCATGGGTCGCGACCGTCGCCACTGTTCTCGCCGCCCTGATGACCGCTTCGAACATCGGCTCACGAGTGACCGGCTACGGCTTCGCGGTCTTTACCTTTGGCGCCGTGTGCTGGTTGATGGTCGGTGCGCTCACCGACCAACCTGCACTTTTGTGGACCAACGTCGTGCTGCTCGCCGTTGACCTGTTCGGCGTCTGGCGTTGGCTTGGCCGTCAGGTGTGGGTCGAGGAGGGGGCACGTTCCGCCGCCGAAGCCAGCGAGGGCCGCCCGACTGAAGCGCTTTTCCCGGTGTCGCTGATGACCCGCGCGGCCGTGGTGGCGGACGGGATCGAGGTCGGACGCTGCGTCGATGCAATGGCCGGCTGCGCGAGCGGCAGGGTCAGCTACATCGTCGTTTCGCACGGCGGTGTCGCCGCAGTCGGCGAAACGTTGCGGCGCCTGCCGTGGAGCAGCGCTCAGGTTGAAGGGGAGAAGCTCGTGGCGAAGCTCAAGCGAAGCGAGTTCGAGCGCCTGGAAGAGCTGGCGCGGGACCAGTGGCCGGCGCGCTGATCGTAACCGTTGAGATCGCCGATCGCGATTTCTCGTGGATCGACGCACTTCGACGGGCGCATTACCCGGCCGAGCGCAACCAGGTGCCGGCGCACTTGACGTTGTTCCATGCCTTACCTCCATCCTCCGAAAACGAGGTTCGAAGGCGTCTTGCTCTGGCGGTGCGAGCGCCGCCTCCGAGTGCAACGATCGCCGGGCTGATGGACCTCGGCGGCGGAGTCGCCTTCCGAGTCGTTTCGCCACAACTCGACCGCCTTCGCGAGGAACTCGCCAGCGATCTTCATGGACTGCTCGGGGCGCAGGACAGCAGCGGTTGGCGGCCGCACGTCACGATCCAGAACAAGGTCGCGCCGAAGACCGCGCGAGTCCTAATCGCGTCGCTGCAAGGCGAGTTCGAGCCGCGGGCACTGGGGGTTAGCGGGCTAGCTTTGAACCGTTATCTCGGAGGTTCTTGGGAGCCGATTGCGCGGTTCCCCTTTCGGGGCGTCAGCTGAGTTCGCCGACCCCATCGCAGCTGAGGTCGAATGCGGACAGCCCGGATTCGAGCACGGACGCGAGCATCGGCTGCTCCATCAATTCGTTGATGGCGCCTTGGGTGCCTTCGCCGACGAGGGACTGGGCTTCCTCGAACGCTTCATCCCAATCACTCGCCTCGTACGTTCCAGCGCCGACCCAGCAGAAGGCGATGACTTCCGCCAGCTGGTCCTCGCCCAGGTCCTCGAATGCAGCGTTAAGCTCTTCCTCGATGCTGTCGTTGATCGTGTCGTCGAGGACGGAAAGCGTGCCTTCGTCCTCGTCGTCGACAGTGTCGGCGGTTTCATTGCCGTCATAGTCGGTCGCGGTCTGCGCCTCATATTCGCGCGCCCGAAAGATGATCCGGCATAGCGTGTCGAGGGGTGTCAGCGGGTCCATTCGTGAAGCGCCTCCATCGTGCGTTCAACGAGAGCAGCCGTAAGGGGTTCCTCCGCGTTGACCGGTCTGGCCCATCTACCTATATCGCCCGCCTCACAGCGCCTCGTAGTGGGCGCTTTCATTGCCTATTGGGCCTTGCTTGGGGCGGAGTAGCTCAGCTGGTTAGAGCAGCGGAATCATAATCCGCGTGTCGGGGGTTCAAGTCCCTCCTCCGCTACCATTCCCGAAATATGCAAGTTGGCGATAGCTCGAAGCGAGCCCGTTGCCACCCGCGGCGATAGCGCTAACATTCGGTATGACGTCAGCTACCCGGAGGCGGCCACGGATGAGACGATTGGTGATCACTGCACTTTCGATAGGCCTGCTCGCCACGCCGGCTGGGGCGCGCAGCTACCGCGTGGTGCTCAACTCGCCGACCTTGGTCGGCCACGCCGGCGTTCAGGCGGTCGACGACCGGACAGCGACGGCGCTTGTGCGCGTCATCTCGCCCGGCGCCGAAGTGCGACAGCGCGGCACGGTTCGGGTGCTGGTGATGAACCTCGGCGCGAAGGCGTTTCCTTTCGGGGCGGATCAGGTGATTCTGAAACTCGCCGACGGCACGGTGCTGAAGCCGACGCCGCTTGAGCAGTTCATTAAGGGCAAGGACCTGGTGGAGCGCGAATCGCACCGGGCCACTGTGGTCGACCTCCAGAATCGCAACAATCTCGCCGGGCTCGCGAACCAGGCTAACGGCGGAATGACCGCGCAGTCAGCCTCTCCTGTTCCGGGCGGGAGCACCGTTTCCGGCGCGAGCAGTTCATCGACATTGGGGCAGGATAGCAAGACGGACGATTGGTTGATTCCGGGATCGCAGACGCTGGACGCGATCAACCAGGTGCTCGACACGCCGCTGGATGTCGCGCCGCAGAAGGCGTGGGGCGGCTATTATGTATTCGACATGCCGAAAGCGGTGTTCGAGCGCAGGGCGGACCAGCCGCTGACGATTCTCGTCAGAACCGGAGGCGAAGTGCATCGGTTCGATGCTACTTTGAAGTGGAAGTAAGCCGACAGAGCTAGGCGATTTTGGCGAAGCTGTTCGCTAGGTCCTCGATCAGGTCTTCGGGGTCCTCGAGGCCGACGTGCAGGCGCACCAGCTTCCCGGCTGGAGCCTTCGAGGCCGTGCGGCGGGGATGCACGGGCAAGGCGAGGCTTTCGTAGCCGCCCCAGCTGTAGCCGATGCCGAATAACTCAAGATGGTCAACGAAGGCCGCCGGGTCGCCCTCGAGCTCGAATGCGAACAGGCCGGTGGAGCCCTTGAAATCGCGTTTCCACAGCGCGTGACCCGGGCAGTCGGGGAGGGCAGGGTGAAGCACGAGCCCGACGCGCGGTTGCTGCTTCAGCCAGTTTGCGATCCTGAGAGCGCTGGCCTCGTGCTGCTTCAGACGTACGGCCATGGTGCGGAGCCCGCGTGAGCCGAGCCATGCGTCGTCCGGAGACAAAGCTTGGCCGAGGTCCCACACGGTGCGCTGCAGGCGTGTGAAATGTCGCTCGGTGGCTGTCGCGGTCCCGATCATCACGTCGGCGTGGCCGCCGACATATTTGGTCGCGGCGAGGATCGTGATGTCCACTCCCGCGGCGATCGCGGGGAAGAAAAGGGGGGTCGCCCAAGTATTGTCGAGAAGCGTCACGACGCCGCGTTCGCGCGCCGCCGTGCAGATGGCGGGGACGTCCTGTACCTCCATCGTCAAGGAGCCGGGGCTTTCGAGCAGGATCGCGCGGGTCTTGTCGCCGATGCGCTCGGCGATTCCGCCGCCGATGAGCGGGTCATAATAGACCGTATTCACTCCGAAGCGCTTGAGGATGGTGTCGCAAAACTTGCGGGTGGGGCCGTAGACGCTGTCGGTAACCAGGACCTCGTCGCCGGACGAAAGCACCGTGAGTAGCGCTGACGTGATTGCCGCCAGTCCCGACGAGCACAGCGCGGTTCCGGCGGCGCCGGGCTCGAGTTGGGTCAAGGCTTCGGACAGCGCCCAATGGGTCGCGGTCCCCTGGAGGCCGTAGCGATATTCGCCGAGCTTCGGACTGCTGCCGGTCAGCTCCGCGACAGTGTCGAACAGGACGGTCGATGCGCGTTCGACCGGCACGTTGACTAGCCGTCCGCGCCAAAGCTTGCGCCGTCCGCCTTCGACTAGGACCGTCGACTGGCGCTTCTTCTCGTCATTCATCCGCTCGCTCCGGACTTAGCCGACAGGCTAGTCGCACCAGGCTTTGCGGAGCGCAAATGCAAACGCCCGGATCGTTGAGCGATCCGGGCGTCCTGCGTGACGATTGCTCGTCAGCCCCCTTGGATGTCTTCGCAGCGATCGTCCCCGATATCACAAGGCGGCTCGTCCCCCAGACGTGCCAGCATTGCGACATTTCAGCCGCGATCCCGAACCATCGACCCAAGAGCCAGCATGTTCGGACGGCGGACGCTAGGCCGTGTCACCGTGGGTGTCACGGCGGGATTTAACCTCCGTTGCTTTTTCTCCCATCGTTGTGTCGGATCGGCCACAGAGCCGCCGTAGTTGCCAGCCGCAAGGCTTGCCCGCTAGAGCGCGGCCCCATGCGCTGGTCCAGAGCTTTCCTGCCCGTCCTGAAAGAGAGCCCTGCCGACGCCCAGGTCGTCAGTCACAAGCTGATGCTTCGGGCCGGCCTCGTGCGGCAGACAGCGGCTGGCATTTATGCATGGCTGCCGCTCGGACTTCGGGTGCTGCAGAAGATCGAGGAGATCGTTCGGGAGGAGCAGAACCGCTCCGGCGCCCAGGAGATGCTGATGCCGACCCTGCAGTCGGCCGAGCTGTGGCGCGAGAGCGGCCGCTATGACGCCTATGGCCCGGAGATGCTGCGCATTCGCGACCGGCATGATCGCGACATGCTCTACGGACCGACCAACGAGGAGATGATCACCGCGATCTTCCGCGATGAGGTCAAGAGCTACCGCGACCTGCCGCGCACGCTCTACCACATCCAGTGGAAGTTCCGCGACGAGGTTCGGCCACGCTTCGGGGTGATGCGAGGCCGCGAGTTTCTTATGAAGGACGCCTACAGCTTCGACCTGGACGAAGCTGGCGCGCGGCTCAGCTACTACACGCAGATGCTGGCCTATCTTCGCACGTTTCAGCGCATGGGCATCCAGGCGGTGCCGATGAAGGCCGCGTCGGGCCCGATCGGCGGCGACCTTAGTCATGAGTTCATCGTGCTCGCCCCGACCGGCGAGAGCGAGGTGTTCTACGATGCGGCGTTCGAGGAGATCGACTGGCGGCAGTCGGACATCGATTATGGCGACGAGCGCGACCTCCACCGGCTCTTCGGGCAGGTGAGCTCGACCTACGCCGCGACCGATGAGACCCACGACGAGAAATTGTGGAGCAAGGTCGACGAGGACAAACGTCGCACCGGCCGCGGCATCGAGGTCGGCCACATCTTCTATTTCGGAGACAAATATTCGGCCGCGATGGATCTCAAGGTTTCGGGATCCGATGGCAGCCAGATTACTCCGTTGATGGGGAGCTACGGCGTCGGGGTGTCGCGGCTAGTCGCCGCCGTTATCGAGGCGAGCCATGACGAAGCGGGCATCGTCTGGCCGGAGGCGGTCGCCCCTTGGCGCGTCGGCCTCGTCACCATGCGCGCCGACGACCAGGCGAGCCGCGAAGCCGCGGAAGCGCTCTATGGCCATCTGATCGGCGCGGGAGTCGAGACGCTGTACGACGACCGCGACGAACGCGGCGGAGCGAAGCTCGCCTCGATGGACCTGATCGGATTGCCCTGGCAGCTGATCGTCGGCCCGCGCGGGATCGCCACCGGCACGGTCGAGCTCAAGAAGCGCGCAACCGGGGAGAAGCTCGAGCTCAGCATCGAATCCGCGCTCGCGAGGCTGGTCGGCGCATGATCAACGGCTACGAGCGGATGATCGCCCGGCGGTACCTGCTGCCGCAGAAGGGCGAAGGGTTCATCTTCGTCGTCGCCGGCTTCAGCGTCGGCGCCGTCGCGCTTGGAGTTGCCGCTCTGATCATCGTGATGAGCGTGATGAACGGCTTCCGCGCCGAGCTGTTCGACAAGATCGTCGGACTGAACGGCCATGCCGTGATCCAGGGTGTGAACGGTCAACTCTCGAATTGGCAGCAGATTGCCGACGCGGCGAAGAAAACGCCCGGCGTGACCTCTGCGCTGCCGATCATCGAACAGCCGCTGATGGCCACCTCGAACGGGCGCTTCGAAGGCGTGCTCGTGCGCGGAATGCGGGCCCAGGACATTCGTGCAAACTCGACCCTCACCACCAACGTGCTCGCGGGCGACATTCGCTCGATCGCCCCTGGAAGCAACCGGCTCGCGATCGGCTCGCGCCTGGCCGACACGCTCGGCCTGTATCCGGGCGGGCAGATCACATTGTGGAATCCGGAGGGACGATCGACCGTCGTCGGCACCGTGCCGCGCGAGGTCACTTATACCGTCGGAGCGATCGTCGAGACCGGCGTCTACGAATATGACAAGGCGTACGTGGTCCTTCCGATCCAGGACGCCCAGCAGCTGCTCCTGATGGGGGATCAGGTCGGAATGATCGAGATTCAGACCAACAATCCCGACAAGGTCCAGGACATCCTCGCCCCACTGCAGCGGCTGGTTCAGGGGCGGGGCGTCATCGTCGACTGGCGGCAGATGAATTCGGCATTGTTTTCCGCGCTCGACCTCGAGCGAGTCGTCATGTTCATCGTCGTTAGCATCATCGTCCTCGTTGCCGCCTTCAACATCGCTTCGTCGCTGATCATGCTGGTCCGGTCGAAGACTCGCGACATCGCCATCATCCGAACGATGGGAGCGACGCGTAGCGCGGTGCTGCGCATCTTCATGACGGTCGGATTGACCATCGGCCTCGTGGGCATCCTCATCGGCTTGATCCTCGGGGCGCTGGGGCTGTTCTTCCGGCAGGCGGCAGTGAACGCCGTCTATTTCCTCACGGGCACCAACCCATGGGACCCCTCGATCCGAATTCTGACTGAGCTTCCAGCCAAGACCGACCCCGTCGAGGTGGCGGCGATCCTCATCGTCACGCTTCTGCTGACCTTCCCCGCAACCTTCTTCCCCGCTCGCAAGGCGGCGAACACCGATCCGGTGCAGGTGCTTCGCTATGAATGAAGCGGTCCTCGTCACCCGAGGGCTCCGACGCAGCTTCATTCAGGGGGACGTCACGATCGAGGTGCTGCGCGGAGTCGACCTGCAAGTCGCGCCGGGCGAGATCGTCGCGCTGCTTGGGCCATCGGGATCGGGCAAGTCGACCTTGCTTCAGGCGGTGGGCCTGCTCGAAGGCGGGTTCGAAGGTTCGATTCGGCTGCACGGGCAGGAAGCGGCCGAGCTCGATGATGAAGGGCGCACGCGCCTGCGCCGGGAATTGCTCGGCTTCGTCTACCAGTTCCATCACTTGTTGCCTGAGTTCAACGCGCGCGAGAACGTGATGCTGCCGCAGCTGGTGCTCGGGACCGCGCCGAAGGCGGCGGAGGAGCGCGCGGAGCAATTGCTCGGGACCCTCGGGCTTGCACAGCGGCTCGACCATCGCCCGTCGAAGCTGTCAGGCGGCGAGCAGCAGCGTGTCGCGGTCGCTCGCGCGCTCGCCAACAAGCCGCCGCTGGTGCTGGCCGACGAGCCGACCGGCAACCTCGACGAGCATACCGCCGACATCGTCTTCGCCGAGTTCCTGAAGCTGGTGAAAGGCGAGGGAAGCGCGTCGCTGGTCGCGACCCACAACGAACGGATCGCAGCCAAGATGGACCGCGTCCTGCGCCTGCACGAGGGGCGGATCCAGTGAGCGCTCAGACGACGATGCTTTCCGGCGAGCGGACGCTTTGGTCCGGCGATCCCGGCAGCGGCATCTACTTCCAGCCGCTCGACCTGTTTCTGGTCCCGTTCAGTCTTGTGTGGTGCGGCTTTGCGATATTCTGGACCATCGGCGCGAGCGCTGCGGGAGCTCCGGGCTTTTTCGATCTTTGGGGACTGACGTTCGTCGCGTTCGGCCTTTACTTCGTGTTGGGCCGCTTCATCGTCGATATGTGGATCCGCGGCTGCACGCATTATACCGTAACCAACCGCCGGATCCTCATCGACCGCGGCGGCCTTTTCGCGCGGCAGACTGCGATCAGCTTGGCGGATTTGCCGCCGCTGACGCTGCGTGGCGGACCTTCGGGCCGCGGAACCATTCGGTTTGGCGAGAGCTACAGCGCCTGGGGTGGGTCGCGCGGATTTGGCGCCTGGTCGCCGTCGCTCGATCCCACGCCGCAATTCATCAAGGTCGATAATGCAAAAGACGTCTTCGATCTCATCAATCGCGCACGCGACGATCTACTGCGGGACTCGCGGTCAGGATTCTAGCGATGCCGCGGAATGAAGGCTTCCAGTTCGATAGACCCGCGCGGCGCCTGAATCGCACCGTCCTCGCATTGCTCGGGGGCGTCGTGGTCCTCTTCCTGCTCGTTGCGTACTTCGCGACGAACCGCAATTCCGACCAGGACAAACTCACCGGCAACGCAGTCAGCGAGACTCAGGCGGGGAAACCTGAAAAAAGCTGCGCGAGCCAGGCAACCTACGACCTCATCAAGCACGAGCTTTTCCGCCGCGCTGCGCAGCTGCGCGGAAGCGACCAAGGGGCCTATGACAAGCTCTCCGCTTATGCGGTCGTGCGCATGGAAAATCCGGTGCTCGAAAGCGAGGACAAGGATACTGGCGGCGTCAACTGCTCGGGCACGCTGTCGCTTGACTTGCCCCCGGGAGTGGCGGTGGTTGGCGGACGGCGTACCCTGACGTCCGACGTCGACTATACCGTGCAGCCGGCGGCCGACGGCAGCGGCAACGTGGTGCTCCTGCGCAATGCGGACGCGATTATCGCGCCGCTCGCGACGCTCGGTCGGGTCGGCCAGCCGGCGCAACCGCCGGCCGCCCCCGCCGAGGGCAACGTAGTGGCGGTCGAGCAGCCCCCGACGAGCGCGCCAGTTAGCCAACCGGCGCTGCCGCCCACTCCAGCGCCCGCGCCGGCGCGGAACGTCGGCAGGCCGAGCTTCGATTGCTCGAAAGCGCGAACGCGCGGGGAAACGGCAGTGTGCTCTGACGCGGGCCTCTCTGCGCTCGATCGCAATATGGCGACCCAATACGTCCGGTCGATGGCTGGAGCCTCGCCCGAAGAACAGGCGCTGCTTCGGCGCACTCGCGACCGCTTTCTCGCCTATCGCGATCGCTGCCCGGACCGGAAGTGCATCGGCAATGCCTATGTCGGGCGGATGCGCGAGATCCGCGACATCATGGAAGGGCG
>JBDTON010000037.1:0-2794 GCA_039933195.1 Sphingomicrobium sp. | reverse complement strand
GAAATGGGGGCCGGCATCGCTGCCAGCCCCCACTGCGCCGAGCGAAGGATCTGCCGGTGTTCGCAACTTGGTTCGCTTCTGCCCGAAGGCTTGGCTAACCCGCTCTCGATCCTGGCTCACCAGCTCAGGCGTCGCTTTCCATCCGACCGCTCCCTCCGAAGAGGAGCCTGACTTCTACTTGACTGCGCTTCCCGAGGGTTCGCTTGTCTTTCGACGTCCAGCCTGTCCTTAGAGAACAATTCCCGAACCGAAGTCCTGGAACCGAAGCTCCCGGCCAAAGCCGTCCGATGTTCCGCGGCCCTTCTTGGGGTAACCACTCTTGCGTCCCGCTTTGCTCATCGAAGTTCCGAGGAACCCCCATCAGCCGCGTCGCGCGAGAGGCGATCACCTCTTCCGGCGCCTCTTCCCGGCTGACCCCGAAAAGAACCCGAAGATTCTCTCCACTGCCTGCCGGCGGAGATCGGACCTTTGGTCACCTGCCGCACCCTCTTGCCGTTGCCGGCCCTCTGGGGAGGCCGGGACCGCCGTCCCGATCACCCATGCACCATGCACCCCGGTTCCGAGTCGGGGAAGGGAAAAATGCCGGAAAAAGCCTGTGGATAACGGGGATATCGGGAACAACAATTGGAACCTTCTCTTCCCGTGTCGATTCGCGCTCGTTGGTTGCCGATCCATCCCCGTCCGCCTACCTCGGGCAAGTGCCTGAATCGCCTGCTCGTCACCCGGAGCCCGCTTATCTGCAGGGCCTGAACCCGCCTCAACGGGAGGCGGTGCTGACCACCGAAGGGCCGGTGTTGGTACTTGCCGGCGCCGGCACGGGCAAAACCGCAGCTTTGACCGCTCGACTCGCGCACTTGATTGCGACTGGCAAAGCGTGGCCGAGTCAGATTCTCGCGGTGACTTTCACCAATAAAGCAGCGCGCGAGATGAAGGAGCGCGTATCGGCAATCAGCGGCGGCGCGATCGAGGGGATGCCTTGGCTCGGCACCTTCCATTCGGTCGCCGCGCGAATGCTTCGAAGTCACGCCGAGTTGGTTGGCGTTCAGGCCAACTTCACCATCCTCGACACCGACGACCAGCTGCGTGTGTTGAAGCAGCTGATCCAGGCGTCGGGCGTGGACGAGAAGCGCTGGCCCGCGCGACAGCTGGCCGGCCTCATCGACCGGTGGAAGAATCGCGGCTGGACCCCCGAGCAGGTCCACGGCGGCGAATCCGAAGCGTTTGGATCCGGTCGCGGCGCGGAGCTCTACTTGGCATATCAGCTGCGGCTCAAAACCCTCAACGCGTGCGATTTCGGCGACCTCCTGCTTCACATGCTCGTAATCTTCCGCAAGCATTCGGACATACTGGAGGGGTATCGCAACCGCTTCCGCTACATTCTGGTCGACGAATATCAGGATACCAACCACGCTCAGCATGAATGGCTGAAGCTCCTCGCCGAACCCGCGCGAAACCTTTGCTGCGTCGGCGACGACGACCAGTCGATCTACTCCTGGCGCGGCGCCGAGGTCGCCAACATCCTCCGCTTCGAGAAGGATTTTCCGGGCGCAAAAATTATTCGCCTCGAACAGAACTACCGCTCGACGTCGCACATACTCGCGGCGGCCGACGGGCTCATCGCGCATAATGCTGGCCGCCTCGGCAAGACGCTGTGGACGGACGCCGGGGACGGCGAGAAGGTTCAGGTCATCGGTATATGGGACGGTCCCGAAGAAGCCCGCCGGGTCGGCGAAGAAATCGAATCGCATGAGGCGCGCGGCGGATCGTTGAACGCGGTGGCGATCCTGGTGCGCGCCCAGTTCCAGACCCGCGAGTTCGAGGAGCGGTTCATCGCGATCGGTCTCAATTATCAGATCATCGGTGGCTTTCGCTTCTATGAGCGAGCCGAGATTCGCGACGCGATCGCTTATCTGCGGCTCATCGTCCAACCCGCGGATGATCTCGCCTTCGAACGCATCGTCAACATACCCAAGCGCGGACTCGGGGACAAAGCGGTCGCAACGATCCACCGCCACGGCCGCGCCTCGCAGCAGCCTTTGCTCATCGCTGCGGCGAGACTGACCGACACTGACGAAATGACCCCTCAGGCGCGGCGTTCTCTCGGCAATTTTGTCGCCGATCTCGCCCGCTGGCGGCAGATGGCGGCGACGCTTCCCCATCCTGAGGTCGCCCGGATCATGCTCGATGAGAGCGGCTACACGGCAATGCTCCAAGCGGATCGCTCGGCCGAAAGTGCGGGGCGTCTCGAAAATCTCGCCGAGCTCACGCGCGCGATGGAGGAATACGAGTCGCTGCAAGCGTTCTTGGAGCACGTGAGCCTGGTCATGGACAATGACGAGGCACGCCAGGGCGACCGCGTGACCATCATGACGATCCACGCGGCCAAAGGCCTTGAATTTGATCGGATCTATCTCCCGGGCTGGGAAGAAAGTGTCTTTCCATCGCAGCGCTCGCTTGACGAAGGCGGCCTGGCTTCGCTCGAAGAGGAACGGCGTCTAGCTTACGTCGCGATCACCCGTGCACGGCGCAAATGCACCATCCTTCACGCGGCCAACCGCCGGATCTACGGCCAGTGGACCAGCTCAATTCCGTCACGTTTTCTCGCCGAACTGCCCAAGGCGCACATCGACCAAGAGACTACGATGAGCGGCGGCGAGAGCTTGTGGCGTGCCCAATGGTCTGAGCGCGCGGACCCCTTCGCACACGTCGCCCGCCCTGGTCGCGGCCCGGGTTGGCAACGTGCAACGCGCACCCCCTACAATGCCGAACCACAGCGCATACTCGAAGCACGCGC
>JBDTON010000036.1:0-25711 GCA_039933195.1 Sphingomicrobium sp. | reverse complement strand
ATGGCTGACCAGTTGCGATGACGAGGCGCTCGCGGGGGGGGCAAATCTCGCGGCAATCGGGAGTGAGCTCATCCAATTTGGGGAGGCGACCTCCCTCGGCCCCGGGCAATTCCGGCTGAGCCGACTCTTGCGCGGACGGGGCGGCACCGAATGGGCGAGCTCAATTCACGGAGTCGGTGAGCTATTTTGTGTCATCGAATCCGGGGCGGTGCAGCCACTGATCTTGCCGTCGTGGAGCGTCGGCGCGCTTGTGACTGCCACCTTGCGGTATGGCCCCGCTGCATCGATGGTCATTTCCGCGGAGTCACTGCGTCCCCCGCAGCTGGTGAACCTCACCGCCGCGGTGCAGCCCACGGGCGGCCTGGAGATCAACTGGACGCGTCGCAGTCGCGCAGCATGGGGCTGGGTGGACGAGGTCGAGACTCCTCTTGGCGAGCGCCTCGAGCAATATCGCGTCGCCCTCACCGGGCCGGCAACCAACGCAGAATTTTTGTCAGACGAGCCAAGCTTATCCCTTTCAGCCACAACGGTGGCGAGCTTCGGGCCCGGTCCGATTAACATTGATGTCCGTCAAATCGGCGATTTTGCCGTTTCACGGGCGGCGCAACTCAGCATCAATCTTCCCTAGGAGCACGCGCGAGATGAGCAGTACCCCAAGGCTCGGAGTCCCGCTCCTGAGCCCCGGACAGGCGCAGAAGGAGTTCTTCCATAATGAGGCGCTGCAGACGCTCGACACGTTAGTTGCAGCGGCCGTCGAAGAGCCGCCGCGCGCGTCGCCGCCAGCCTCGCCGGCTCTTGGCGTTTGCTATATCGTCGCTGACTCCCCCACTGGAGCATGGGCGGGGAAGGCCCAGTCTATCGCCGCCTTCACGAGCGGTGGCTGGCGATTTATTTCGCCGTTTGAAGGCCTTACGGTCTACGTTCGATCCACGGGCACATACGGAATGTATCGAGCAGCGGCATGGGAGATCGGAGTCCTCAGAGGGACCAACGTCGTTCTTGGCGGACAGCAGGTCGTCGGAAGCCGCGTCGCGGCGATCTTATCTGCCTCTGGCGGAACGACAGTCGACAGTCAGGCTCGCTCGGCCATCGACCAGATTTTGGCTGCGATGCGACAGCACGGTCTCATTGAGACATAGAAAAGCTTAGCGACGACAAAGACTTGCGAAACTTGCTCAGAATGAGGTGAGGCTTTTCCGCAACAGCTTCGCTCCAATCCCTACCTTGCGCGGCAACCGGCGCTCTCATAATGTGTTCGGGCGATTCAATCTTTAGAACGCATGTGAAAGGGGACAAATATGCGCAAGCTGGCCATTGCGGTGGCGCTCGCATCGACGGCTATGGCTACACCGGCTGTCGCTCGGGACCACTCGTTTTATGCGGGCCTCGAAGGCGGCGTCATGTGGATCGAAGACGTCGACTTTAACTACGCAGACAGCACCGGCCTCGAGCTTAGGCCAGGGGCTACTGTAAGGCACCATAGCGGTTTCGATGTTGACGCGATTGCCGGCTACGATTTCGGCATGCTTCGTCTCGAAGGCGAGCTTGGCTACAAGCGGGCATCTAGCCATGAGGTAACCCTCGACGCCCGCCTATCGGGTGGCGGACCGGGCGATAATTTTGACGCCAGTGGTCGCAGCCGCGCGCTTTCCGCGATGATCAACCTGCTGCTCGACTACGGCAACGAAGACGCGCTCAGTGGCTACGCCGGTGTCGGCATCGGCATCGCAGACGTAAAGATGAATCCGTTTGTGGATACGCCAAATGGTATCGTCGGTTTCTCAGACAGCCATAGCGGTCTCGCTTGGCAGGGTATTCTGGGGCTGCGCTACGCGATTAGCCAGAATCTCGATCTCGGGTTGAAATATCGTTATTTCAACGTGGGCAACCTGAGCTTCGGCGGCGCGAGCGAAGATGGCCTAACCACCTTCGATCTGGACGGCAAATGGCGTTCGCACAGCATCATGGCGAGTGTGATCTACAACTTCTGGGCACCGCCTCCGCCTCCGCCACCGCCGCCACCTCCGCCACCTCCGCCGCCGCCTCCGGCGACGCAGACCTGCCCGGATGGCTCGGTGATCCTGGCGACGGACACCTGTCCCGCCCCGCCACCTCCGCCGCCGCCGCCGCCGCCGGCGCCAGAGCGCGGATAAGCGGCCGTAACGGCAAAGAAGTACCGGCCTGGGCACGCGCCCGGGCCGGTTTTCTTTTGCGCGGCCCAACCAAACGTTCAGCCGCGCGGCGATTCAACATTTCGATTGCATCGAACTAATTCGACGCGAACTGTGGCGCCGCCGTGTCCCAGCCGTAAACGTCAGGAAGGTAGGTCAACTTGCCGTCCCTGGCCTGCGCCGTGATGTAGGTAAGGTAGATCGGCACGCCCTCTGGCGTCTGAACACGGATTTCGGGCTCTGATCCCGGCGAAACTGGGTCATGCCCGAGCAGCCAGCGGCCGAGCCGCTTCGCATCCTCGACGCGCACGCAGCCATTGCTCAGGTTCCTCTTCGTCAGCGCAAACTTCGCGTGATCGGGCGTGTCGTGCAGGTAGATGTCCTGCGGATTGGGAAAGGGGAATTTCAAAATCCCCATCGAGTTCAGCGGACCGGGATCCTGGCGAATCTTGAGA
Organism: Sphingomicrobium sp.; assembly: GCA_039933195.1. Classification (GTDB taxonomy): domain Bacteria; phylum Pseudomonadota; class Alphaproteobacteria; order Sphingomonadales; family Sphingomonadaceae; genus Sphingomicrobium. The sequence continues at coordinate 23,085 of JBDTON010000036.1, read as the reverse complement.
TGAAGAGTGCCGGCCGCCGCGGCTTTCCAATCGATGGTCTTTGGGTCGACCACGCTGGCGTGCTCGCTCCATTCATCGATGACCTCGTAACCGTGCGACCTAAAGTAACCCATTCCCAGCTTAAGAACGTTCGGCGCGATGGTCTTGCGCACCAAATGGTCGGGTGCATGCCAATATGGGTTGTATGTAATGTAATACATAACGCTGGCGATGAGTGGCGTCGGCAGTTCATTGGTGCCGGTAATCACTTTCATCGAATCCACGGCCTGCCCGTTCTGGAACAGTGTCAGCATGGATGAACCGGAATCGACGAGCAAAAAGCGGCCCTTTGCGGGAAGAGAGCGCAGGCGATCGAGGTTTGCCAGCAGCCGCGGATCCGGGGTCAAGTTGCCCGTTGCTTGTGCTCCTGCCCAAGCTGTGTCGCGCAGCTGGGCGTAGATCGGATTCAAGTTCGCTACGCTCGTGAGATAGGTTTCGAGCGAGGGCGCCGCTGCGGCGGTGAGAAGAATCTGGTCTGCACGTGTGCCCTGCGGCGCAAGGACGGGATACGCATAGATCATGCCCGTCGTTGGCCGTTTGATCGCCTGGACATACTGCACCCAAGCCGTTGAGAGAAGCCGCTCCGCCTCGGCTAAATCGCCCACATTACCGCTGTGCGCCCTCCCCACTGTAGCTTGCACATCAAGGGCCAGCTGCGGGCCAGCCGCAAACCCGTCAAAGGGAGCGCGCTGAAGAATGGCGACCAGCTGCGTGACCGCCGGATTGTCAACACCTCCGCGGAACCAGATCGGCTGAGTTCGATACGTTTCGTAGAACGCCGCGACGGCGGCACCGGCCGGAACGGCTGCTGCCGGCGCCGTCGAAGCGAGAGGCACGCCCATTTGCGCCATTGCTGGCGAGGTGAGGAGCAGCGCTGAGGTGCTGATCCCCAACATTGCGAATTGCCGCATTCTTGCCTTCACTATGAAATCCCCAGGTCTGCTCATACTTTAGAATCTAGCGTCGCTTATCTTTGATCCAAGCTGCATTCCGCATGAACCGGCGCACGCCACTGGAGTGTGACCCTTATACGACATCTCTTTACCGGTCTTGTCTTCATAGGCGTCGCGTGCGTAGGCGAGCGGTGCAAGGCTGGAACTGAGGGGCAAACATGAATGTCAACGGAGTAGCTGCCGTCGTGACCGGCGCGGCGTCTGGTCTCGGCGAAGCGACTGCGCGGGAGCTTGGCCGTCGCGGGGCCAAGGTCGCCGTATTCGACCGGGACGCGGACCGCGGCGAACGGGTCGCGAGCGAGATCGGCGGGACCTTCTGCGAAGTCGATGTGACGGCCGACGAGAAGGTCACAGCTGCCTTTGCCAAGGCGCGTGGAGCGCACGGCCAGGAACGCATCCTCGTCAACTGTGCCGGAGTTGCCAACGCCGCGAAGACGGTGGCTCGGGACAAGGAAACCAAGGTCGCCAGACTCTACCCGCTCCAGCAATTCGAGCTCGCCATTCAGATCAACCTAATCGGGACGTTTCGCTGCATCGCAAATTCAGCTTTTGGCATGGTCGACTTGGAGCCGCTTGAAGACGGCGAGAAGGGCGTCATCATCAACACCGCCTCTGTTGCTGCGGAAGACGGTCAGATCGGCCAGGCCGCCTATTCGGCCTCAAAGGGCGGCGTGCTGTCGATGACGTTGCCGATCGCGCGCGACCTGATGAACGAAGGCGTGCGGATCAATACGATTCTGCCGGGTGTTTTCAAAACGCCGATGGTCGCGATGATGCCGCCAAACGTGCAGGACGCGCTCGGTGCCCAGGTCCCATTCCCGAAACGGCTCGGGAAACCGGAGGAATATGCGCAGCTCGCGTGCTTTCTGATCGAGAACAGATACATGAATGCCGCATCCGTGCGCCTCGACGGCGGAATTCGGATGGCTCCCCGGTAAGTGGAAGAAGCCGCCCTGCTGGACGAGCTCGGCGACGCTGCGCGCGCGGCGGGCGAAGCGATCTTGACGATCGTCCGCCGCGGATTCGAAATCGAAGCCAAACACGATACTTCGCCCGTCACCGAGGCGGATCGGGCGGCCGAGCTGATCATCTTGACGGCGCTGGCGCGTGCCGCACCGGGAGTCCCTGTGATCGCCGAAGAGGAAGTCGCCGCGGGGCGCATTCCCGCGCACGATGACATGTTCTTTCTTGTGGATCCGCTCGACGGCACCAAGGAGTTCATACGCGGCGGTGACGACTACACAGTCAACATCGGGCTCGTCACAGGCGGCACGCCACGTCTCGGCGTGGTGTACGCGCCCGCGACTGGGCGGCTGCACGGCGGAATCGTCGGAAAGGGCGCCTGGGTCGATGAGGGGCGTGGACGCCAGACCATCCGTACTCGGTCTCGAGGTTCGGACATCACCGCCGTCGCGTCCAAATCGCACTTAAATCAGGCCACGATCGATTATCTTGAAGCCGCCGTCGGCGTATGCGGGTATCTCTCCGTCGGCTCGTCGTTGAAGTTCTGCATCGTCGCTGAAGGCAAGGCTGACATTTACCCGCGCGCCGCTCCGACCAGCGAATGGGATACGGCAGCAGGACACGCCGTGCTGCTTGCAGCGGGCGGGCTGGTCGATGGTCCCGACGGCCGCCCGCTAAATTACGGCAAGCGTGCCTTTTGGAACCGGGCGTTCGTGGCCACCGCAGGCTGGAGGCCCCTGCGGCTCGATGCCTTCCTAGAACCGTTTTCCGGCGGCGGCGAGTTACCCGCAGGCGTTTAGCCGTCGCGTTCCGGCCACGCGTGGTGCGACGCCAATCGTCTGCGCCAATCCGGATCAAAATCTCCTGTAGCCCTGCGGCTGCGTCGCAGAGATTGCACCTCCGCGCGCGTCGCTTCGAGTCGCGCCCATACGTCGAGCGCTTCACTTTTCCACCCTTCGGTAACCGCCAGTTGAGTGACAAGCTGCTGCGCCTGCTCAAGCACCTGCGCAAGTTCGGCCAGCCACCGTGCGCGCTCGGCAGCTGACGTATCCGTCGGTACTCGAATCACATCAACTCCCGGCCGTGAGCCCGTTCTATCTACCGCTCATGTTGAGACGGAGTTGCGATTCATCCATTTTGGAGCCGAAACAGTCTAACTTTTCTCCACAATGAGAGTTATCAGGATTGTGCTCGGTCCCGCTCCTCACCCTAGGTTTGATCCTATGGACGCGATTTCGACCGACCGAGACGATCTTAGCAATTTCAACCGGCCACCAATTCTCATTGTCGCAAGCAGCGAGGCCGCGCGAGTTCGCGCGCTTCGAACAATTGGAGCCACCGGCATCCGCATTGCAGCCGACGTCGCGGTGCCTGAGGCTCGCGGACGCATTGAGCGCCAGGTGTCGGCTTCGGCGATCTGGGTCGAGCTGGACCATGATTGCGGCGACGCATTGGACGAGCTGTTGACGCAGGTGAACCGCGACGTCGCAGCCGGCCGATATGCCGCGGTCGTCTCCGCTTCATCGGGGCTGATCGATTCTGTCATGTCGCGCCTCGAAGACAGCGCGGTGGAGCTAATAATCGACGCCGACGATGCGGAGCGCGCCGCGGCGCTTGCGATCGCTACGAGCACGCACGGCAACGCACTGAGGCTCTCTGATGTCGCATCCGACGGTAACGCTGAACGGTTGCGGCAGCTGAGCGACGAAGTGAGCCGTATTGCGGCGACGCTCGCGAGGCTCTCGAGCGGCCCGTCCCCTGCTCCCCGACCGGTCGAAGCCGCTCCCACGCTAGATCTGCCACCGCTTTCGGAGGACACCGTACGGTCCGTGATCCGCGCGCGGCGCCTCCGTGGCCGCTACTTCCCCGAAGAGATGTTCGCCGACCCCGCGTGGGATATGCTGCTCGACCTCCTTCAGGCCGAAATTTCGCAGCTGCGCGTGCCGGTCTCGAGCCTGTGCATTGCGGCCGCCGTGCCCGCGACGACGGCGCTGAGATGGCTGAAAACGCTCGTGCAGCAGGGCGTCTTCGTTCGGCGCGCTGACCCGCACGACGGTCGACGCGTGTTCGTCGAGCTCGCGCCCGAAGCGAGCAGCGCGCTCCGGGGTTATTTCGCCGAAGTGAGCAAGGCACGTGTGATCTAGGCGGGTTGCCGCCGCCGACCGGGCGTGGCACGGCCCTAGCTTAGGGCGGTTAGCTCAGCTGGTAGAGCATCTCGTTTACACCGAGAGGGTCGGCGGTTCGAGCCCGTCACCGCCCACCAGTCCTCTCCGCGGCCGGCACGTCGCGATGCTATCCAGCGATGGTTAACGCCACCCATTGCCAGAGGAGCACGGCCAGCATGAAGAGGACCAACGTTGCGTGAACCCAGCGCCTTGCTGTCGCGATAAGCACCGCCGCAAAGACCACAAGCGTCAGATTTCCCCCCGCCAAGATCCACCGAGTGATGTCCGCGATCGTCGTGGCTGGCGTGATCCGACGGAGGACTGCCGACACGCTCGTACTGACCGCGAGAAGCAAGAACAGGCTCCAGAAATACGTGCGGTTTTCGAAGTAGTAGATATCCAAATTTAGTCCTTCAGCCGGAACTTCGTCCGGCAGAGCGGCGCTGGCGATGAAGAACAGCAGCAGGAGAGTGACGAAATCTGGGATGAAACGGCCGAGGACGAACGCACTGCTGGACCTCAATACGTCGAAAAACACCCACCAGAACTGAACCGTGCCCATCAGGATTAGCAGGGCCACCGCCAAGGTGAGCCAGTGCCAGCGGACCCGCGCGCGGGCGCGCAACAGCCGATGCATGCTCGTCGCTAAGTCCGTCACCGCCAAAGCGAGGATGATAGAGGCGAAAGCGGCAACATACTCACCGGCTGTCATGAGAACTTACAAACTCCGCACCAGTTTGCTTGCAACGGCGATCCACGGAGGATTGGCGACAATCTGCTGTCTCGCCCCGGCGCCTGGCGGTAGCAATTGGAGCTTGTCGTCGGAGCGATCGATCAAGCGGCCGAACAGGAAGCGGCCGGCCGGCCGCGGTACCAGAATGTCCCGGTTAAGCGCGGTTGCGAAATTCTGCGGGCGCAGTGCGTCGCACCAAATCTCGTCACCCGAACGATAGTCGCCGACACTAGCATTCACGATCACCGCGATTTGGCCTTCATCGATCCGGGGCGGAACGACGATCGCGGCTCGCTTAGGGGCGATCGCGCCGCCTGGCCCAAGCAGGGCAGCGACTTTCAGCTCCGCGGTCTCTCCACCCTGGACCAGATCCTGTGCTTCGACGCCGAGCGCGCTGGCAATCCGGTTCAGCCAGCCGACGGAAACCGTGCGGGTCCCCGTTTCGAGCCGGCCAATCGTTTGTGGCGTAGTTGGGGGCTCGCACCGGCGAGCGATGTCGTCGAGTGTCATACCGCGCGCGCGGCGAACCTCCCGGATGCGTGTGATCACAGCTTCAAGACCCCAATGCGAACCAATTCGGTTTTTCTACTGTCCTACATATTTGCCAATGTGGCAAGTTCAATTTCGATTCGGAAAGAGGAGAAACATGGGGACGAGGCCGCAGCCGCGCTTGCTTAGCGAGCGCTCGATCGAGTCCGGGGTCACGGCCGCGCAGTCGGCCGCGGGTGTCCGTCCAGTCCGCTCTGTAACCGTAAACGGGGCGGAATCGCCGCTCGGTTGGCTGTTGGCCCGGGGGTTCGTGACTCAGCGTCAGTACGACGCTGGGGAGCGGCTGCGCAACGACTGGGAACGCGCGCAGTTCGCGCCGCGGGTCACAATGGCATGGAATGCAGCACCGGTCGGGCGCGGTCGCGGGGGCTCGGCCCCTGAACCAGATCTTGGTGGAGCGCAAATGGACGCGCGTCGCCGCTTCGACGACGCCGTCGCGACCGCCGGCCCGGGGCTCACCGACATCCTCTGGCGCGTTGTCTGCGCAGGGGAGGGCATGCGCGAGGCGGAAAGCGCACTTGGCTGGCCGGCGAGGGCAGGCAAGCTGGTGCTGACCATCGCCCTCGACCGGATCGCGAATTATTATCGCATCCGCTGACGAGGTTAGTCCTTACGGCCCATGCGGTGGTCGGCTGGCGCCTCCGCCTCTGACCTGTGTGATCGGTGCAACGCTTTGGTCCGTTGTTCGGTGCGGTCGGGTATCGTTGGGTCGCCCATGTCGTTGCGGGATTTGTCCGTGCCGCTGTTGCTGCGCATGGGGTCGTCTCCTATTCAGTTCCGGCGATCAAGGGGGCGAGGGCGCGCAAGTCTCCGCCGCTCGCCGCTCAACGGAGGGGTTCGTCCATGATACTCTATGGTTCCTCGCTGTCGCCGTTTGTCCGAAAAGTTCTTGCCTATGCGGGCGAGAAAGGCATCGATCTGGAACTTCAACCGACGGGCTTTCCCAATCATAGTCCACAATATCTGGAAGCTAGCCCATTCCGGAAGATGCCGGCGTTCCGGGACGGGGATTACACGCTCGCCGATTCGAGCGCGATCATCCATTATCTCGAGGCGAAGTCCCCCCAACCGCCGCTAATTCCGAGCGAGCCGGCGCTTCGTGGCAAGACCATCTGGTTCGAGGAATTCGCCGACACGATCGCTTGTGCCGCGGTGGGCAAGATCTTCTTCAACCGGATTGTCGCTCCGCGGTTCATGGGCCGAGAAGGGGATGAAGAGGCGGCAAGAGCTTGCGAGCGCGACGACCTGCCGCCGATGCTGGATTATCTCGAGCGGACGGTGCCCGACTTAGGCGAGTTTCTTGTCGGCGACCGGATTACCCTCGCCGACATCGCCGTCGCTAGCCCCTTCGTCAATTTCCAGCATACCAACACGAAGGTTGATTCGAGCAGGTACCCGCGCACCGTTGCTTATCTCAATTCGATCCTGTCGCGGCCAAGCTTTGCGCATTGGATTGAGCGGGAGACGGCGTTCCTCGCTAAAGAGCCCGCATAGAGGAAGCGGGGGCTAGCCACGCCACCTCGCTGTGCGCGTCCCCCTCGACTCATGGCGCGAGGGCGGGTTTTTGGTCAGGCCTCTTCGCCCGCGCCTTCGGCCGCGGCTTCCTCCGCAGCTTCGGGGGCTACTTCGGCACTCTCGGCGACGTCCCCACCGATCGGCTCGAGCTCTTCGGGTGCTGCCGGAGCCGCCTCGCCCTCGAACATCTGCTGGAGCACGTCGATGCCCTGCGCCTGCAGATCCGCTTCTTCCGGTGACCGGGCAACGTTAACCTTCACGGTCACCGCAACCTCGGGATGAAGCGCGATTCTGACTTCGTGAAGACCGATCGCCTTGATCGGCCGGTCGAGCACCACCTGACTCTTGGCGATATGCGCGCCGACACCTTCGAGCGCTTCGGCGATATCGCGAGCGCTGACCGAGCCGTAGAGCTGGCCCGTGTTCGACGCCTGCCGGATAAGCTGGACCGACTTACCGTCGACGCCCTTTGATGCCTTCTCGGCGTCCGAGCGGCGGTGGGCATTGTCTTCCTCGATCCGCGCGCGGTTCGCTTCGAAGAGCTTGCGGTTGCTCTCGTTGGCGCGCAGCGCCTTCTTGTTCGGGAGAAGGTAATTGCGGGCGAACCCGTCCTTGACCTTTACCACGTCGCCGATGGCGCCCAGTTTCTCGACGCGCTCAAGCAGAATGATTTCCATGTCGAGCGCTCCTTATTTCACGAGGTAGGGAAGCAGGCCGATATGGCGAGCGCGCTTAATCGCCCGCGCCAGCTCGCGTTGCTTCTTGGAAGAGACCGCTGTGATCCGTGACGGTACGATCTTGCCCCGCTCGGAGATGAAGCCCTGAAGCAGGCGCACATCCTTGTAATCGATCTTCGGCGCGTCCTTGCCCGAGAAGGGGCAGGACTTGCGGCGGCGGAAGAATGCGCGGGCCATTATTCGACCTCCTCTTCGCGGGCGCGGAACTCGGTGCGGTCGCCGCGGTCTCCACGGTCGGAGCGCGAGCGCTCCTTATCGCCGCGCCGCATCATCGCGGACGGGCCCTTTTCATGCTCGTCGACGCGGATAGTGAGGAAGCGGATCACGTCCTCATTGATGTTCGACTGACGCTCGAGCTCGGCGATCGCCGCGGGCGGCGCATCGATGTCCAGAGCGACGTAATGCGCCTTGCGGTTCTTGGCGATCCGGTAGGCCAGGGAGCGCAGGCCCCAGGTTTCTGTTCTGGCGATCTTGCCGCCATTGTCGGTGATGATCTTGGTGGCGTTTTCCGCGAGCGCATCGACCTGGGCCTGAGCGAGGTCCTGACGCGCGAGGAAAACATGCTCGTAGAGCGGCATGCTTCGTCTCTCTTTTGGCCGATCGCTGACGCGCCCCAGTGGCGCGCCCCTCCGGCTGTCTTCCAAAAAACACTGGGGCGCGAGACCGGCTCGCACCCCATCAGGGCGCACCATTGCCGCAAAAGGCCCAAAATGGCAAGTGCATGTGTGTGGCTACGCATCTGGAATCAATCAAATCCGCCGCCGACGCGCTCGACAACATGAGCCTGCCGGGGTGGCTCTATCACGATGCGGAATTCTTCGAGGCGGAGAAGACGGCATTTCTGCGTGCTGCGCCGCAAGTGGTCTGCCACGAGAACGAAATTCCGCAACCCGGCGACTGGCGCAGCCTCGAGTATCTCGGCGAAAGCGTGATCGTGATCCGTGGCGACGACGACGCCGTGCGGGCCTTCTCGAACGTGTGTCGCCACCGCGGCTCGCGGCTGGTCGACGGGACCGGCGGCTGTGCCAAGGTGCTGACCTGCCCCTATCATGCCTGGAGCTATGCGCGCGACGGGCGGCTGGTCGGGGTTCCGCATCGGCAGGAATATCCCGGCCTAAGGACCGAGGACCACGGCCTCTTCCCGGTCGCGCTCGAGAATTGGCGCGGGTTCCTGTTCGTCACGCTCGAGCCCGGTGCTCTGACGGTCGCCGAAATGATGGGGCCCTATGATCACGAGATCGCGCCCTATCGATTCGAGGAGCTGCGGACGATCGGCCGAATCACGCTCCGCCCGCGGCCGCTCAACTGGAAGACCATCGCGGACAATTATTCGGACCATCTGCACATTCCCGTCGGGCACCCCGGGCTGACCCGGCTGTTCGGGCGCAATTACCGAATCGAAGCGCAGGACCATGTCGATCGGATGGAAGGCGACCTGGTCGAAAAAGAGTCGGCCAATCCATCGGAGCGCGCATACCAGCGCCTGCTGCCGAGCGTCGAGCACCTGCCTCAAAACCACCAGCGCAAGTGGCTCTATTACAAGCTGTTTCCCAATGTCGCCTTCGACATCTACCCGGACCAGGTCGATTTCATGCAATTCCTGCCGGTGAGCGGGACCGAGACCGTGATCCGCGAGATCAGCTACGCGCTTCCCGACGGGCGGCGCGAGATGAAGGCGGCGCGGCACCTCAACTGGCGCATCAACCGGCGGGTCAATGCCGAGGACACGGAGTTGATCACCCGGGTGCAGCTGGGCATGCAGTCGCCAACTTACGTGGCGGGCCCGCTCGGCACGAGCGAGGTGTGTCTAAGGAGCTTCGCGCGGAAGCTCAGGCGGATGATCCCGGAGGCGCGGCTGGACTCGCCGCCGCCGCCCGGCTGGAGCCGTTTAGCCAACGCGAGATAGCGCGCACGGGCAGGCCGGCTATGGCCACGGCGGCCCCCCACAGCAGCACCTCCGACCCTGATCCGACGAACATGGCGATCGAATAGACGACGCCGATCGCGATGAGGATGGTCCATTTGCCCCCCATTCGCAGCTTCAGCGCGGCTGCCGCGCAGACGATGTAGAGGACCAGTGCGAGCACCGTCGAAACAAGGGTGATGAAGACGTAGACGCTGACGAAATTCTTCGATGAGCTGGCAAGAACCAGCAGTGCCGCGGCTGCCGAGCAGATCAGCAGCGAACCGGCCGGAGCGCCGAGTTTGTTGGCGCGCGCGAAGACCGGTGGAAGGTCGCCGGCCTCGCCCATCGTCCGAGCCGTCTCGGCGGCCATCAACAACAAGGAGTTGGCCGTGCCGAAGGCGCTGACGGCTGCGATCAAGGCCACGAAGATGCCGGCGACCTGGCCGAGCAGCGGCGCAATCGCATCGGCGAACGGCGCGCCGCTCCTCGCCGCGACCGCGCTGGGGAGGAGCATCAGCGCTGCAACCGTCGCGAGCAAATAGACGATGGCGGTGAATCCGGTGCCGAGAATCGTCGCGCGTGGAACCGTCGTCGTCGAATTGCGCGTGACCCTCGCCGTCATCGCCGCGCCCTCAAATCCGGTCAGCGAGAACAGGATAAGCGCTGCCGCTGCGGTCACTCCCGCGAGGCTGACTGGAACCGGAGCCAGCGGCTCGAGGCGTTGTCCGCCGCCGAATCGCGCCAGAACCAGCACCATGACGGCGATGAGCGGCAATAGCTTGATGAGGACGGTGACGATCTGCAGCGCTCCGGCCGAGCGCGCCCCGCGCAAGTTTACGAGCAGCAGCAAGGCGATCGACCCGAGCGCCACCGCAATCAATCCGGGTCCGGAGACGACGGCCGGATATACGTGGCCGAGCGCACCGGCGACGGCGACGGAAACGCCCGCGACGCCGGTAATCTGGGAGAAGGTGTAGCACCACAATGTGACAAAGGCGGTCTTCTCGCCGAAAGCGCGCTCGCAATAGAGGAACGGCCCTCCCGGAATCCGCGCTGCTAGCCGGGCAAGGGCGAAAGCAAGACACATTGTGCCGAAACCCGTCAGCAAGAAGGCGGCGACGAGGTTCATGCCGTACGGCGCGAGCGTCGTGGGCAAGAGATAGATGCCCGAGCCGACCATCGAGCCGACGACCATCGCCGCGCTCATCCATTTGCCTAGCATCCGCGAGGTGGGCTCCGGTTGGATGTCGACCACGGCGGCTTGTTCGGACATCTACCGCGCTTCGCACTCCCCGGCGGGGTTGGCAATCCAGACGGCCGCGCTTAACCGCGCCGCGACAGGCAGGGGAATTCCATGCGCGCATTCCTTTTTCCCGGGCAGGGCAGCCAGGCCGTTGGCATGGGGGCCGCGCTGGCCGAGGCGAGCCGCACCGCTCAGGACGTGTTCGACGAGGTCGACGAGGCCCTCGGCCAAAGCCTGTTCCGGCTGATGCGCGAAGGGCCGGACGACGTGCTCAAGCTGACCGAAAATGCGCAGCCGGCGATCATGGTCTATTCGCTGGCCGTGTTTCGCGCGCTGACGAAGGATGGCGGTATCGATCTCCGGAAGGCTGCAAACTTCGTCGCCGGACACAGCCTCGGCGAATATTCGGCACTGTGCGCGGCGGACTCGGTCGACCTGCCCACGACTGCAAAGCTGCTGAAGTTGCGCGGTCAGGCGATGCAGCGGGCAGTGCCGGTCGGCGAGGGCGCGATGGCGGCCCTACTCGGTGCGGACCTCGCGCTCGCGCAGAGAATCGCCGACGCGGCGGCCCAGGGCGAAGTTTGCGCCGTCGCCAACGACAATGATCCGACGCAAGTCGTCCTGTCGGGCCACAAGGGCGCCATCGATCGCGCGGTCGGGATGGCGAAGGATATGGGCGCGAAGCGCGCCGTGCTGCTGCCAGTCTCCGCGCCATTCCACTGCCTGCTGATGCAACCGGCTGCCGAAGCAATGCGTGATGCGCTTGGCTATGTCGTCGTCGAAGCGCCTGCCGTGCCGCTTTACGCCAACGTCACCGCGCAAGCGGAAACCGATCCCGACACGATCCGCAACCAGCTCGTCGAGCAGGTCACTGGGATGGTGCGCTGGCGCGAGAGCATCGCCAACATGGTCGATGCGGGTGTGGCGGAGTTCGTCGAGCTCGGCGGCAAGGTCCTGGGATCGATGGTCAAGCGAATCGCTCCAGACGCTAGAGTGAGGAGCATCGTCACGATCGAGGATGTCGAGCTGCTGGCGAGGGAGATCGCGTGATGTTCGACCTGAGGGGAATGACCGCGCTCGTGACCGGCGCTTCGGGCGGTCTGGGGAGCGCGATTGCGGGGGCCCTGGCGGCGCAGGGGGCCCGGCTCGCCGTTTCCGGGAGCAATGTCGAAAAGCTCGAGAACTTCCGCGCAACGCTCGGCGGCGACCATCTCGCACTGCCGTGTAACCTGTCGGACGGCGCCGCGGTGGATCAGCTCGTGCCGCAGGCTGTCGAAGCGCTCGGCGGCAAGCTCGACATCCTCGTCAACAATGCCGGAGTTACGCGTGACAACCTGCTGATTCGGATGAAAGACGAGGAATTCGGGGACGTCATCCGGATCAATCTCGAGGCCGCATTCCGGCTGATGCGAGCGGCTGCGAGACCGATGATGAAAGCGCGCTTCGGGCGGATCATTTCAGTCACCTCCGTTGTCGCGGTCACCGGCAATCCGGGACAGGCGAACTACGTCGCGTCCAAGGCGGCCTTGATCGGCATAACAAAAACCGTTGCGCAGGAGCTCGCGAGCCGCGGAATCACGGTCAACGCGATCGCTCCTGGCTTCATGACGTCGGCGATGACCGATGCGCTGAACGAACAGCAACGCGAAGGCATCCTGGCGCGCATTCCGATCGGCCATATGGGCAGCGGCGACGACATCGGCGCTGCCGCTGTGTACCTCGCCAGCCGCGAGGCCGGTTACGTCACCGGGCAAACCCTGCACGTGAACGGCGGCATGGCCATGCCCTGAGGGGCGGTAAGTCTCTGCTGCTCCGCTCCTTGTCGTCGGTTCCGCGCCACCTATATCCTCGAAGGAAATCAACAATCCGGCTGCCTCACGGGGGCCGGACGAGGGGCTAAGAAGAGGATCAGACATGGCCAAGGTCATCGGGATCGACTTGGGCACGACCAACAGCTGCGTTGCCGTGATGGAAGGCGGCAAACCCAAGGTCATCGAGAATTCAGAAGGCACGCGAACGACGCCTTCGGTCGTCGCTTTCACGAAGGATGGCGAACGGCTCATCGGCCAGCCGGCCAAGCGCCAGGCGGTCACCAATCCGGACAACACCATTTTCGCGGTGAAGCGCCTGATCGGCCGCCGCTTCGACGATCCGATCACCAAGAAGGACACGGAGCTCGTCCCCTACAAAATCGTCAAGGGATCGAACGGCGACGCGTGGGTCCAGGCGGGAAGCAAGGATTACAGCCCGTCGCAAGTTTCCGCGTTCATCCTCCAGAAGATGAAGGAAACCGCCGAGGCCTATCTCGGAGAGACCGTCACTCAGGCGGTGATCACTGTTCCAGCCTACTTCAACGACGCGCAGCGCCAGGCGACCAAGGACGCCGGCCAGATCGCCGGCCTGGAAGTGCTGCGCATCATCAACGAGCCGACGGCGGCCGCGCTCGCCTACGGGCTCGAGAAGGAAGAGGGCAAGACCATCGCCGTCTACGATCTTGGCGGCGGCACTTTCGACATTTCGACGCTTGAGATCGGCGATGGCGTCTTCGAGGTGAAGTCGACCAACGGCGACACTTTCCTCGGAGGCGAGGACTTCGATGCTCGGATCGTCAACTGGCTCGCCGACAAGTTCAAGGCGAAGGAGAATATCGACCTTCGTACCGACCGGCTGGCGCTGCAGCGACTCAAGGAAGCTGCTGAGAAAGCCAAGATCGAGCTGTCGTCCGCCGCGACGACTGAGATCAACCAGCCGTTCATCACCGCGCGCATGGAAGGCGGGACGACAACTCCGCTGCACCTCGTCGAGACGATCAGCCGCTCGGACCTTGAGAAGCTCGTCGACGATCTGATCGAGCGGACGATCGAGCCGTGCAAGAAGGCGCTCAAGGATGCCGGTCTCGAGGCGAAGGACATTGCCGACGTCGTGCTTGTCGGCGGAATGACCCGAATGCCGCGGGTGCGCGAGCGAGTGGCGGAATTCTTCGGCCGCGAGCCGCACACCGGAGTCAATCCGGACGAGGTCGTAGCGATGGGCGCGGCGATCCAGGCCGGCGTTTTGCAGGGCGACGTCAAGGATGTTCTCCTGCTCGACGTGACTCCGCTTTCGCTGGGGATCGAGACTCTGGGCGGCGTGTTCACCCGGATGATCGACCGCAACACCACCATCCCGACGAAGAAGAGCCAAGTTTTCTCGACCGCCGAGGACAATCAGAATGCGGTGACCATCCGCGTCTTCCAGGGCGAGCGCGAGATGGCCGGCGACAACAAGATTCTCGGCCAGTTTGACTTGGTCGGGATCCCGCCGGCGCCGCGCGGAGTCCCGCAGATTGAGGTCACCTTCGACATCGATGCCAACGGCATCGTCAACGTGTCGGCGAAGGACAAAGGCACCGGCAAGGAGCAGCAGATCCGGATCCAGGCCTCGGGCGGTCTCGCCGATACCGACATCGAGAAGATGGTCAAGGAAGCCGAGCAGTTCGCGGAGGAGGACAAGAAGCGGCGGGCCGCGGCCGAGGCGAAGAACAATGCCGAGAGCTTGATCCATTCCACCGAGCGCCAACTCGCCGAATTCGGCGACAAAGTGTCGGCCGACGTGAAGACCGAGATAGAGACGGCGCTTTCGGAAGCGAAAGCGGCGGTCGAGAGCGGCGACGCCGACGAGATGCAGCAAAAGACCGCTGCGCTGACCCAGGCGGCGATGAAGCTCGGTGAGGCAATGTACAAAGCTCAGCAGGCTGAGACCGAGGCTGCCGCCGGACCGGATGCGGACACGTCGGGTCCCGCCGAGGAGCAGCCGCAGGAAGAAGTCGTCGATGCCGAGTTCTCCGAAGTCGACGAAGAGAACAAGGGCTGATGATTCGGTGCGGCGGCGCCACCTTGTCAGGGGCGGCGCCGCATCCTGTAGGGCGTAGCGGGGAGGGCTGATGGTCGAGCAGGACTATTATGATCTGCTGGGCGTTTCGCGGGGAGCGGATGAGGCGGCGATCAAGGCCGCTTACCGCCGCCTTGCCAAGGAATGCCATCCCGACACGAAGAACGGCTGCAAGGAATCCGAAGCGCAGTTCAAGGCGATCAACGAAGCCTATGACGTGCTCAAGGACCCGCAGAAGCGCGCCGCTTACGACCGGTTCGGCAAGTCGGCCTTTCAGAACGGTGGCGGCCAGGACCCGTTCGGAAGCGGCGGCTTTGAAGGCTTTTCCGACATTTTTTCGACCATCTTTGGCGAGTTCATGGACCCGCGCGGCGCGCGCCAGAATGCCGCGCGCGGCGCCGACCTGCGGTACGATTTGGAGCTCAGCCTCGAGGAAGCGTTCACTGGGATAGAAAAGTCCATCACCATCGAAGCGCATGCCGGCTGCGAGGTCTGCCACCGGCGCGGGTGCACGCGCTCGGACGATTGCGCAAAAACCTGTTCGACCTGTGGCGGAATGGGCAAGGTTCGCGCGCAGCAGGGCTTTTTCGTCGTCGAGCGCGGCTGTCCGACTTGCCGCGGGAGCGGTGAAGTGATCACCGACCCTTGCGCGAACTGCCACGGCGAAGGCCGCGTGCTCATTCAGCGCAAGCTGTCGGTGAAAATACCCGCCGGAGTCGACGAAGGCACCCGCATCCGCGTTGCCGGGGAGGGCGAGGCAGGCGTTCGCGGCGCCGCCAGCGGAGATCTTTATCTGTTTGTCCACATGAAACGGCATCCGATTTACACGCGCGAGGGCACGACCCTCATCGCCGAATGCCCGATCAGCTTCACCACGGCGGCGCTCGGCGGCTCGATCGGTTTGCCGGGACTGGACGGCACGCAGGTCGACATCAAGCTTCCGGCCGGCGTGCAGTCGGGCGAGCAGTTGCGCCACCGCGGCGCTGGGATGAGCGTTCTGAACGGCCGCGGCCGCGGCGACGTTGTCGCCCGGATCCTCGTCGAGACGCCGACCCGGATGAGCGCCAAGCAGAAGAAACTGCTCCAAGAATTCCGCGAGACCGAAACCGGCGACGAAAGCCCCGCGGCGAAGAGCTTCTTCAGCCGCGTCCGGGAGTTTCTTGGCGCCTAGGCCGCTCGGCGCAGCGCCTGAGTTGCAATGAAGCCCGGTCACTGCGGCACCTGATCGAGCCACGCATCAGCCGAGTTCTGTAAATTGCAAGGGCCGATTAGCGGGTATTCAGACGGTCTATCTGGAGCCGCATCGCGAAGAGCTGGGCGAACAACTCGGCCGCGGCGTGTAGTTCAAGACTCGGAACGCGCGGCGTCGTGTGTGCGAGGCGGAATTCGCCTACCGTCTCGCCATCGAGCACGATCGGAACGCGCATTGTGGACGAAAACCCGCGCTCGGCGAGCTCGGCTTTCTGGCTCTCGGAAGGGGCGCGGAGGAGTGCCGTCGCGGCCGCTCGGTCATTTTCGCGCCTCGGGAATAGAGGCACCGGCCGGGCTGCGCCATCGGGCACTAGAGCGGGGAAATCGTCGCTGAGCGATGCATTGGCTCCGGCGCTAAAGGGCACGCCGCTGCGGCTGCTCGTGGCTTTTGAATCGCCGAGCAGCAAGGTCACTCGGTCGAACGCTGTCAGCGCTCGCATGCGGCGCGCGCCTGCGTTGAGCAATGCTTGGCTGCTGCTGCCCGATAGACCGGCAATGAGGCCGCCAACGGTGCCGAAGAACGTGCCGAAGGCCTCATCGGAGCTCGGCACAGCCTCAAGGATCACGCGGCCGTTGGTCAGCTGGAACGCGATGTCGACGAGATCGGGATCGCTGGTCAGCCGCACACGGTAGGCGCGGGCGATTCCCGTCGTTCCGCTCAATCTGGAAAACAGGTTTCTGAGATCGTGCAGAGCCTGGGAGTGGACGAAGCGCCCGAGAGGCGCGTCGATGAGCGTGACGTGCGATTCGCCGAGCATGCCGTGCACGTTCTCCGACGCTCGAAGGACGATCCAATCGAGCGACAGCTCAAGCAGAAAGGCCCCGGCCTGAACCGCCGCGTCCATGCCCGACCGCGGCTCGGCCGCATATTCTGATTGACGTTCCTGTACGGTCTCCATCGGCCCCCGGCTACGCGATCCCGCAGCGCACAATAGCTGCCAATTCGCTCCGCGCACGTGAAAAATTGTGCTCCATGAACCGGTTATAAGGAACGGCCGAACACCCGGCCGAAAATCGTATCGACGTGCTTGAAGTGGTAGCCGAGGTCGAACAGCGCATCGATCTGCTCGGCGGTCAGGCGCTGTGACACGGCCGCATCCTCTTTGAGCAGGTCAAGCAGCGAAAGCTGCCCGTCCGATTGCCAGACCTTCATCGCGCTCCGCTGAACCAGCGCATAGGCCTCCTCGCGGCTGAGGCCGGCCTGAGTCAGCGCCAGGAGCACGCGCTGCGAGTGGATGAGACCGGCCATGCGGTCGAGGTTCTTCCGCATCCGCTCCGGATAGACGAGCAGCTTGTCGATGACGCCCGTCAGCCGCGCGAGCGCGAAGTCGAGGGTGATGGCCGCGTCGGGGCCGATGAACCGCTCGACCGAGGAGTGGGAGATGTCTCGTTCGTGCCACAGCGCCACATCTTCGAGCGCGGGCGTGACGTAGCCGCGGACCACGCGCGCGAGACCGGTCAAGTTCTCGGTCAGGACGGGGTTGCGCTTGTGCGGCATCGCCGAGCTGCCCTTCTGCCCCGGCGAGAAATATTCCTCCGCCTCCAGCACTTCGGTGCGCTGGAGGTGGCGGATCTCGGTGGCGAGGCGCTCGATGGACGAGGCGATGACGCCGAGGGTCGCGAAGAACATCGCGTGGCGGTCGCGGGGGATGATCTGGGTCGAGACGGGTTCCGCAGTGAGCCCGAGCTCCGAAGCCACATGCTCCTCAACTTCCGCTGGCACGTTAGCGAATGTGCCCACGGCCCCGGAAATGGCGCAGGTCGCAACCCCATCTCGGGCAGCGACCAGGCGATCGCGGTTACGCTCAAACTCGGCATAGGCCTGCGCGAGCTTGAGCCCGAACGTGGTCGGCTCGGCGTGGATGCCGTGGCTGCGTCCGATGGTCGGAGTCGTCTTGTGCTCGAATGCTCGGCGCTTCAGCACTGCCAGTAATTCGTCGAGGTCGCGGATCAGCAGGTCCGCCGCCTGTTTCAATTGAACCGCTAGAGCGGTGTCGAGCACGTCGGAGCTGGTCATGCCCTGGTGAAGCCAGCGCCGCTCCGGCCCGAGCTTCTCACCAGCCCAGGTTAAAAAGGCGATCACGTCATGCTTGGTCACCGCCTCGACCGCGTCGATCGCCTCGATGTCGATCTCGCCCAACGCATTGTTGTCGTAAGCCGCGCGGATCTTCGCCGCGTCCTCGGCCGGGATCATCCCGATCCTGCCCATTGCCTCGGCCGCGAACACCTCGATCTGCCACCAGATGCGATAGCGGTTCTCGCCCGACCAGATGGCCGTCATCTCCGGGCGGGAATAGCGGGGAACCATGACCACGGCGGCTAGCAGAGCCGCCCGGATGCTTCAAATCAGCCCCATCGCCCGCATGCTGGTGCGCCCCGAAGCGCCGACGATCACATGGTCGTGCACTGTCACTTTCATGTGGCGCCCCGCCTCAACCAGATCGCGGGTCAGGCGGATGTCCTGCTTCGACGGTGTGGGATCGCCGCTCGGGTGGTTGTGGACGATGATCAGCGCGGTGGCGCCGAGTGCAATGGCGCGCGCGATCACTTCGCGGACGTGGACCGAAGCTTCGTCGACCGAGCCCTGCCACAGAGCCTCGTTGGCGATCAGCCTGTTCTTGGCGTTGAGGAAGAGGATGCGCACTTCCTCGACGCGCGAATGCGCCATCTGCGCGTGAAGGTAATCGCCAAGGGCGTCCCAGCTCGACAGCAGGGGTGTGTTCTCGATTCGCGTTTCTAGCAGCCTCAGAGCGGCGGCTTGGGCGATCTTGAGCGCCGCAATCGTGGCGTCGGTCAGCCCTTCTCGGCGCAACATATCGGCGCTCGCCGAAAGTAACGCCCCGATTCCGCCGAAATCGTGGATCAGTCGTTTGGCGAGCGGCTTGGTGTCGACCCGGGGGATGGTGAGCGCCAGCAGATATTCGACGAGCTCGTAGTCGTGAAATCCTTCCGGCCCAGCATCGAGCAGCCGCTTGCGCAGGCGCGTTCGGTGGCCTGCCTGGTCGCGATCCGGCACTCTGCTGGCGTGCTCGTTCATGGCGCCCCTTGCGCGAGACCCGAGCGTCGGCAAGCGTAGAGCACGGCTCGGCGAGCGCAAGCCTCTGGTCATGCCGCGGGTGGAACGGTCATCGCCCAATCGGGTTTGTAGAGCCCATGGCGGAACGGTCGACTGATGAGCCGAGGATCATCGTCCGGCGCGGTCCGCGCTGGGGCCGGATCGCCATGTTCGCCGCGCTCGGCCCGCTCGCGCTGCTGGCGATTGCGATCGCCGGCGTCTGGGTCGAGCGGCGGCCGATCGCCACGCACTATCTGAAGGGCGAGTTCGAACGGCGCGGAGTTAGCGCGAGCTATCACCTCGATCGGGTCGGTTTCCGAACCCAGGAGGTCAGCAATCTGGTCATCGGCGATCCGGAGCGCCCGGACCTCGTGGCGCGACACGCGATCATCCAGATGCGGCTGAAATGGGACGGCAGCTTCGAGGTCTATCGGGTGTTCGCGCGCGGTGTCCGGCTGCGCGGCCGGCTGATTCGCGGAAAGGTGAGCTGGGGGCAGATCGATCGGCTCCTGCCGCCACCCACCAACAAGGCGTTTGAGCTTCCCAACTTCGTGCTCGACGTCGCCGACAGCAGCATTTCGCTCGCGACTCCGTTCGGCCCGGTGGGAGCCGCGCTGCGAGGCTCGGGCAGGCTCAGCGGGGGCTTCAAGGGGCGCATGGCGATCGCCAGCCCGCATTTGATCCCCGGCCGCTGCGCCGCATACAACCTCCGCGCTAATGTTGCGGTGTCCGTCGTTGCGCGGCGGCCGCAGACCGACGGGCCGGTCTCGCTCGATCGTTTCACCTGTCCCTTGAGCCGTTTCGACGTGGCATCTCCGCGGTTCGACTCCCGCACCACCTTCAACGAGGCGCTTACGCGCGTCGACGGGCACGGCCGCATGGCCATCCGGACGCTGACCGCCGGAGCGAACGGCCTCGCCGCCTTCGTCGGCGAGATCAGTTACAAAGGCGCGCTTAACGACATCTCCGGCCGGGTGAAGCTCGCCGGCCAAAAGTCGCGGATGGCGACGATCTACGCCGATCGAACGCGGCTCGCCGGCGGATATCACCTCGGCATCCGCTCGGGCACGTTCCACCTCGTCGGCGACTATGCAGCGGAGAGCGCGGCGCTCGACCCGGCGATGCTCGCCGCCGTGAGGGGGCCGCTCGCCGCCGCGGCCAAGACCCCAATCGGACCGGTCGCGACCAGCATCGGTGGTGCGATCAGCCGCACTGCGCGCAACTTCAACGTTGCCGGGAAAATCCGGGTCGTGAACTTTTCGGGCGGCGGCGCGGCGCGGATTACCGATGCGAACATCGTGGGGCCGAACGGCGCCAGCGTGCAAATTTCCGGCGGCAGCGGCGTGACCTATTACTGGCCCGCAGCTGGGCTCAGGATCGACAGCAATATCCAGATGGGTGGGGGAGGGTTGCCGAACGGGCGAGTTGGCCTTCGGCAGCCGGCTCCAGGAGCGCCCATGAGCGGGGTCGCCGAGCTCGCCGCTTATGCGGCCAACGGGCAGCGGCTTGCATTGAGTCCGATCCGCTTCGGCCCGGGGCCGGGCGGATCGACCGCGCTCAGCACACTCGCCCAGCTTGACGGGCCGTTCCCCAACGGCCGCGTGCAGGCGCTTCGCCTGCCGATCCAGGGACGGATCGGCCGCGGCGGCAGCTTTGCCTTCGGCACCGCCTGCGCGATCGTCAGCTGGAATTCGTTCCAGATGAGCACGCTTCAGCTCGGCCCTGCGCGGCTGCCGATTTGCCCGATCGGTCCGGCGATCGTATCGAAGCAGCCGAACGGCCCGGTGCTGGCCAGCGCGCGCTTCAGCGGCCCGGTGCTCAACGGGCAGCTCGGTAACTCGCCCCTGCATCTCGCCGCCGCGGGCGGTCAGATCATCGGCAAAGCCTTCGCGATGAACCGGCTGGGGATGCGTTTCGGCAAGCCCAGCTCGCCGATCCTATTGGACGCTGCCCGTCTGAACGGAGCGTTCGTCAGCGGGGGCGCCAGCGGGACGTTCAGCGGCGCCACGTCAACCATTGGCAACGTCCCGCTGCTGCTCAGCGAAGGTTCGGGGTCTTGGCTGTTTCGCAAGAGCGCGCTCAGCGTGAACAGCCTTCTCACGGTCTCCGATCGTGATCCAAACCCGCGCTTCTATCCGTTGAAGAGCGACAATGTTCGGTTCACCCTGGCGGGGGATTACGTGCGCGCGACCGGGGCTCTTGGGCATTCGGGGACACTGGTCACGGACGTGTCGATAGAGCACCGGCTTTCGACTGGCGCCGGGCACGCCTTGCTCGATGTTCCGGGCGTGACCTTCGGACCGAATTTGCAGCCGGAAGAGCTCACGCGGCTGACGGAAGGCGTGATCGCGCTGGTCAACGGGACGATCAGAGGGCGGGGACGGATCGACTGGAGCGCCTCGGGCAATGTGACGTCCACCGGTGATTTTTCGACCGCAAACGCCGATCTGGCGGCTCCGTTCGGACCGGTCACCGGAATGGCGGGTACGATCCACTTCAGCGACCTGCTCGGCCTCACGACCCCTCCGAGGCAGGCGCTGACAGTCCGGTCAATCAATCCCGGCATCCTCGTCGAGAACGGCGTGATCCGCTACCAGTTACTCCCCAATCAACTTGTGAAGGTCGAACGGGGCGAATGGCCGTTCATGGGCGGCCGCTTGATCCTTGACGAGACGGTGCTCAATTTTGCCAAGCCGACCGCCAAAAGACTGACGTTCGAAGTCGTCGGGCTGGACGCGCGCACGTTCGTTACGACGCTCGGCTTCAAGGAACTCAACGCCACCGGGACCTTCGACGGCGTTCTGCCGATGATCTTCGACGAGAACGGCGGGCGGATCGTCGGCGGACGGCTCGATTCCCGTCAGGGCGGCGGCTCGCTGGCGTATAATGGGGTCGTCAACAAGGCCGACCTTGGAACGATGGGCAACATCGCTTTTAACGCGCTCAGGGACCTGCGCTTCAAGTCGATGATCATTCGCCTCGACGGGGACCTCGCCGGTGAGTTTGCAGCGCGGCTGTCGATCGACGGGGTGGCGCTCGGGCAGACCAACCAGACGCAACGAATCATCCGCAACCTGCTCGCCAAGCTGCCGCTTCACCTGAATGTGAACATCACCGGGCCGTTCCGCGCGCTGGTCGCGACGGCCAAGTCGTTCAACGACCCGCGCCAGGTGATCAAGGACGTGCTCCCGCGTCCGCTGGACGACGTGCCGGGGATCACCACCGAGGTAAGGAGGCTCGAGGAGAGTCAGCAGCAGACCCAGACTCCGCCCACCGGTCAGGTCAAAGTCGCCCCGCCACCTAAAACGAAGTGAGAGAGATGATGAAACCAACCATATCACGCCAAGGGCTGCTTGCCGCCGCGCTGCTCACCGCGCCGCTGTCGAGCTGCATATCGGTGAAGGCGCCGGACAAGCCGATCGACATCAATTTAAACGTGACCATCAAGCAGGAGGTGCTGGTGCGGCTGCAGCGCGACGTCGAGCAGTTGATCAACCAAAACCCGCAGGCCTTCCCGCAACAGCCCGCGAAGAAGCCGTGATGCGAGCGATCCTCCTGGCGGCGGCTCTACTCATCGCTGCACCCGCGGTGGCGCAGACGCCGGCCGTCGATGCGGCGCGCGCGGCAGGGGCCATCGGCGAGCGCTACGATGGCTACGTCGGGGTCGCAGCTCCCGTTACGGCCTCCGTTCGGAATCAAGTCGCAAGCATCAACATTCAGCGACGAGCGCTCTACAGCCGGTTCGCGGTGAGCCGCGGCGTGTCGCCCCAGGACGTCGGAATCACCGCCGGCTGCCAGCTACTCGCGCGCGTGGGCTTGGGCGAAGCTTATATGCTGACGGACGGTGTGTGGCGCCGGCGGACTTCGGGACAGGGCGGGCCGGTACCAAATTACTGCCGCTAAGCCGGACGAAGCGCGGTTGACTATCGTCGGTCCGGTTCATAAAGGGACCGCGCCTTGGCGGGGTCGTTCACCGCCATGTTCCTCGCCTTGCCTGCCCCAATTTCCAGCAGGGGCGACGCACAGGGGAGACGCATGGCAGAAGACGAAACCGACGAGGTCCCGAAGCTTCCACCAGACGCGCGGCTCGAATCGCTCGATGAGCG
>JBDTON010000035.1:0-35032 GCA_039933195.1 Sphingomicrobium sp. | reverse complement strand
TCACGTCCGCCCTTCTGGCTGGTGCGGGTGACGTCGTGATCGTTGTCGACATTGATTGAAATCTGATCGGCGTAGGGCCGGCCGGTGACTGCATGGAACTTACCATCCGCAGCAAGAGTGAGCGGCGGCGTGCAAGTGGCGCAGGAGAATTGTCCCGCCTCGAGCAGCAGCTGATCGGGCTTTTGGTCGAGCTGCACGCTCGAAAGGTCAGCTTTCCACGTGCCGTCGATGCCGCCGGCGGCAGCTGCGGGCGACTCCGCATTTCCACTCGCCAAATTATCGCTTGTCGTCGCTTGCTTGCACGCCGACAGCGTGAGCAGCGATGTAGCGGCCAGCGCCGCGATGAGCGTCAATCGCATTGGAAACATCCCCTCATTCCCGCACGCCCGTCACGATTGGCGGGTTCGTGGACTGGAGGAGCCGGCAGCATCCGTGGCGGCGGTGTCCAGTAGCGCGAGCTAACCACCCAAACCCAACAATAGGCAACCGGAATCGCTAAACGCGAAGTTAACACGGCCCCGGGTGGAGGTCCCATTTCCTCCTTCACCTGCGCGGGGGGTGGGCAGCGCCACGGACGCGAACAGTTCCAGACATAGCCGGCTGTCCGCTTTCCACCGATTGCTGACATAAACAACCGGCTCCCTTATGCTTCAGTGCAGTAGGAGCCGGACCGTGAGCGCTGAAAATTGGCATGAGGAACGCGACAGGTTGGTCCAACTCCTCGAAGGCATTGAGTCGGGGGAGATCACGCACATTGACGAGAAAGATTTACGACAGCTTCAGGCCACGAGCGTCGAAAACGTCTCCTTGCTGAAGGCCCGACTGGAGAAGCTCAACGCTCGCCTCGGAGACGAAAAGCCTTGAAGGCGCTGCGCGGCATCTTTCACGCGCCTTTGTCCGTTTTCGACCCATTGCGGACATTACGGGGCGTCTCTATCAGACGCCGGTGTCGACCCGCTGCCGGACGCAACATTGCAGCAGAAGCTTCGTTGGGAACCTCGAAACTGAAGGGAGAGTAGAATGAGACGGCTTGCGCTTCTTCTCGCTGCAACCGCGGCGCTTTCGGCTTGTGCGACCACACCTCCGCCCCCTGCGATGCAAACCTGCCCTGACGGAACGACCCTTCCGGCGACGCAGCCCTGCCCGCCGCCTCCTCCGCCCCCGCCAACAGTATGCCCGGACGGAACAACGGTTCCAGCGGGTGCAACCTGCCCGATTCCACCGCCTCCGCCGCCGCCTCCGCCGCCTCCACCGCCACCGGGCCGCGCCGGCGAACGCGGCTGAACATTAGGGCCGGCGCACTTTGCGCCGGCCGCTGATGCGGTTCACACGTGTCCGCTTTCGACCCAAGGCAGACATTCGTGATCTTAAGCGGCCCAAACTGCCGAACCTGCAGCAGTCTTCAGGTGGCGGGCCAAGTTATAGACCACCGACTCGAGTTGCTGCTTGTCGAGCAGCCCAACCGCGTTTGATGATGCGCGGATTGGGCAAGGCGGGCCGCGGCTGAGCTGCGGCCCCACGGTCTCGTGCGCATTTAGAAAATGATCGCGCGAGTGCCATCTGAAAATCGTCGGCCTTCGGTGCAAGCCGCCAACGGCTGTCGAACGGCCGACGCCGCGTCCTCACACCTAGCAGGTATTGACCCTGACATGATGTCAAGGTCCAGAGAGAGGCAATGACGAGTCGCCAAAACCACAAAGGTTGCGCGCACCACGCGGACCATCATTCAAGCGCCCCACAGCAACATCGGGAAGTCGCGCCAAACACGATCTGGACGTGCCCGATGCATCCGCAGATCCGCCGCGACGGGCCGGGGTCGTGCCCGATCTGCGGGATGGCGCTGGAGCCGCTTGAGCCCACGGCGGAAGAGACTGCCAACCCCGAGCTGATCGACATGAGCCGGCGCTTCTGGGTGAGCCTCGCGCTGAGCATTCCCTTGCTGATCCTCACCATGGGCCCCGAGCTGCTCGGCTGGCAGCTGCTGCCGCCGCAGCGCTCGAGCTGGATTCAGCTGGGACTCGCGACTCCGGTGGTGCTGTGGGCCGGCTGGCCGTTTTTCGAGCGGATGTGGGCTTCGCTCAAGACGCGGAACCTCAACATGTTCACCCTGATCGGCATGGGGATCGGCGTTGCGTACGGCTACAGCCTGGTCGCGACATTGGCGCCGCAAATCTTTCCGGAGTCGCTCCGGACGATGGGCGGCCTGGTGCCGGTATATTTCGAAGCAGCGGCGGTGATCACCACGCTGGTCCTGCTCGGGCAGGTCCTCGAGCTGCGCGCCCGCGCGGCCACCGGCAAGGCGATCCGGGCGCTGCTTGGGCTCGCGCCCAAGACCGCGCGGCGGGTCGGCGGCGGCCGCGAAGAGGACGTGCCGCTGGGCGACGTTCGCACCGGGGACGTGCTGCGGGTGCGTCCGGGCGAGAAAATGCCGGTCGACGGAGTGGTGCTCGAAGGCCGCAGCTCGGTCGATGAATCGATGATCACCGGCGAGCCGGTGCCAGTCGAGAAGATGCCCGGAGCGAAAGTCACCGGGGCGACGGTCAACGGCACCGGCAGCCTGCTGATGCGCGCCGAGCGCGTGGGCCGCGACACCATGTTGTCGCAGATCGTCCGCATGGTCGCCGCCGCGCAGCGTTCGCGCGCGCCGATCCAGAAGCTCGCCGACAAGGTCTCCGGCTGGTTCGTCCCGAGCGTGATCGGGGTGTCGCTGATCGCGTTCCTCGCGTGGAACGCCTTCGGAGTGACGGCGCCGCTCAGTCATGCGATCGTCAACGCCATCGCGGTGCTGATCATCGCCTGCCCGTGTGCTCTCGGGTTGGCGACGCCAATGTCGATCATGACCGGCACCGGGCGCGGAGCCACGGCGGGCGTGCTGATCAAGAACGCCGAGGCGCTCGAGCTGATGGAGAAGATCGACACGCTGGTGATCGACAAGACGGGCACGCTGACGTTGGGCAAGCCGAAGCTGATTTCGGTCGAACCGGCGAAGGGGTTCGACGAAGGGCACGTGCTGCGGCTGGCGGCGGCGCTCGAACGCGGCAGCGAGCATCCGCTCGCGGCAGCGATCGTCGAGGGTGCGGAAGAGCGCGGGATCGAACTCCCGGCGAGCAGCGACTTCGAATCGCACACGGGCGAGGGCGTTGTCGGAACAGTCGACGGCAAGAAGGTCGCGCTCGGCAACCTTGCGCTGATGAGCAACTTTGGAATCGATCCGGCTGCGCTCGAGGCCGAAGCCGATGCACACCGAAGCGAGGGCCAGGGGGTGATGTTCGTCGCGATCGACGGCGAGCTCGCGGGGCTCGTCGTCGTCGCCGATCCGGTCAAGGACACGGCCGCGGAAGCGGTGGCCGAGCTTCAGCGTGAGGGCGTCCGGGTCGTCATGATGACGGGCGACAACCGGCGCACCGCTGACGCGGTCGCGCGCCGTGTCGGCGTCGACGAGGTGATGGCAGAAGTGCTTCCCGATCTGAAACAGGCGAAGGTCGAGGCGCTGCGCAAGGAGGGCCGCCGGGTGGCGATGGCCGGGGACGGGATCAACGACGCCCCTGCCCTCGCCGCAGCCGACGTCGGGATCGCAATGGGGACCGGCACGGATGTGGCGATGGAAAGCGCCGCGATCACTCTCGTGAAGGGCGATCTGTGGGGGATCGTCCGCGCGCGACGGCTTAGCCGAGCGGTAATGCGCAATATCCGCCAGAATTTGTTCTTCGCCTTCGTGTTCAATGCCGCCGGAGTGCCGATTGCCGCGGGCGTGCTCTACCCGTGGTTCGGGATTCTTTTGTCGCCGATCATCGCCGGAGCAGCGATGTCGCTGAGCTCCGTAACGGTGATCGGCAATTCGCTTCGCCTGCGCGGAGTGAAGCTGTGAAGATCGGCGAGGCTTCGGCGGCGAGCGGAATCAGCGGACGGATGATCCGCCACTATGAAAAAATCGGGCTCGTCGCTCCGGCCGCAAGGCGGGACTCAGGCTATCGCGATTACGACCAGCGCGACGTGCATTCGCTACGGTTCATCGGCCGCGCTCGCGACCTGGGCTTTCCCATTGAGGAGATCCGCACCCTGCTCGCGCTGTGGAACGACCGCTCGCGCTTGAGTTCGGATGTGAAGGCGCTGGCGCTCGCACGGGCGGCCGAGCTCAAGCGCAAGGAACGCGAGCTTCGCGAAATGCGGCGCTCGCTGGAACATCTGGCGGCAAGCTGCCACGGCGATGAGCGGCCGGACTGTCCGATCATCGATGAGCTTGAAGCAATTGCAGGCGTCAACGGATGAGCCCATACGCTCGCCTCGTGAGCACGCGAAAGGTCTTCGCCGTTCTTCTCGCGCTAGCGGTATTGATCGCGCCGGGAATGACGAGCGCGGCGATGGCCGCTGCGCCGCACCACGACATGCAGATGATGGAAGCGGGCCATTGCCAGACTCCGCCCGCGAGCACGGGCGGTCATGACAAGATGGGCGGCAAGAGCTGCTGCATTGCGATGTGCATGGCACTTGCGGTGGCACCCTCGTCTCCCGCCGACACATCGCCGCCGCGCCAGCAAATCGCCGAGTTCGCGGCGCCCAGGGCCTATCACGGGCTTCCCGCCGAAATCGCGACCCCTCCACCCCGACGCTCCTGAGACTTCGAACATTCTTTCATTCGAAACTCAGGAGAATTGA
This sequence comes from Sphingomicrobium sp., assembly GCA_039933195.1. Taxonomy (GTDB): domain Bacteria; phylum Pseudomonadota; class Alphaproteobacteria; order Sphingomonadales; family Sphingomonadaceae; genus Sphingomicrobium. The sequence goes on along the minus strand of JBDTON010000035.1, from coordinate 30,376 downwards.
ATCATGATGATTTTGATCGCTGCGGCGCTTGTCGCCGCTCAGCCTGCCGCCGCTCCGGCGCACGCGCAGGGCCAGATGCCCATGATGCAGATGGGCCAATCCGGCGAGCATAAGGCCATGGATTGCTGCAAGGACTGCTGCAAGGACATGGCCAAGATGCACGAGGGCCATGACGCCGAACGCGGCGCTCAGCCCCGCTAGTTGAACAAAGGCGAGGAGGCGCCGTTTAGCGCGGCGCCTCCTCTTCCTGGAGATGAATCGTGAGAATTGAATATTACCTGGCAGTCAGCGCGCTTGCGCTGGCGAGCCTTTCCGCGCCCGCCGCGGCGCAGATGAACATGCCCGGCATGACCATGCCCATGCCGGCCAAGCCAGCGGCGAAGAAGGCAATCGCGAAAGAGAAGAGCGTCGCGAAAAAGCCGACGGTCAAGAAGAAGGCTCCGGCGAAAAAGGCTGCGCCCGTGACGAAGGCGACGACGCCCATGGAGGGCATGACCATGCCAACGGAGCATGGTCCGCAGCAATCGGCGCAGCCTCCGACCATGCCGATGGACGATAAGCAAATGGACCATTCGCAAATGGGAGGGATGAACATGCCGACGGGCGAACATGCCGGGCATGGGATGGCAATGAACGGCGCGCTCGGACCATATCCGATGGAGCGCGAGAGCTCGGGCACGGCGTGGCAGCCCGACACTTCCGAACACTTGGGCCTGACGAAGCAGGCGGGCGACTGGATGCTGATGGGCCATGGCGTGCTCAACCTCGTCTACGACCACCAAGGCGGCCGGCGCGGCGACGACAAGGCGTTCGCCAGCGGAATGCTGATGGGCATGGCGCAGCGCCCGCTCGGCAACGGCACGCTGCAGTTCAAGGCGATGCTCAGCCCCGACCCGCTGATGGGCAAGCGCGGCTATCCGCTGCTGCTCGCCAGCGGCGAGACCGCGAACGGACGCGACCGGCTGATCGACCGCCAGCACCCGCACGATTTCTTCATGGAGCTATCGGCATCGGTGTCGCAGAACATCGGGCCGAAGAGCAGCGTGTTCCTCTACGCCGGGCTTCCGGGGGAGCCGGCGTTCGGGCCGCCGGCGTTCATGCACCGCGAGGCAGTCATGGATTCGCCCGAAGCGCCGATCAGCCACCACTGGCTCGATTCCACGCACATCAGCTTCGGCGTGGTCACCGCGGGCGTGGTGCTCGACCGGGTGAAGTTGGAGGTCAGCCGATTCAACGGGCGCGAGCCCGACCAGCACAGGTGGAACATCGAGACGGGGCCGCTCGATTCGACCGCGATCCGAGTGTCGTGGAACCCGACACGGACGCTGTCGCTCCAGGGAAGCTGGGGGCACTTCGTGGATCCCGAGCAGCTCGAGCCGGGCGTGAACCAGAAGCGCTGGTCGGCGAGCGCCTTGTGGGCGAGCGAGGTGGCTCCGGGGTGGAAGCTCGCGGGAACGCTCGCCTGGGGGCGCAAGTCGGCGAACGGCCACGATGACGACGCGATCGCCGCCGAGGCTTCGGTGAAGCGTTCGGGCTGGACCGTGTTCGGCCGCGGTGAGATCACCGAGAACCGCGAGCTCACCGACGCCGAGGACGGCCCCGCCTACCGGGTCGGCAAAGTGTCGCTGGGCGCGGTCCGCGACTTCAAGGTCGCCGAGCATTTGTCGCTCGGCCTGGGAGGGTTGTTCGCGGTCAACTTCGTGCCGGATGCGCTCGCCCCGGCCTACAGCGGGCACAACCCGACGGGAGCGATGGGATTCGTCCGACTGAAGCTCGATTGAGGAGAGCAAGGCTCATGCGTTTGACTGCATCAGGATTTGGCATACTCGCTGCGCTGGCGGTTCTCGCCGCGCCGCTTTCGGCCGCCGCACCGCCGAAAGCCGCGCACACGGAAATTCTCGATCCAGCCGCGCGCGGCGCAGCGGCGACGGTCGATGCTTTCCACGCCGCCTTGCGCCGCGGCGACACCCGGGCCGCGGCGGCGTTGCTCGTCAAGGATGCATTGATCTTCGAGGCCGGGGGCGTCGAACGCAGCAAAGCCGAATATGCGGCGCACCACCTGCCCGCCGATGCCGAGTTTTCGCGCGCGGTTTCGTCGGCCGTCACGCGGCGCATCGGCCGTGCGGACGGCGCGGTTGCGTGGATTGCGTCCGAGGGGCGAACGACCGGGACTTACAAAGGCAGGGCGCTCGACCTGCGAACGACCGAAACGATGATCCTGCGCCGGGCCGGCGGGGTGTGGCACATCGTCCACATCCACTGGTCCTCATCGCGCTAGGGGATCAGCGCTTTCCGGATCGGCTCGACCCAGCGCTGGTTGGGCATGTCCCACACCACGAAATCGCCTTCGAACTGCCAATAGCCCCAGCCGAAGCCGCGGCGCTCGGCTTCGCCGCGGATGGCGGCCGTCCAGGCGGCGCGGAGCTCGATCGGAGTCCCGCTCTTGTCGAACGCTCCGAACTCGCCGAGCAGGATCGGGCGGTCGTTGGCCTTGGACCAGGCGGCGACCTGGCCGAAGTCGGACGCGATGGTGGCGCGGTCGGCGTCGGTGCCCCAGGTGATCCCGTGGAGGTGCTTCACCTCCTCGCCCGCCCAGGTCGCGCCCTGGTGGGTGAAATGGAACGGATCGTAATAATGGAAGGTGACGAGGAGGTTCGGGTCGGCGGGAAGCTTCAGGCCGGGCAGCTCCCGGAAGCTGTTCCAGCTGGTCGGACCGACGACGACGATGCGCGTCGGGTTCGATTGGCGGACGATCCCGAGCAGGTCGGCGAAGAGCGCGTTCCACGCCGCCGCGTCGAGCTTGTCGTGCGGTTCGTTCAGAAGCTCGAAGGCGACGCTGCGCGGAGCGTTGGCGTAGCGCGGCGCCACCTGCTGCCAAAATGCCGACAGCTTGACGCGGCACATCGCCACGTCTTCCGAGCACGGGTTGAAGTCATGCTCGTCGAGGATGATTCCGAGGCGGGCTTTCCGCCCTTCGCGCACGACATCGTCGAGCTTGGCGAGCCAGACCGGGTCGAGGCGGTTCTGAGCGTCCATGTGGCGGAACGCCATCAGCGGCACGCGAACGAAGTCGAAGCCGGCTTTGCGGATCTCGGCAAAGTGCCGCCATTCGAAGCGGCGCTCGCCGGTGTTGCCCCAGTAAGGATCGTAGCCGAGCACATTGACTCCGCGGCGGAAGGGCTGGTCGGAGGCGTGCAGGCTTGGCTGAGGCGGAGCGGCGGATGCGGGTGCCGCCGCGATGCCCCCAAACGCGAGCAGCAATGCGAAGATGGAGTGAAGAAGCCGCATTCGAATCCCCTGAACTGGCGCGTGCCTTGCTCGATGGTAGCGTTATCATCTAGCGTCGAGTCAAGCTCTTGAGGGGAACGAATATGCGCAAATCGGGCTCGGCGGCGATGCTTGCGATGTTCGTGGCGGGCGCGGGGCTGGCGGCGCCGAGCGCGAACGCGCCGGTCCATTGGCCATCGGTCCACAGCCGAGTTGCGCGCGACCCGGCCATCGAGGCGCGGATCGCGCGCATCATGGCGCGCATGAGCGTGGAGGAGAAAGTTGGGCAGCTCATCCAGGCCGACATCTCCGCGGTCACTCCCGAGGACGTACGCAAGTACAAGCTCGGCTCCATCCTCGCTGGAGGGAACAGCGCTCCCAACGGCGACAACAAGGCGCCGGCCGGCGATTGGCTGAAGCAGGCCGACGCTTTCTGGAATGCGTCACAGGCGGCCGACTGGTCGGGCGAGAAGATCCCGCTGATCTACGGGATCGACGGGGTCCACGGGCATGCCAACATCGTCGGAGCGACGGTCTTTCCGCAGAATATCGGGCTCGGAGCGGCGCGCGATCCCGAGCTCATCAAGCGCATCGGCGAAGTCACTGCCGAAGAGATGGCGGCGACCGGGTTCGACTGGGACTTCTCCCCCACCCTCGCGGTGGTGCGCGACGACCGCTGGGGCCGGACCTACGAAGGCTTTTCCGAGGACCCGTCAATCGCTCGGCTGTACGCCGGAAAGATGGTCGAGGGACTCCAGGGCCGCGCCGGCACCAGCGATTTCCTCGGGCCGCGGCATGTGGTTTCGAGCGCCAAGCATTTCGTCGGCGACGGCGGAACCGCGGGGGGCAAGGACCAAGGCGACAATCCATCGGGCGGCCGCGACATCCGCGACATCCACGGCGCCGGTTACCCGCCGGCGATCGAGGCCGGAGTGCAGAACGTGATGTCGAGCTTCTCCTCCATTCGGGGTGTGAAGATGGCGGGCAACAAGGCGCTTCTGACGGGAGCGCTCAAGGGGGACATGCATTTCGACGGCTTCGTCGTCGACGACTGGAACGCGCACGGTCAGGTGCCGGGCTGCACCAACACGGATTGCCCCGCGGCGATCAACGCCGGGGTCGACATGTTCATGGCCCCCGACAGCTGGAAGGGCCTGTACGAAAACACGCTGCGCGAGGTGCAATCCGGAGTCATCCCGATGGCCCGGCTCGACGACGCGGTGCGGCGAATCCTGCGGGTGAAGCTGCGCGCACATCTGTTCGACAAAGGCGCTCCGTCCACTCGGCCGCTTGGCGGGCATTTCGAGCTGCTCGGCTCGCCCGAGCATCGCGCGGTGGCGCGCCAAGCTGTGCGCGAGTCGCTGGTGCTGCTCAAGAACGCGCACGGCCTGCTGCCGCTTTCGCCAAAGCAGAACGTGCTCGTCGCGGGCGACGGGGCGGACAATATCTCGAAGCAATCGGGCGGGTGGACGATCACCTGGCAGGGCTCGGGGCTGACCAACGCCGATTTTCCGCACGCACAGTCGATCTGGTCGGGGATCGATCAGGCGGTGGGCGCGGCAGGCGGCAAGGCGACGCTCAGCGCCGACGGAAGCTATTCCGCGAAACCGGATGTGGCGATCGTCGTGTTCGGCGAGGATCCGTACGCGGAGTTCGTCGGCGACCGTCCTAAATCGCTCGAGTTCAGCCCGGCCGACAAGAACGACCTCGAGCTTCTGCGCAAGCTCAAGGCCGCGGGCATCCCGACCGTCTCGATCTTCCTGTCCGGGCGGCCAATGTGGGTGAACCCGGAATTGAACGCGTCGGACGCGTTTGTCGCGGCGTTCCTGCCGGGCGGCGAAGGCGGCGGGGTCGCCGACGTGATCTTTGGCCAGCCCGACGGGCGGGTGCATTACGATTTCCATGGCAAGCTCAGCTACAGCTGGCCCAAGCGGGCGGACCAGACGCCGCTCAACGTCGGCGACAAGGGTTACGACCCGCTCTTCGCCTTCGGATACGGGCTGCATTACGGGCAAAAGGGTGACGTTCCCCGCCTGTCGGAAGAGCGGCCCAAGGGCGGCGGGCTGCCCGAAGGCGTGCTGTTCGGACGCGGCGCCGTGGCCCCGGGCTGGAGCACAGCGTTCGAGCCGGCGGAAAGCGGTCAGATCAAAGGCGTCGACCGCCGCGCGCAGGAGGATTCACTGCAGCTCACGTGGAGCGGCAATGGACCGGCGACCTTTGCGATCGCGGCGGATCCCCCGCTCGACTTGTCGCGCGAAACGACCGGGCAGCTGAGCCTGGTCGTCGACTACCGCGTGGACAGCCCGCCGAACGCCCCGGTGGCTCTGGGCACCTCCTCCACAGCGGTGCCGATCACCGGCGCTCTGCATTCGCCGGGCGAGTGGCGGACGCTGACCGTTCCGCTCGGCTGCTTCGCCAAGGGCGGAGCGGATATGAGCAAGCTCTCCATTCCGATGGCCATCACCACCGCGGGACGGTTGACGCTGACGATCTCCGACGTGCGCGTGCTGAGCGCGACCGTGCCGCAGGATCAGTGCGGAGCGCCGTGATCCGGGTTGGCCTCGCGGGCTATGGGCTCGCCGGCTCGGCCTTCCATGCGCCGCTGATCCGCGCGTGCGAGCGGATGCAATTGTCAGCGGTGCTCACGTCGCGCGACGCGCCCGAACGGGTCGACTCGCTCGAGGAATTGATCGAGCGGTCCGACCTCGTGGTGGTCGCGACTCCGAACACCACGCATTGCGACATCGCATCCGCGGCGCTGCAAGCGGGCAAGCATGTGGTCGTGGACAAGCCGTTGACCGTTTCAGCCGCCGAAGCCGACGCGTTGATCGCTTTGGCGAAGCGGCGGGGGCGCGTGCTCACCGTGTTCCACAACAGGCGCTGGGACAGCGATTTCCTGACCGTTCGCAAGCTGCTGCCGCGCCTCGGCGACGTTGCTCTGTTCGAAGCGCATTGGGATCGCTTCCGGCCCGAAATCAAGCCGGGCTGGCGCGAGGCTCCGCGGCCCGGCGGCGGAGTCCTCAGCGACCTCGGGCCGCACATGATCGACCAGGCGCTGGTGCTGTTTGGGATGCCGGACGCCGTTTCCGCCGACTTAATTGCGCAGCGCGTTGGGGCTGAGGTCGACGATTATTTCGACCTTACGCTGCACTATGGCGAGCGCCGCGTGTGCCTGCGCTGCTCGACCCTGATTGCCGCGCCCCGCCCCCGCTTCGCGGTGCACGGCACCGCCGGCTCGTTCGTGAAATATGGCCTCGACCGGCAGGAGGCGCAGCTCAAGGCCGGAATGGATCCGAGCGACCCCAGCTTTGGCATCGACGAGCGCACGGGCACGTTGACCTTCGGCGACGGCAAGCACGGGAAGGTGCCGCCCGAGCGCGGCAATTATCCCGTTTTCTACAACGCCGTTGCCGGCGCGATCCTCGACGGCGCACCCGTTCCGGTCGATCCGGCCGACGCTCGCGACGGCCTGATGCTTATCGACCTCGCTCGCCGCGCTGCGGAGATGGGGCAGCGGTTGCCGGTCCCGGCCGCCAGTTCGACGGAAGCGTCAGTCCCGGAAGCGTAACCGTCGCGCTGCCGCGGATGTCGCGCGCGGATTCTCCGACCAGGATCTGATACGCACCGGGCGCGATCCGCCATTGCTGCGATGCGTTGTCGAACGTGGCGAGAAGCCGCGGATCGATGGTCACGCTCACCGCCCGCGAAGCACCAGGCGCAACGTCCACCTTCTGAAATGCCGCGAGCCGCTTGGGCGCTTCCCATCCGCCATTCGCCGGCGAGGCATAGACCTGGGCGACGTCCATCCCGCGGCGCTGGCCGGTGTTGCGGACCGAGAAGCGGACGGTGACGGTCCCGTCGGCGTTGGCCCGTGCCGTCGGAGCGCCAATGGCGAAGCGCGTGTAGCTAAGTCCGTGACCGAAGGGGAAAAGCGGCTGCAAATTCTTCGCGTCGAACCACTTGTAACCGACGGCGGCGCCTTCGGCGTAAGGCAGCGCGAAATCCTCGGTCTCGGTATTGCCGCCGGGCCTCACCGGCCGCGGCAGCTGGCTTTCGGAAAGCGGGAAGGTGACCGGCGACCGTCCCGACGGGTTCACCTTGCCGAGGAGGATATTGGCGATGGCCTTGCCGCCCGAGCGGCCCGGGTACCAGGCTTCGAGGATCGCCGGGACCTTCGCTGCCCACGGCATCAGCACGGGGCCGCCGGTTTCGAGCACGACCGCAGTGCGCGGGTTGGCCAAAGCCACGGCATCGATCAACGCATCCTGATTGCCGGAAAGCGCGAGCGGAACGTCGAACGCTTCGCCCGCCCATTGATTGGCGAAGACGATGGCCATGTCGGCGCTTTTCGCCGCGCCTGCTGCGGCGGCTGGATCAGCACCGTCGACGAACGTCACGTTAGCATTCGGCGCAAGCGCTCGGATCGCATCCAGTGGCGACGATGCATAATACATCACCGGTCCCGGCCAGCCGGTCGGCTCCACCCCCGGAACCGCATTGCCGCCGCGCGGATAGACCAGCGACGAACCGCCGCCCGCAAGCACACCCTTGTCCGCGTGCGATCCGATGACGACGATGCTTCGAACGTCGCCCGGAATCGGCAGCAGGTTGCCGTCGTTCTTGAGCAGGACGATTCCTTGCTCCGCGTCGGCCTGGCTCACCGCCTCGTGCGCGGCGTAATCGATCGGCGCGCTTGCCGGAACGGGATTGTCGACCACGCCATGCGCGAACATCGAGCGAACGATCCGCGTCGCCATTTCGTCGAGACGGGCCGGGGGCACCTGGCCGGAGGCGATCGCGGCCCTGAGCGGCCCGCCGAAGAAGGGCGCATCGTCGAACGGCCAACCGCTTTCCTGCTCCAGGCCGGCAAGCGCGGCTGGGACGGTGCTGTGAGTGGCCCCCCAGTCGCTCATGACATAGCCGGGGAAGCCGAACGCTCCACGAAGCACGTCGGTCAGAAGCCACGTGTTCTCGCACGCGTACGTGCCGTTCGCGCGGTTGTACGAGCACATCACCGATCCCGGGTCGCCGCGCTCGATCGCGAACTGAAAGGCGAGCAGGTCGGACATTCGCGCGGCCGCGGGGTCGATCTGCGCGTCGTGGCCTTTGCGGCCGGTTTCGAGGTCGTTCAGCGCGTAATGCTTTGTGGTCGAGATGATGTGGTTCGACTGGATCCCGGCGATTTGCGCGCCGACGATCGTTCCCGCGAGCAGCGGGTCCTCGCCGCCATATTCGAAATTGCGCCCGTTGCGCGGATCGCGCAGCAGATTGACTCCGCCGGCGAGCATCACGTTGAAACCCGAGGAGCGCGCCTCCGAGCCGATCATCCGACCGCCCTGGAAGGCGATATCGGGGTTCCAGGTCGCTGCGGTTGCGATCCCGGACGGGAGCGCGGTGCGCTCCCGCTTTTCGGGCGCGGCGCCCTGCGTCGCCACTCCGACGCCGGCGTCGGTCTGCCATTGCGGCGGAATCCCGAGCCGCTTTATGCCGGGCACGTAGCCGGCCGAGCCGTAGCGAACCCCCTCAGGCGGCTTGTAATTGTTCTTCCAATCGGCGCCCGTCGCGAACCAGCCGAAGACGAGGCTCAGCTTTTCGTCCTCGCTCATCTGGGCGACGGCAAGCGCGGCGCGTTGGTCGGGAGAAAGCGCGCGGTTCATCCACGGGCGGGCGGGCGCGGCGGGCGTCGCGGGTGCCGCGCACAACGAAATGGCGGCGGCGCAAGCCAACAGTGACACGCGAATGCGGCTCGACATCTGCAATTCTCCCCTCAGATCGGTCTTGTCGTGCATCGAACAACGCTTGACACTATCGCCTGCGCGGGCCGATTGGTAGCGCTACCATACAGCCTCGTTTGAATCGGACCCGCTCCCCCCTTATGGCCGCTTCGCCAAATATGCTTCCTGGCGACATCAGCAACGCGATTCTCGCGGGGCGGCTGCTTCTCGACGAAGGGCCAACGCCCGTGTTGATCCGTGGCGGCTCCGTCGAAGACGTGTCTCGCGCCGCGCCGACGATCGCCGACCTCATCGACCTGCCCGACCCGGCAAGCGTCCGCGGCGAGCGGCTGTTCGGCGTCGAGGAACTGGAGCGCCTTCCGGCGACACGCTTCCTCGCGCCGATCGACCTGCAGGCGGTGAAGGCGGCCGGCGTGACCTTCGCCATCTCGGCGATCGAGCGCGTGATCGAGGAACGGGCCCGGGGCGATTTCCGCCGCGCGGGCGAAATCCGCGATAAGCTCGAGCAGCGAATCGGCGGAGCGATCCGGTCGGTCGTGCCCGGGAGCGAGGGGGCGGCGCGGCTCAAGGATGCGCTGATCGAGGACCAGCTGTGGTCGCAATATCTCGAAGTGGCGATCGGCCCCGACGCCGAAATCTTCACCAAGACGGCGCCGCTGGCGAGCGTCGGCTGGGGCGCCAAGGTCGGAGTCCGGTCGGATTCGAGCTGGAACAACCCCGAGCCCGAAGTGGTGCTGGTGGTCAACAGCCGCGGCGAAATCCGCGGGGCGACGCTCGGCAACGACGTCAACCTGCGTGACTTCGAAGGGCGCAGCGCGTTGCTGCTGAGCAAGGCCAAGGACAATAATGCGTCGTGCGCGGTCGGGCCGTTCGTGCGGCTGTTCGACGATCGCTTCACGCTCGACGACGTGCGCTCGGCGGTGGTGGAGCTGGAGATCGTCGGCAGCGACGGATTTCGCCTGAGCGGGCAAAGCCGGATGAGCGAGATCAGCCGCGATCCCGAGGAACTGGTGCGCCAGGCGCTAAGCGAACACCATTACCCGGACGGCTTCGTGCTGTTTCTCGGAACGTTGTTCGCTCCGACCGACGACCGCGACGAGCCGGGGCGTGGCTTCACTCACAAGATCGGCGACGAAGTGCGCATTTCGACGCCGAAACTGGGGACGCTGATGAACATCGTCGCCACCTCCCGCGATGCGCCGGCGTGGGAGTTCGGAGCGCGCGCGCTGATGCGCAACCTCGCGAAACGCGGGCTGTTGCCGGCAAGCGAAAGAGTGCCATGTCCGACACACTGACCCACCTCATCAATGGCGAAAAGCTCGGCGGAGACTCGGCGGCGGGCGAAAGCCTCAACCCGTCGAACCTCGATGACGTGGTCGCGCGCTATCCCAAGGGCGGCGCTGCGGAAGTGAACGAGGCGGTGAAGGCCGCGCGCGCCGCTTTCCCCGGCTGGTCGCAAGCATCGCCCGAAGTCCGCTCCGACGTGCTCGACCGGGCCGGAGCGCTGGTGATGGGCCGGGCGAAGGAGCTGGGCACCTTGCTGTCGCGCGAGGAGGGCAAGACTCTGGCGGAAGGCACGGGCGAAGTGATGCGGGCCGCACGGATCCTCAAATATTTCGCTGGCGAGGCGCTCCGGCGGCACGGGCAGACGCTCGATTCGACGCGGCCTTCGGTCGACGTCGAAACCCATCGCGAAGCGGTCGGCGTGTTCGGGCTGATCACTCCGTGGAATTTCCCCATCGCGATCCCGGCGTGGAAGTCGGCCCCTGCCCTCGCGTTCGGCAACACAGTCGTGCTGAAGCCGGCAACCCCGACTCCGGCAATCGCGCACGCCCTGGGGCAAATCCTGATCGAGGCCGGGGCGCCACCCGGCGTGTTCAATCTGGTGATCGGCGAAGGCGACGTCGGCCGCGCGATCGTCAATCATGCCGACATCGACGGACTTTCCTTCACTGGATCGCAGGGCGTCGGCGCGACCATCGCCGAAGGCGCGGCCAAGCGCCAGGCGCGGGTACAGCTCGAAATGGGCGGCAAGAACCCGCTAGTCGTGCTCGACGACGCCGACCTCGAGCGCGCGGTTGCTTGCGCCATCGACGGCGCCTTTTACGCAACGGGACAACGCTGCACGGCTTCGTCGCGGATCATCGTCACCGAGGGCATTCACGACCGCTTCGTCGAAGCGCTCGCGGAGAAAGCGCGGTCGCTGCGAGTCGGCGACGCGCTTGACCCTGAGACGCAGATCGGCCCGGCGGTCAGCGAGGACCAGCTGGAGCAGAATTTGCGCTACGTCGGAATCGCCCGCGACGAGGGCGGCAAGGTGCTGACGGGAGGCGAGCCGCTGACGCTGGCCAACCGCGGCTATTATATGGCGCCGACGGTGATCGCCGACACCGCCCCCGACCAGCGCATCAATTGCGAGGAGGTGTTCGGGCCGGTGGCGAGCACGGTGAAGGTCCGCGACTACGAAGAGGCGCTGGAGATCGCCAATCGCGGCCAGTTCGGGCTGTCCGCCGGAATCGTCACCAATTCGCTCAAGCATTCGCGGCATTTCCGTCGCCACGTCCGCGCCGGAATGGTGATGATCAACCTGCCGACGGCGGGCGTCGATTACCACGTCCCGTTCGGGGGGACCCGCAAGTCGAGTTACGGCGCGCGCGAGCAAGGCTTCGCCGCCGTCGAATTCTACACACAGACCAAGACGGTCTACATCGGGGGTTAGGCATTTGCCGGAGGGGAACGAAAGCCGCGCGATTTATCCGAGCCTGCGCGGCAAGCGCGTGTTGGTCACCGGCGGCGGGTCGGGCATCGGCGCGGGAATCGTCGAGGCTTTTGCTCGTCAGGAATCCGACGTGGCGTTCCTCGACAAGTTGAATGGAGAATCGGAGGCGCATGCTTCAAGGACGGCCGCCAAGTTCGAGCGCGTCGATCTGACCGATGTTGCCGCGACGCAGGCGTGCATCGCGCGTCATGTCGAAACGCACGGGCCGTTCGACGTTCTCGTCAACAATGCCGCGAACGACGACCGCCACAAGTTCGAGGAGGTGACCGAAGAGTATTGGGACGACCGGCTCAGCACCAACCTCAAGCATCAGTTCTTCTGCGCTCAGGCGGTGGTGCCGGGCATGCGCCAGAAAGGCGGCGGGGCGATCGTCAATCTCGGCTCGATCAGCTGGCACCTCGCCTTGCCCGATCTCGTTCTCTACCAGACGTGCAAGGCGGCAATCGAAGGACTGACGCGCGCCCTCGCCCGCGACCTTGGCGCAGACAATATCCGGGTGAATTGCGTTGTGCCGGGCAACGTCCAGACGCCGCGGCAGATGCAATGGTACACGCCCGAAGGCGAGGCCGAGATCGTCAACGCGCAATGCCTCAAGCACCGGCTGGTGCCCGAAGACGTGGCGGCGCTTGTGGTCTTCCTCGCTTCCGACGATGCGCGCGGAATGACCGGGCACGAACATTTTGTGGATGCCGGCTGGCGCTGAAATGGCCGCGGGCGAACCGAAGGATGTCTGGCCTCTCGCTGCCGAGCTCGGCGAAGGGCCGGTGTGGGTCGAGCGCGACCGCGCCTTGTGGTTCGTCGATATCAAGAAGCACCAGATCCATCGCTTCGACCCGGCGGATCGCAGCGAGCGCAGCTGGACCGCGCCCGAGCAGGTGGGGTTCGTGTTCCCCGCAGAGGGCGGCGGGTTCGTCGCCGGGCTTCAATCGGGGCTGCATCATTTCGACGAGGCAAGCGGCGCGTTCGAGCTGATCGTCGCGGTCGAGCCGGACTTGCCGACGAACCGGCTCAACGACGGCGTGGTCGATCCGCAGGGGCGGCTGTGGTTCGGAACGATGGACAATGGAGAGAAAGCGAAGAGCGGCGCTTTTTATTGCTTCGCCGAAGGCCGCCTCGCCCGCACGCCCATCGACGAGATCGCGATCACCAACGGTCCCGCCGTCTCACCCGACGGGCGGCTGCTGTACGTCGTCGACACGCTCAAGGGCACGATCGATTGCGCCGCCATCCGCGACGACGGCGCGTTAGGCGCGGCGCGGCCTTTCGTCCGGATCGATCGGAAGGACGGCCACCCCGACGGTCCCACGGTCGACAGCGAGGGCTGCGTGTGGATCAGCCTTTACGCGGGCTGGGAAGCGCGGCGCTATTCGCCCGAGGGCGAGTTGGTCGACCGGGTTCGCTTTCCGGTCGCCAACATCACGAAAATCGCATTCGGGGGCGGCGATCTGAGGACGGCTTACGCGACGACCGCGCGCCAGATGCTGAGCGCGGAGACGATCGCGAAGCAGCCGCAGATCGGCGACCTGTTCGAGTTCCCAGTCGAAATTCCCGGAGTTCCATGCCCCCTCGTTCGCTACTGATCGTTATCGCATTTGCGGCGTCGGGCGCCGCCGCGGCGCCAACCATCGATCCGCAGTTCGGCGATCATTCGGTGATCCAGCGCGGAAGGCCGGTGGTCTTGAGCGGCACGGCGGCACCGAGCGAGCGGCTGACCGTCAATTTTGCGAATGAAAGCCGGCGGGCGACAGCCGATACGAATGGCCGGTGGGAAGCGCGGTTCCCCGCGCGCTCGGCCGGCGGCCCGTTTACGATCAGGGCGAGCGGGGCTGAGGGATCGGCCAGTTCCTCCGATGTCGCCGTCGGCGATGTCTGGTTGTGCTCGGGCCAGTCGAACATGGAATATCCCGTCCGCCGCGCGCTCAACAGCGACGGCGAGGTACAGAACGCGGGCGATGCCGGCCTCCGCCTGATGAAAGTGCCGCAGCAGATGGCGGACTTGCCGGCGCGTTCATTCGCAAAACTACCGAGCTGGAAGCCGACCTCGCCCGATGCGGTGAAGGACTTTTCCGCAGCCTGCTATTTCATGGCGCGCGAGCTGCGCGCGTCGGAGAAGGTGCCCATTGGCGCTATCGACGACAGCTGGGGCGCGACTCCCGTGCGCGAATGGATGGACGAGGCCTCGGTCCGCGCCGGCGGCGAAGGCGCGATCGTCGACCTCATGCAGCTGCACCGCACCAATCCGCCGCAGGCACTGCGCGCGTTTGGCGACGTGTGGGGCGCGTGGTGGCGGTCGAAGACCAACGACGCGCCCAGTGCGGAGCCGTGGCGCGCGAGCGACCGGCTCGGGTGGAAGGCCGTTCCCGAGATTTCGTATTGGGACGCCTGGGCGCCGGAGTGGAAGACGTTCGATGGTGCGGTGTGGTTTCGACGGCGGTTTACGCTCACGCCCGGGGAGGCCGCACACGGTGCGACGCTTTCGCTCGGCGTGTTCGACGATATGGACCAGACCTGGGTCAACGGGGTGCCGGTCGGCGGCACCAACGATTGGTCGGCCGAGCGATATTATGCGCTGCCTGCCGGCGGACTCCATGCCGGCCAGAACGAAGTGCTGGTCTACGTCCGCGACAATTGGGGACCCGGCGGAATGGCCGGGCCGGCCGAGAAGGTGCGGTTGGCGCTCTCCGACGGGACGGCGAAGCCGCTCGGCGACGGCTGGCAATTTTCGGTGATCGACAATGCGGTCGGCCCGCCGCCGACACCGCCGTGGAGCGGAGTCACGGGCGTGTCGATGATCTACAATGCGATGATCGCTCCATTGGGACCGCTCGGGCTCAAGGGCGTCGCGTGGTACCAGGGTGAGGCCGATGTCGGCGAACCTGGCTACGACCGGCGGCTTGCGGCGTGGATGGCGAACTGGCGCGCGCAATTCCGCGACCCACAACTGCCGTTCCTGATCGTCGGGCTCGCCGGCTGGGGAACGCCGCAATCGGAGCCGAAGGAAAGCGGCTGGGCGGCGCTGATCGACGAACAGAGAATCGCGGTGGGCCGTGACCGCCGCACCGCGCTAATCAGCGCCATCGACCTCGGCGAATGGACCGACATTCACCCGGCCAACAAGCAGGAGGTCGGACGCCGCTTGGCGCTTGCCGCGCGGAGCCTTGCCTATGGATCGGACGGGAAGATCGGGCCCCTGCCGCTGAACGCGACGCGCGCCGGCAACGCGGTGATCGTCCGGTTCACGAAGCGGCTGCGCGTGCTGAGCGGCTCGCGCCCGACCGGGTTCGAATTGTGCGCGCAGACCTGCCGGTTCGCGGATGCGCGGGTGAACGGCGATATTGTCGAAATCGCGGGTGACGGAGCGCCGGTGACGCGCGTGCGCTACGCCTGGGCGGACTACCCGATCGTCAATCTGTACGACGAAGACATGCTGCCCGCGCCGGTGTTCGAACTGCCGGTTCAATGATTGTGGCGCGGCGCTTTCTTTGACGTGCCGCGATATTTCACAGCGAACTCAAGCACCGCGCCTTCGGATAGCTGTCCGGTTTTCTCGCGGTAGAGTTCTTCCCACGGTGTATGGCTTTCCGGCACCGGGGGCGGCGCTTCGGTCTTGCGCCGAGCGATCTGTTCATCGCTGACCAAGGCGTCGCAAGTTCCGGCATTGAGGTCGATGCGGATGGTGTCGCCGGTGCGCAGCCACGCGAGCCCTCCGCCCGCCGCGCTTTCGGGCGAAGCGTTGAGGATCGACGGGCTGTCCGACGTGCCCGACTGGCGCCCGTCGCCGAGCGTTGGAAGGCTCTGGATGCCGCGCTGCAGCAGCGCGTCGGGCGGCTGCATGTTGACCACCTCGGCCGAGCCAGGCCAGCCGAGCGGGCCGGAGCCGCGGATCACCAGGATGCAATTCTCGTCGATCTCGAGCGCGGGATCGTTGATGCGGTCGTGATAGTCGCCGGAGCCGTCGAACACGATCGCGCGGGCTTCGAACACGCCCTCGCTTCCCGGCCGCGACAGATAGCGCTGCCGAAAATCGTCCGAGATCACGCTCGTCTTCATGATCGCGAAATCGAACAGATTGCCGGAGAGGACGAGGAAACCGGCGCTCTCCTTCAGCGGCTTTGCGTAGGGATAAATCACCTCGCGGTCGGTGGTCTCGCGGCCTTCGAGATTGTCCGCCTGCGTGCGGCCGGTGCACGTCAGCGCGGCGCCGTCGAGCTTGCCGGCGTGGAGCAGCTCCCACATCACCGCAGGCACTCCGCCCGCGCGGTGGAAGCGCTCGCTCAGATATTTGCCGGCCGGCTGCATGTTGACGAGCAAC
Organism: Sphingomicrobium sp.; assembly: GCA_039933195.1. Classification (GTDB taxonomy): domain Bacteria; phylum Pseudomonadota; class Alphaproteobacteria; order Sphingomonadales; family Sphingomonadaceae; genus Sphingomicrobium. Next base: position 14,283 of record JBDTON010000035.1, on the reverse strand, counting down.
GGCAGATCGTAGCCGTGCTCCATCCAGTCCTCGTGCGCGATCTCGACGCCCGCATGGCGCGCCATCGCGACGATGTGGGGCTGGGCGTTGGTTGAGCCGCCGATCGCGGCGTTGAGGCGAATGGCGTTGAGGAAGGCTTCGCGCGTCAGGATCTTCGAGGGGCGCAGATCCTCATAGGCCATGTCGACGATGCGCCTGCCCGTCTGATAAGCCATCTGGCCGCGCTCGCGGTACGGCGCGGGGATTGCGGCATTGCCGGGCAGCGACATCCCGAGCGCTTCGGAAATCGCGTTCATGGTCGAGGCCGTGCCCATCGTGTTGCAATGGCCGGGCGACGGCGCCGAATCGCACGCTCGGCGGACGAATTCCTCCTCGTCGATCTCGCCCGCTCCGAGCAGCCGCCGCGACTTCCAGATCACGGTCCCGGAGCCGACCAGCGCGCCGTCGTGCCAGCCGTCGAGCATCGGCCCGCCGTTCAAGGTGATCGCGGGGATGTCCACGGTCGCCGCCGCCATGATCGACGACGGCGTGGTCTTGTCGCAGCCGGTGGTGAGTACCACCGCGTCGATCGGATAGCCGTTGAGGATTTCGACGAGGCCAAGATAAGCGAGGTTGCGGTCGAGCGCCGCCGTCGGCCGGCGGCAATTCTCGAAGATCGGATGGAGCGGGAACTCCATCGGGATCCCGCCGGAGTCGCGGATCCCGGCGCGAATTCGGTGGACCAGCTCGAGATGGATACGGTTGCACGGGGCGATGTCGGAGCCGGACTGCGCGATCCCGACGATCGGCTTGCCCGAGCGCAATTCCTCGCGGGTGAGGCCGTAATTCATGAAGCGCTCGATGTAGAGCGCGGCCATGTCGGCACGCTCGGGCGCCGCGAACCACTCGCGCGATCGGAACGGGTGGGCGGGGGTGCGAGTCACTGACATCCCCCCCGGCATTTGCCGGAGAGGGGGACCAGCGCAGCTGGTGGAGGGGTTCTTCTAGCGCACAAAGAACCCTTCCACCGCACTTCGTGCGGTCCCCCTCCCCACGAAATCGTGGGGAGGATATTCGTCATCCCTCCATATGCTCCAGTTCCTTGCCGCGCGTTTCGTGGACCAGCTTTTGCACGAGGAAGAAGCTGATCACCGCGCAGACGCCGTAGAAGGTGTAGCTGATCGTCAGCCCCAGCTTGGCGGCCATGACCGGGAAGCTGAACGAGATGAGGAAGTTCGCGAACCACTGGACGAACCCGGACACGGCAAGCGCCGATCCGCGGATCTGGTTTGGGAACATCTCGCCCAGCATCACCCACATCACCGGGCCCCAGCTGAAATTGAAGAAGATCACATAAAGGTTGGCCGCGACGACCGCGATCATCCCGAGGTCCTTGGACAGGACGAGATTGCCCTGCGGATCGAGCGAACCGTGGCTGAACGCATAGACCATGGCGAACAACGTGACCGCCATCCCCGCCGAGCCGATCAGGAGCAAAGGCTTGCGGCCGATCTTGTCGATCACGGCGATGGTGGCGAAGCAGGCTGCAATCGACACCGCGCCGGAGACGATGTTGATCGCCAGCGACTGGCTCTCGGAGAAGCCGGCGAGCTGCCACAGGGTCGCCCCGTAGTAGAAGATGACGTTGATCCCGACGAACTGCTGGAAGGCGGCGAGCATGATTCCGGCCCAGACGACCGGGCGGATTCCGAACAGGCCGTTGCCCTTGATGTCGCTGAGGCGCGGCCGGTGATCGGCGCTGAAGGTTGCGCGAATCTCGTCGAGCTTGGCGCCGGCGACGTCGCTTCCGAACAGGCTCGTGAGCACGTCCTTCGCTTTCTCGTTGCGGCCCTTGGAAACGAGATAGCGGGGGCTTTCCGGAATGAAGAACAGAGCGATGAGGAAGATCGCCGCCGGGAGCGACTGCATCAGGTACATCCAGCGCCACGCCTCGATCCCCGCCCAGAAGCGCGCCGTGGATACGCCCGCATTCGCGGCAAGGAAGTAATTGACCACGAAGGCCGCGGTGAGGCCGGTGATGATCATGATTTGCTGGACGGTCGTCAGGCGGCCGCGGATCGCGGCTGGCGCGACTTCCGAGATATAAGCGGGCGACAGCACGCTCGCCGCGCCGACCGCCATTCCGCCGCAAATGCGGGCGATGACGAAGATCAGATGCGACTCGGCTATGCCCTGGACGAGCGCGCCGAAGAGAAAGAGCGCAGCCGCGATCATCATAGTATTGCGCCGCCCCATGAGGTCGGCGAGCCGCCCGGCGAAAAATGCGCCGATGAAGCAGCCGATCAACAGGGATGCGACGGTGAAGCCGAGGCCGTTGGTCGGCGACCAGCTGCCCGGAACGAGCCCGAAGGCGGCGGTCAGTCCGTCCTGCGTGCCGTTCACCGCTCCGCTATCGTAGCCGAACAGAAAGCCGCCGATCGTGGCCACGGCGACGATCGCGCCGATGAACCCCATGTTCGCGCGCTGCGGGCTCGCTTCAACCATCCACACTCTCCCCTACGCTGAGCGTCAGCGCTGTTAGCGGTAACACGCGCTCTTCCCCGCGCGCAACGCCTTAACTTGCCTTCGCCGGCCTTCGTGTTTTGGCTTTCCTGGCGCCTGGCGGAGGACCCGACGATTCGCGGATGATCATGGCGTGGCTGAGCACCCGCTCGGTGAACTTGCGCTGCGCTCCATTGCGGTGGCTGCGGAGGTCCGCGATCATCAATTCGAGGGCGGCCTCGGCCATGGCGGCGATCGGCTGCTTGACTGTCGTCAGCTCCGGCCAGACGCTGGTTGCAAGCGCGGTATCGTCGAAGCCAACGATACTGATGTCGTCGGGAACCACGAGGCCGCGGCGATGCGCGACACTGATCGTCGCCGCCGCCATATCGTCGTTGCTCGCGAAAATCGCGGTCGGCCGGTTCTGACGCGACAGCAGGCGTTCGCCGGCGCTCAGTCCCGAACGGTAGCTGAAATAGCCTTGCTCCACCGGTGCCTTGTCACAATCGAGCCCGGCTTCGGTGAGCGCGTCGCGAAAACCTGCGAAACGATCGTGGCTGGCCACATGATTGGGGTGGCCCTTGATGAAGCCGATGTCGCGATGGCCAAGATCGATGAGGTAACGGGTCATTTCGATCGCTGCCGCGCGATCGTCGATGCGGACGTTCAAACTATCGTCGCGCGGAACGCCCATGGCGACGGTCACGACCGGAATGCCCATGGCGTCGAGCTCGGCCATGATCGGCTGCGATTCCGACAGTGGAGGCGGCAGCACGACCCCCTCGACGTCGCTGGTCGCGAACCGCCGGGTCACTTCTGCCTGCTCGTCGGCGTCTTCCGATTCGCAGGATTCGATCACCAGGTGGACTCCGGCGCTGCGCGCCGCGTGCAGCGCCCCGACCAGGAATTGTGCGAGATAGGAGGCGCTCGGGTTCGCGTACAGCAGCCCAATGTGGGTGGCCTGCCCGGCGGCCAGGCTGCGCGCGGCGGTGTTGGGGGAATAATTGAGCCGCTCGACGGCCTCGAGCACCGCCTCGCGGGTCGATTCGCGAACGTTGCGCCCTTTGTTCATCACGCGCGACACCGTCATCGCCGATACTCCGGCGGCGCGCGCGACATCCTCGATCGTGATTGCGCCCCGTCCGCGGCGGCTCGGTCTCGCCATTCAGCTCCCCTCGGAAGCGAGAGCTAAGTGAGCCCAGGCGGCAATGCAAATCGTGCGCATTGACGGCGAGCATGGCGCGACTAGGTTAGCGCTACCATAGTATCGCACGAGGGGAGCAGGCGTGGGGCTAGCGCGCTGGCCAATGGTGGCTGCACTGATCATGGGCCTGGCGAGTGCGGCGGCGACCGACGCTCAGCCTCAGCCGCGACCGCCCTACAAGGATCCGCGCCAGCCGGTTGAGCGCCGGGTCGAGGACCTGCTGTCGCGCATGACGCTCGACGAGAAGGTCGCGCAGCTGCTCACGATCTGGGAGCAGAAAGCGAAGGTCCAGACGGCCGACGGCCACTTCGACGCGACCAAGGCATCGGCGGCTTTTCCGAACGGGATCGGCGGCTTCGCCAGGCCATCCGATTATCGCGGAGTGACCCAGTCGAACGGCGCCGCAGGCGCAGCCGGCGAGACGGTCAATCGCGACGCTCGGCAGACCGCCGAATATGTCGATGCGGCGCAACATTGGGCAGTCGAGCACACCCGCCTCGGAATTCCGATCCTGATGCACGAGGAGGCGCTGCACGGATACGTCGCGCGCGGAGCGACGAGCTTCCCGCAGGCGATCGCGCTTGCGAGCACCTGGGACCCCGACCTCGTCACGCGTGTCTTCTCAGTGGCCGCGCGTGAAATGCGCGCTCGCGGTGCGGTGCTTGCTCTCGCTCCGGTGGTCGACGTCGCAAAGGACCCACGCTGGGGGCGAATCGAGGAAACGTACGGCGAGGATCCCTATTTGGTGAGCCAGATCGGCCTCGCGGCGATCCGCGGCTTCCAGGGCCCGACGCTTCCGCTTCCGGCCGACAAGATCATGGTCACGCTGAAGCATTTCACCGGCCACGGCGCTCCGGAGAGCGGGACCAACGTCGGTCCGGCGCACGTCGGGACACGCGAACTGCGGACCGATTTCTTCCCGCCGTTCGAGGCTGCGGTGAAGGCTTATCCGGTGCGCTCGGTGATGGCCTCGTACAATGAGATCGACGGCGTTCCATCGCACGCGAACGCCTGGCTTCTGAACGAAGTGCTGCGCGGCGAATGGAATTATCGCGGGGCGGTGGTCAGCGATTATTACGGAATCCGCGAGCTGATGACCCGGCACAAGATGTTCGGCGACATCAGGCAAGCGGCCGAGCGCGCGATCAAGTCCGGGATCGACGTCGAAACCCCCGATCCGGAAGGCTACGTCCATTTGCCCGATCTGGTCCGCGAGGGGCGGGTTTCGCAGAAGCTGGTAAATGACGCGGTGCGGCGCGTGCTCAAGCTGAAGTTCGAAGCGGGGCTCTTCGAGAATCCCTATCCGGACGTCGCTTCAGCCGAGGCGAAGACGGCGACTCCGGACGCCATCGCGCTCGCGCGCGAGGCGGCGGGCAAGGCCATCGTACTGCTCAAGAACGACAAGCAATTGCTTCCGCTCGACGCGGCGAAGATCCGCCGGATGGCGGTGATCGGGACGCACGCGCGCGACACTCCGATCGGCGGCTACAGCGACGTTCCCAGGCATGTCGTCAGCGTGCTCGAAGGCGTGCAGGACGCCGCCAATGGCCGCTTCGCGGTCGATTATGCGGAAGGCGTGCGCGTAACCGAAAGCCGCTGCTGGTCGTGCGACGAGGTGAAGCTTGTGCCCGCGTCGGTGAACCGCAAGCTGATCGCCGCGGCCGTGCAGACCGCGCGCAAGGCCGACGTCATCGTCATGGTGCTGGGCGACAACGAGCAGACCAGCCGCGAAGGCTGGGCGGAAACCCATCTCGGCGACCGCTCGTCGCTCGACCTTGTGGGGGCGCAGGAGGACCTCGCCCGGGCGATCCTCGCGCTGCACAAGCCGACCGTGGTGGTCCTGCTCAACGGCCGGCCGCTGTCGGTCAATTATCTCGCGAAGAATGCCCCGGCGCTGCTCGAAGGCTGGTACCTCGGCCAGGAGACCGGCCACGGAGTCGCCGACGTGCTGTTCGGCAAGGTCAATCCCGGCGGCAAGCTGCCGGTGACGATCGCCCGTTCGGTCGGGCAACTTCCGGTCTTCTACAATCACAAGCCGACGGCGCGGCGCGGTTATCTGTTCGATACGACGGCCCCGCTCTACCCGTTCGGCTACGGGCTCAGCTACACACGCTTCGCTATCTCCCCGCCGCGGGTGGTGACTCCCGCGATTGCCGCCGGCCAGGCGGCGCAAGTCGAGGTCGACGTCGCCAACACCGGGCAGCGAACGGGCGACGAAGTCGTCCAGCTTTACGTGCGCGACGACGAGGCGTCGGTCACTCGGCCGGTGATCGAATTGAAACGCTTTCAGCGCGTGAGTCTCGCTCCGGGCGAGAAGCGCACCATCCGCTTCGAGTTGCAGCTTGACGACCTTGCGCTGTGGAACCCGGAGATGAAGCGCGTGGTCGAGGCGGGCACGTTCACCATCTACTCCGGGCCCAACTCGGTCGAGCTCAAACCCGCGAAGCTGACGGTTACGGAATAGACACTGAAGGCCCGCTGCCGGGACACATCGCCGCGAGCTTTACCGAATAGTCCGTCGCCTGAGGGATTTTGACGCCCTTCCTAGCGGCAAGCTCCCACGGTGGCGGGGGCGGAAGAAGATTGAGGTCGGTATATTCGCGGTAGGCGGGGTCGCGCTCAGCCTCGGCGACCGAGACGAAACGGAAGCCCGCGTCGCGATAGAGCCGGATGACGCGCGGCATCATGTGCGCGCTCATCGCGCTGACGTGCATCAGAAGGACATAAGGAATGTCGCGGCCGTAGAGCTTGCGCGCGGTGTCGCGGGCGACGGCGATATTCTCTTTCGCCGAATCGAGATAGATTCGCTCGAGCTCGGCGACAGCGGCGTCGTTGTGGGCGGACATGCAGCGGGCGTAAGGCGCCGTCCACTGCCAGTCCGAAAAGGACATGGTGACGGCGGCGACCCGATAGCCGTGCTTCGCCAGGACCTGCCGCGCCGCGATCCGCTGGTCGGCGTCCTTCCCTTCGTCGAGAAAGGGATAGCGGAACCAATGCCAGTCGGTGCCGGTGCCGAGCTCTTCCAGGATCGGCTCGTCTTTCACCAATTCATCGTCGAACCGGGGGACATTCATTTCACTGAGGTGGCGATGCGACCACCCGTGATTGCCGAGCGCGAAGCCCGCCGAATGCCAGGCTTCCAGCACGCGCACGGTTTCCGGCCGCTCCTGCATTCGCACCGAGTTCACGAACCCGGTGGCGGGAACGCCGCCAGCTTTGAGCGCGGCGATCATGTCTTGGCTCACCTGCTCGGGCCCGACGCCAGCCGGATAAGGTGCATGCACCGGGAGATCATCGACGGTGACCGCGATCTCCAGGCGAGGCGCGGCGCAGGCGGTGAGCAGCAGCGCAACCGCGGCCGCGAGCGATGTGCGAGTCATGCGGTCTCAACCGCCACGCGACGGTGCCGATGCGAAGGCCGACGCAATCGCCTGGCGCAGCGGCTTGGGCCGGAACTTCGAATCATAAGGCGTGCCGCGCTTGAGCGTTCGGTCGGAGCGCGGATCGAAGCCGTCGAGCCAGGAGTAACGGTCGACCATCCCCCAGCAGAGAAGGTCGCGCAGCTGCGGATAGCTCAGCATGACGTCGAGATAGGCTTTGGCGTAATCGGCGACCATGCGGTCGCGCGGAGCAAGCGCCGTCGGCGCCATGCGGTCGTTCACGTCGAATTCGGTGATGAGGAGCTTGTATCCCATGCCCGTCACCGCATCGAGGAACCGCCGCCACGGCCCTTCGGACTCGCGCACGATCTCGGCGACCGACGCGTGTTTCAGCAGCCGGATGTGCGACTGGACTCCGAGCGCGTCGACCGGCGTTCCGCGCTTGCGGAAGCCTTCGAGCAATTTGAGAACGCCGCGGATATGCGTCTCGTCCTCGCTGATCCGCTCCCAGCTCATGTAGTCGTTGTAGACGAGCTGGGCGTGCGGAGCCTCGGCACGCGCGGTGTGGAACATCAGGTCGAGGAACGCCTCACCGCCAAGCGCTCGGGTGACATTGGTGTCCCGGATGGCACCCGTCTCGGGCTGCACCGCCTCATTGACCACATCGTAGGAGTAAATGCGCGTACCGTAGCGGCGGCAGACGGTGCGCACGTGCCCGGCAAGCAGGCGCTCGGCCTCGGCGCGGGATTTGAACGCATGTTCGGCGAGCCACTTCGGATACCATTTGGCGGGGGTCCAGAAGAGCGTGTGCCCGCGCAATTTGAAGCCGTGGCGAGTCGCATAATCGGCGATGGCGTCGAACTGGCGGAAGTCGAAACGGTCGGGTGCGGGCCGCGACCACTGCCACTTGAGCTCGTTCTCGGGCACGAGCAGCCCGCATTCCCGCTCCAGAATGGCCGCGTAGGCGGGGTTGGCGAAACTGCCGCGATCGGCGCTGGGCTTGCTCCACGCCACGGCCGAGCCGAACCGGCGCTCGCTGCGCCGCGCCAGCGCATTCAGCGACGGCGCGTCGGGCGCCCGGGCCTGCAAACCGTTGCATGCGAGCATGGCTGCCCCACTCGCCAGCGCTTCGCGGCGCGTCAGTTCCATTCGCCCTCCTGTGGTAGCGCTACCAATGCTAGGGTGGAGCCGGTGTTGTCAACGCGCTCCCTGGCAGAGCCTGTCCAAACTTCCCTTGCCCAGCGGCCACGCCCCGCCGCTTCACCCGCTTTCGTGGTATCAGGCGATCCGCTTCGACACGGTCCCGGGATTCCTCGCGCCGCGGATCGACGAAGGCTCGCCTTGCGTTTCGCACAAAGGAGAAAAGCCATGCGCCCCCTAATCTGGATTGCCCCAATCGTTCTCCTTGCCGGCTGCGCCCGCCCTGTGGAGCCGGCGAGCGTTGGCCTCGCCCGCGAGCTCGCCAATTATGTGCCCGGGCAGGCCGAGAGCTGCGTCTCGAGCCGCCCTGCCGAGGGCCTGCGCGTGATCGACGCCAGGACCATTGCCTATGGGTCCGGGCGCACGGTTTACGTCAACCATCTCGCTGGGCCATGCCCGGCGCTCAGCCCGTACAATACGATCATCGTCGATACGCAGGGCGGCCAATATTGCCGCGGCGACCGCGTACGGGGGCTGGAGCCCGGCTCAATCATCCCGGGCCCATCGTGCAACCTCGGGAGCTGGACGCCCTATCGGATGCGCTAGCGACCGGCTAGCGTGAGGCGATGACCGAGGGAGGGCCAATCCGGCGCATCGTCATCGTCGGCGGGGGAACGGCCGGGTGGATGGCGGCGGCGGCGCTCGCGCGGTTCGTCGGCGGCAGCGGCAAGCGCATCGTCCTCATCGAATCCGAAGCGATCGGCACCGTCGGAGTCGGCGAAGGGACGATCCCGCCGATTCTCGAGTTCATGCAGCAGCTCGGGCTCGACGAAGCCGAGTTCCTGCGCGAGACCAAGGCGACCTACAAGCTGGGGATCGAATTCGTCGGCTGGGTCACCGGCGAGGACCGTTACTTCCACCAGTTCGGGAACATCGGGCGGCCCTTGAACGGCCTCTCGTTCCACCAGTTGTGGCTCAAGCACCGCCGCGAACCGGCGGTAGGACCGCTCGGCAATTATTCGATGTCGGCGGTCGCGGCCGCGCGGCACCGGTTCGAGCACCCGACGACCGACGCCGCCAATCCCCTTTCGGACCTTGCTTACGCCTTCCATTTCGATGCTGCCGCCTACGGCAAGTACCTGCGCCGCTATGCGGAAGGCCTTGGCGCCGAGCGGATCGAAGGGAAGATCGTCGACGTCGAGCAGGATGGAGAGACCGGCTTCGTCACCGGCGTGAAGCTCGACGACGACCGCCGAGTGCGCGGCGACCTGTTCGTCGATTGCTCGGGCTTCCGCAGCCTGCTCCTCGGCCAGACGCTCGGGGTTCCGCTCGAGGACTGGAGCCAATGGCTGCCGTGCGACCGCGCGATCGCGCTCCCCTCTGAACGCAACGATCCGCTGCTGCCCTACACGCGCTCCACCGCGCATCCGGCGGGGTGGCAGTGGCGTATCCCGCTGCAGCACCGCACCGGCAACGGGCACGTCTATTGCAGCGCGCACATGAGCGACGACGAGGCCGAGCGGATCCTTCTCGAGAACCTCGACGGCAAGCCGATCGCCGAGCCCAACCGCCTCCGCTTCACCGCGGGACGGCGGAGCAAATCGTGGGAGAAGAATGTCGTCGCCGCCGGGCTTTCCGCGGGTTTCATCGAGCCGCTGGAATCGACCAGCATCCACCTCATGCAATACGGCATCCAGAAGCTGCTGAGCCTGTTCCCCAGCCGCGGCATCAGCGCGGTCGAGCGCGACGAATATAACCGCCACATGGTCAGAGGCTATGAGCCGGTGCGGGACTTCATCATCCTCCACTATCACGCGACGCGCCGAAGCGGGCCCTTCTGGGACCATGTGCGCGAGATGGACGTGCCCGACAGCCTCAAGCACAAGATCGAGCTGTTCCGCGAGCACGGGCGAGTGTTCCGCTATAACGAGGAATTGTTCGACGTTCCGAGCTGGATCGCGGTGATGCTCGGCCAGGGGATCATCCCCGAGCGCTACGATCCGCTGGTCGACGCCATGCCCGACCGCGACGTTCTGCGGATGATGGCGGAGCTCGGCCGAAGCTACGAGCAAACCGCCGAGCGCCTGCCGCTCGCCAGCGACTTCATCGATCGGCGATTAGCGGCAGCCTAGTGGATCGTCGCGGCGGCGGGCTCGTCCGCGAGCGTGACGCGGGCGCGGTTTGCCGCCACCGAGAACAGGAACAGCACGGCGTAGCAAGCGGCGGGGACGATGAACGCTTTGACGTAGCTGGAGTGCTGGGAGACCAGGCCGACAAGCGGCGGAATCAGCGCCCCGCCGATGATCGAGAAGCACAGGAACCCCGAAGTCGCTTCGTTGCTCGCGCTCGAGCGCTCGAGCGTTAGCGTGAAGATCACCGGGAACATGATCGAGTTGAACAGGCCGATGCACAAAGCGACGACGCCCGCGGCGACGCCGCCAACGCTGAACACGTACAGGCACATCAGGCACGCAGCCGCGGTGAACACCGCGAGCAGGATGGCGGCGCGCACCCGCGCCAGCAGCGCCGAGCCGATCGCTCGGCCGACCATCGCTCCGCCCCAATAAAGGGCGACGGCCTTGCCCGCTTCCTCGGCCGAAACCCCGAATACGCCGTCATTGCCCATGAAATGGCCGACGAGGGGAAAGGCGAACGGCGCGTCGCTGCGGCCCCAGACCGAATCCGAGTGGAGGAAGAAGGCCATCTGCGTGCCGATGGCGACCTCCGCCCCGACATAAAGGAAGATCGCGAGTCCGCCGAGCAGCGCCCACCGCGAGGACAAAGCATCGCGGACGACGGCGACGATTCCGCGCCGGGCGATCTCCTGCGACGGCGGCGGGGCGGCTTCGGTCACCGTTTTGCGGAAGACGATGAACAGCAGAGCCAGAGCGATGATGAATCCGCAGATCCAGAAATAGGCGCGGTCGATCCCGGCGAGCGAAGTCAGCCGCGCCGCCTGGGTGGTCGCCTCGCACTGCTTGGTTTCGATCCCCTTGAGGAACAGGACCGCGCCAAGATAGGGACCGATGAACGTACCGAGCGAGTTGAACGTCTGGCTGAAAGTCAGCCGAAAGTGGCTGTATTCGGGCTTGCCGAGCGCGGCCGCGAGCGGATTGGCGGCGACCTGCAGGATGGTGATCCCGCTGGCGAGCACGAATAGCCCAAGCAGCACCAGATTGTAGGTTACGAGGTTGGCGGCAGCGAGCATGAGAAGGCAGCCGATCGCCATCAGCGCGAAGGCGATGAGGATCGTCGGAATGGACTTCATCCGCGCGAGCAGAAGCGCCGCGGGGAAGCTCATCACTCCGTATGCGATGAAGAAAGCGAAGGCGCTCAGCTGAGCGCGCACGTCGGTGAGGCAGAAGATGCCCTTGACCGCGGTCACGACGGGATCGTTGAGCGAGGTGATAAAGCCCCAGGCGAAGAACAGGCAGGTGACGATTACATAGGCGCCGGTCACGCCCGCGGTCTGCCGTTGCGTCACGCTTCGTCCCCTCGTTGCTTTTCGCAAGCCAGACTGGCAGCGAAAATTCGGTCGCACAAGAACGGGCGTTAGCGCTAACGTCCTGCCATGTTTAGAACTCTGATTCCGCTTCTGTACGCGCTCGCTCTGCTGTCGTGCGGTCCGGCGGCGGCGCAAGTGATAAGGGTCGATGGCGGCTCGGTGCGCGGCACGGCGTGGAACGGTAGCGTGCTGTTCCGCGGAATTCCGTTCGCCGCGGCGCCGCTTGGGCCGCTGCGCTGGAAGCCGCCGCAACCCGTGCGCGCGTGGCCGGGGGTGCGCGACAGCGTCGACCAGCCACCGTCATGCCTGCAAAACGATTATGGCTGGAACCACGGCGATTTCGTCATCGGCAACGAGGATTGCCTGACGCTCGACGTGCGCACCCCCAGGCTCGGCGGCAAGCTGCCGGTGCTGGTTTGGATCCACGGCGGGAGCAACCGGGCGGGCGGTCCCAACGACATCGTGCTGTCTGACGTCGGCAAGCAGGTCGTGATCGTCGGCATCCGTTACCGCCTCGGAATTCTTGGATTCCTGTCGCACCGGGCGCTCACCGCCGAGCAGTCGAGCGCGTCGGGCAATTACGGCCTGATGGATCAGATCGCGGCGCTGCAATGGGTGCAACGCAACATCGCCAAATTCGGCGGCGATCCGAACAACGTGACGATCGCCGGAGAATCCGCCGGTTCGCAGGACGTAAGCCTGATGCTCGCCGCGCCCGCCGCTCGGCCGTTATTCCAGAAGGCGATCCTGGAGAGCGGGACGCCGGGGTTCGGAATGTCCTTCCGCACCCTGACCGACGCCGAGCGGATCGGCGACGAAGCGGACGCCCTGCTCGGCACTGGTGGCGATCTCGCGAAGCTGAGGCAGGCCTCTCCGGCCGCGCTGCTCGCGATCGACAAGAAGCTGCACGACGACGCGGTCGAATCCGACGACATGATCTGGCTGCGGATTACGGTCGACGGGAAAGCGCTTCCGGCAAGCCCGCGCCAGCTGCTCGAGCAGGCGGCGCCCAAGCCGGTGATTCTCGGGTCCAACCGCTTCGAGTTCGGTCTCGACCGGCCGCACCGCGACCCTTTCGTCGCCAAGGCTTTCGGGGCGCGTGAGACGCAGGCGCGCGCCTGGTACAGGCTCGACGAGCCCGATCCTCCGGCCGATCCGCGGCTGGGCAGTCGCGACGAGCAGATTTCCACCGACGTGATCTTCCGCTGCCCGGCAGCGCGCATGGCCGAGCTTCTCGCGGCCAAGGGCGCTCCAATATGGCAATATGAGTTTGACGCCGCGCCGGGCGGCGGCAAGACGTCGCACGCCGCCGAAATCCCTTACGCGTTCGGCGACGCGACCTTCGCGCGCGGGCTCTCGCTCAAGCCCTACTGGCTGAACTTCATCCGCAGCGGTGACCCGAACGGCGGCGGACTGCCGCAATGGCCGCGGTACACGACAGCGCAACCCACGCACGTCTTGTTCAGCGATTCGGGCGTTGAGCCGAACGGGCCGCTTCGGCCCGAGCTCTGTGCGTTGCTGGAACAGCTGTGACGATTGGCCGGCGGCGTTTCCTCCAGTCCGCGCTTGCGCTGCCGCTGCTCGCGGCGCAGCGGGCGCCTCCAGGCGTCGACTGGAACAAATGGTTTCATGACTGGTTCGGCCGCGACTTCGGAATGATCGGCTATTACGCGGACGATAATGCGAAGCTGCTCGCGTCGCACGAGCCGATGGACATTATCTTCATCGGCGATTCGATCACCGAGGGCTGGCATGACAAGCGCCCGGGCTTCTTCACGCGCGGCCGGGTCAACCGCGGGATCGGCGGGCAGACGACGCCGCAAATGGTGCTCCGCATGTACAGCGACGTGATCGCGCTGAAACCGAAAGCGGTGCACATCATGGCCGGGACCAACGACATCGCCGGGAACACCGGCCCGATGACCGCCGCGATGAGCGAAGACAATTTTCGGGCGATGAGCGACATCGCCCGGCGACACGGGATCAAGGTGCTGCTGGCCCCGGTGCCGCCCGCAGCCTCCTATCCCTGGAAACCGGAAGTGCAGACGCGCCCGCGGATCGCCGAACTCAATCGGTGGCTGGAGAGGTTCGCGCGTGAGAGCGGCGCTAAGTGGGTGGATTATCGGCGTGTCCTCGACGATGGTACCGGCGCAATGAAGCCCGGTCTCGCCTCTGACGGAGTGCACCCGACGGAAGCCGGCTACGACGCGATGGCGACGGTCGTCGAGCCGGTGCTTCGGCGCATGTTCGGCAAGGCCGGGCACGGATGAAGCTGCAGCGCCGCTACGTCGAAAAGCCCTGGGGCCGGGCCGAGCTTCCGCCGATGTTCGATCCGCCCGCCGGAGAGCAGATCGGCGAGGTGTGGTTCACCGATGGCGCCGAGCTTCCACTTCTCGCCAAATATATTTTCACCAGCGAGCGGCTGTCGATCCAGGTCCACCCGGACGATTCGCAAGCGCGCGCCCGCGGGCTGCCGCAGGGCAAAAGCGAATGCTGGTATATCCTCGAAGCGGAGCCTGGCGCGACCCTCGGGCTCGGGCCGACGCGCGAGGTCGACAAGGACGCGCTTCGCG
>JBDTON010000034.1:0-6108 GCA_039933195.1 Sphingomicrobium sp. | reverse complement strand
GGCGCGACCCTCGGGCTCGGGCCGACGCGCGAGGTCGACAAGGACGCGCTTCGCGCGGCCGCGCTGGACGGCTCGATCGAGCAGCTGATGGACTGGCGCCCGGTCGCGGCCGGCGATTTCATCTTCGTCCCGTCCGGCACCATCCATGCCATCGGGGCGGGCATTTCGCTGCTCGAATTCCAGCAGAACGCGGACGTGACCTACCGACTTTACGATTACGGGCGTCCGCGCGAACTTCACCTCGACGACGGAGTCGCAGTCGCGACGGCAAAACCGTTCGAGGGCGGTCTCGTGCAGCACCTGTCAGGAGAGGAACAGCGGATTCTGGTCGATGGTCCGCACTTCACTTTGGCGTTGACGCGCGAAGATGCGCTGCAAGGGCGGCAGCGCTGGGTGATGCCGCTTGATGGCGAGGTTCATTCGGCCGGCGAAAGCGCCGGACCGGGGGAATGCCTCCTGGTGGGACCGGACGAGCGCGTGGAACCATCGCGCGCGCGGATGCTGATCGGGGCTATTTCTCAGCCGTCATAGCGAGCGCGATCGCGCCGAGCGGGCCCGCATTGGCGCCGAGCGCGGGCGCGCGCAGGTAATTTCCGCCCGGCGGAAGCCGCATGTAGCCGTTGAGGCTTTCGACAAGCATGCCCTCGATCCGGTCGAGCAAATGCGGCTGGTTTTCAACCACTCCACCGCCGATCGCGATTGCGCGGGGCGCGGCCGCACAGACGATCGCATGGCACAGCTGCGCGATCGCCCAGGCGACCGACTGCCACACCGGATCGTCCGGGCCGAGTTGTTGCGCGGCATCGCCGGCGCGCGCCTGCAACGAAGGGCCCGCGGCAAGTCCTTCGACGCAGTCGCCATGGAACGGACATGAGCCGGCAAAGTCATCGCCAGGAAGCCGAGCGACGCGAATGTGCCCGAGCTCGCAATGCGCGAAGCCGCGCGTGGGCTTGCCGTTGACGATGAGCCCGACTCCGACGCCGGTTCCCACGGTCACGTAGGCGAAGTCATCGAACCCCTGCCCCGCACCCCAGCGCATCTCCGCCAGAGCGGCGCCGTTGACGTCGGTGTCGAGTGCGGCGCTAACGCCGGCCGCGCGCTGCAGCGGTCCGAGCACGTCCGTTCCGCTCCACCCCGGCTTTGGAGTGCTCGTGATCTGTCCGTATTCGGGCGAACCGGGATCGAGCTCGAGCGGTCCGAAGCTGCCGATGCCGAGCGCGGAGAAACCCTGTTCCGAGCGCCAGCGCGACAGGATCTGTTCGATCCGCCCGAGCGTCTCGTCCGGCGATGTCGTCGGCACGGTTTCGCGCGCGATAATGTCTTCGGGCCCCCGCGCGACAATGGCGACGCACTTGGTCCCGCCGAGCTCGACTCCCGCGTATGCGGTCACGCGAGCGCGTCGGCCGGATGCGCCGCGCAGCAGCCCTGGATGAACTGCTCATGCATCGGCAGGCCCTCGACCCGCTGCTTGATCGCCGAGCGGATGCGCGCAAGCGTCAGGTCGAGATCGTCCTCCGACATGGTGTCGGCGAGCGGGTGGTGCGATTTGGGCACGAGTCCCTGCCCGTAGAGGATCGCGAGCCAACTCACTTCGCCGAACAAATCTCCCTGGCGGGGACGAACTTCGCCGCGGCGCTCGAACAATTCGAGCTTCTCCGCGAGCGAATCCGGGATGCTCATATTCTTGCAATATTGCCAGTACGGCGTGTCGTCGCGCTCGGTGACCTTGTAGTGGGCGATGATGAAGTCGCGGATGGTTTCGTATTGGAAGCGCATCTCCTCGTTGAAGCGGTCGATGAGGAGCGGGTCGGGCGACTGGTCGGGGAAGTAATCGAGAAACTTCAGCAGCGCGACCTGGACGAGGTGGATGCTGGTCGATTCGAGCGGTTCCAGAAACCCGCTGGAAAGGCCGAGTGCGAGGCAGTTCTTGACCCACGACTTCCTCCGCCGGCCGGCGGTGAAGCGCAGCGTTCTCGGGTCGGCCAGCGGCTTGGTTTCGAGCCGTTCGACCAGCAACCGCGCGGCTTCGTCGTCGGAGATGTGCGCATCACAATAGACGTAGCCGTTGCCGGTGCGGTGCTGGAGCGGGATTCGCCATTGCCATCCCGCCTCGCGCGCGTGGGCGCGGGTGAACGGCGTCGGCTCGGCCATGCGCTCGGCGGGCACGGCCGCGGCGCGGTTGTTGGGCAGCCACTGGCTCCAGTCGTCGAAGCCCGCTTCGTAGACGCCCTCGATCAGGAGCCCGCGAAAGCCCGAGCAGTCGATGAAGAAATCGCCCGGCACCACTGAGCCGTCCGCCATTTCGACCGCTTCGATGTCGCCGGTCTCCGGATGCTGGCGGACTCCGACGATCTTGCCCTCGCGGCGGACGACTCCGCGGCGCTCGGCATAGCGTCGCAGGTAAGCGGCATAGGTCGAAGCATCGAACTGGAACGCGTAATTGACGGCAGGCAAGTCGCGCGAGGCCGCCGCTCTGCCGAACTTGCCGACGCGCGCGGCCTCGGCTTCGGCGCTGAAGCGGAGCTGATCCGGATCGCCGCCGGCCTGCATCGACCGCAGCCAGTATTGGATGAATTCAACGCCGGTGTTCAGGTTCGCCCCGAGCAGCCCGAAATTGTGGAAATACTGGTGGCCCAGACGCCGCCAGTCGACGAACTC
Source organism: Sphingomicrobium sp. (assembly GCA_039933195.1). Lineage (GTDB taxonomy): Bacteria > Pseudomonadota > Alphaproteobacteria > Sphingomonadales > Sphingomonadaceae > Sphingomicrobium. The sequence goes on along the minus strand of JBDTON010000034.1, from coordinate 3,450 downwards.
GATGCCGAGCTTGAAGGTGGCGTTGGTCTCGCGGACGAATTCGTCCTCGTCGATGCCGAGATGCTTGTTGAAGATGATGATCGGAGGGATGGTCGATTCGCCAACTCCAACCGTCCCGATCTCCTCGGATTCGATCAGCGTTACGCGGCGGTTCTGGGTGCCGGCGACTTTCGCGAGCGCCGCTGCGGCCATCCATCCGGCCGTGCCTCCGCCGACGATCACGAAGTCGCGAACTTTTGTCCCCGCGTCGATCATGCGTTCACCTGCGCTTGCGGACGATAGGCGCCGAGGAACTCATCGACCGAAGGCATGGTCTTGGCCAGCTCGGCGACGGCGCGGAGGCGCTCCTGAACCTTCGCGATGTGCTGTTCGTCGGGCACCTGGTCGATGCGCAAATCATAGCCTTCCGGCTTCAGGCCTGAACCGACGAACAGGGCCGCCCAGCTCTGCTCATGGAACGATTCGTCGTCGTACAAAGGTACCATCGCGCGCGCAGCGAACAGGTCGAGCTTGTGCTGCAGCGTCTCCGGCATATCGGCGTCGCGCGCACGATCCCACATCTTATCGTCGAAGCGCCGGTTGAGCTTGTAATGGGCGAGCTGAAAATCGCGGATGTTCGCGGCGAACGCGTGGATCGAACGGTTGTACGCGATGGCCTCCGGAAATTCGCTCGCGGTCGCGGGGAAAACCGTCATCAGATGCGAGATGCAGGCGTGGGCCGAGTGCAAGGCAAGCCCGTCGAGCGGCTCGAGCGCGACTGCGGCGTCGGCAATCGCCACGCAATTGCCGATCCACGGCGCCTTCTGAATCCCCTGGTTGATTTCGGACACCACGGCGTCGCCGGTGATCGGCATCCGCGCGAGCACGCTGAGCTGCTGCGCGAGCTCGCTGTCGCCGACGATCTTTGAATCATACGCAGCGACCACGGCGGTCCGATCGTCGAGCGGAAAAAGCCCGACCCAGCCGCCGCGAAAGGCGGAGATCTGGCTGAACACCGGCAGGCTCTTCAGCCGCGGGCCGCTGCAGGCGATCAGTCGGTCGCACGGGAAATGCCCGCGCCACGACTGGAATTCGGCGCCGGGCAGCCGGGCGATCAGGGCGCGCTGGGCACCCGAAGCGTCGATGAACAGGTCGGCAGCCACGCGTACGCCTTCGCTCGTCTCGACCGCCGTGATCCGATCGTTTTCGACCGAGACGTCCGCGACTCCGGCGCCCGCCAGCTCCACTCCGCCGCGCAGCGCCACCTGCTTGATCAGCTCGCTGTAGCAGCGTGCATCGAGGTGATAGCCGTAGCTCGCCGAGAGCGGCAGTCCGCCATCGTCCGGCTCCTTCGGCACCCGTCCAAGGCGCGCGCAGGCGCTTCCGAGCGAGAAATCCTCGAGGCCCACGCGCAGGCCTTCGAGCGCGCCTTTCACCCAATATTGGATGAACGGCAGATCCCCGCCGGGTGGGGGCTCGTCGTCGTAGGCGAGGAGGAAAGGGGGCGCCGACTTGCCCCAGTTGGAGAAACGCTGAGCGACCATCGGAACGCCCTGGCACGCCTGGAGCACGAGCCGTTCGTCGAGACCGAGGAGCCGATGCATCGCTCCCAGCGATGGCACCGCGGAATAGACGTCGGCCTCGGCAAGCACGGACGGAAGCTCGACCACCTGGACCTTGAGACCCGTCGGCCCGAGCGCCCGCTGAATCGCCATCGCGGCAAGCCACGCCGGCGCGTCCCGGCCGACGACCAGCAAGGACTGGACGCGCTCGCTCACAGCCGCGCTTCGGCCTGGTGCAGCGCCGCGCTGCTCGCGCCGGCCGCATCGGCGTAGCGTCCAACAAACGTCGCATGCTTCGGCATTTCCTCGACCTGGTCACGGATTTCCGTCCTCAGCTCCTCAAGATTGTCGATCAGTCGATCGAGCGGGATGACGTCGGCGAGCGGATTGTAATGCGCGGGCTTGAGCCCCTGCCCCAGATAGACGCTGAGCCAGCTCGCGGGCGAGAACAGTCCGTCCTTGTACTGCTCGATATAGCCGCAGTGGCTGAACAGGCTCATCTTGCGCTTGAGGCTGTCGGGGACCTCCATCGCCCGGCAGTAGCGCCAGATCTCCGAATCGTCGCGGCTGTTCAGGTGATAGTGAAGGATGAGGAAGTCGCGGATCCGCTCATATTCGACGTCCATCCGGCGGTTGAATTCGTCGGCGACGCGTTGGTCGTGCCGCGCGGCCGGGAACAGCGGAAGCAGGTTCATCACCGCGACCTGGATCAGATAAATGCTCGTCGATTCCAGAGGCTCGAGGAAGCCGCTCGAAAGCCCGATCGCGACGCAATTGCGCTGCCATGACCTGGCCCGCCGTCCCGCCTGGAACTTGAGCAGCCGCGGCTCCGCCAGCTTCGGCTCATCGAGCGCGCTGAGCAGCTCCTCCGCCGCTTTGTCCTCGTCGATGAACGCGCTCGAGAAGACATAGCCGTTGCCGGTGCGGTGCTGCAGCGGGATTCGCCAGCGCCAGCCGGCCTGCATTGCGGTGACCCGCGTGTAAGGGTGCAGATCGCCGGTGCGCTCGGTGGGCACAGGGAGCGCCCGATCGCAGGGCAACCACTTCGACCAGTCCTCCCATTCGACGCCAAGGGTGTCGCCGAGCAGCAGCGAGCGGAAGCCCGAGCAATCGATGAAGAAGTCGCCGGCGATCCGCTCGCCGGATTCCATCACCAATGCCGAGACGTCGCCGGTCCGCGGGTTCTGCTCAACGCTTTGGACCTTGCCTTCGGTTCGGATCGCGCCCCGCTCCTCCGCCATTCGGCGGAGGAAGGCGGCATAAAGGCTCGCGTCGAAATGATACGCATAATCGTAGGTCGACTTGAGGCTCGTCTTGCGCTCGTCAGGGAAGTCGAAGCGGTCCTGCTCCGCGGCCATGATCGCGTAGGAAAATTCTTCGACGCTTGCGCTCAGGCCGTTCGCCGCGGCGCGGAGCCATTGGTGATGGAACGACTGGCCCGCGCCGGGCCCGCCGTGCACTCCGAAGGGGTGGTCGTAGCGGGAGCCGACGTACCCCCAGTCGACGAACTGGATCCCGAGCTTGAAGGTCGCCTGCGTCGCCCGCATCATCGCGGCTTCGTCGACGCCGATCGCATTGTTGAGCGTGCGGATGTGCGGAAGCGTCGCTTCGCCCACGCCGACGATCCCGATCTCCTCGGACTCGACGAGGCGGATCGACGCGCGCTCGCGCGGAAGGAAGGAGGCGAGCACCGCCGCGGCGGTCCACCCTGCCGTCCCCCCGCCGAGGATCACGACTTCGAGAGGCTCAGGCATTTTTGAGGATCGGCAAGCGGTTCACGCGGTGGGGCTTAGCAAATCGCACCGGCACGTCACACTTGGCAAAAACAAAGGGCGCCGTTTGTGGCGGCGCCCTTCGCGGGGAATGGAAGCGATCAGTACTTGCCCATCTTCCAGCGCACGCTGACGAT
>JBDTON010000033.1:0-11684 GCA_039933195.1 Sphingomicrobium sp. | reverse complement strand
CCGGCCTCGCGCCCATCCGTGCCCGCAAGCTGCGCCATTATGAGGACCGCAACTTCCAGCGGCGGCTGCTGAAGGCGCCGGCGCTTTCGGGAGTCGGCTATGCCGATCGGCCACTCGTGCGCTCGGACGACTGGAGCGGGCGCAACGTCCCGGCTCCCATGCCGTCTGCCTCCGCTGGCAGTCTCGGTGAGGACTCGAGTGGCGGCCTGCAGCAGGAGCGGCATCCGGGGCTGGCCAAGCCGCGGCGGGTGAAGCGCACGGTGCCCGAGCAGCTCGACCTGCTTGGCCTTGGCGACGACGACACCAATCCCGCCGTGGACGCCCGCACAATGGACCGGCTTGTTCCGCCGGCCTCCATCGTCGCCGCCCATGCGGTCAATGAAGGCTCGGGTCGCGGCGGCGACCTGATGCCGAGCTTCTGATGGGGACCGCGACGATGCCGCCCGGCGACCGGGTCCGCTACCAGCTGTTCCTGCCGAAGGACGTCAGCGAGCGCTTCGAGGCGTTCGCCGAGAAGCCGGGCGCCACCAAATCCTCGATCCTGGCGGCGGCGCTCACCTCCTTCCTCAATCGCAGGGGCGCGAGCGAGCACGAGGAGCGGTTCGCGATCCGGCTCGACCGAATCTCGAACCAGCTCGCCCGCATCGAACGCGACGGCAACGTCCAGATCGAGAGTCTCGCCCTGTTCATCCGCTACATGCTGACCGTCAATGCGCCTCTCGCCGAGGAGGATGAGGTCTCCCGAGCCATCGGTCGCGACCGCTTCGCCGCCTTTATCACCCGCGTCGGCCAGCAGCTCGCGACCGGGCAGCGCACCCTTGGCGTCGAGGACGAGCAGTGAGCGCCGTCGACACCTCGGCACGCAAGCGCGCCATGCTGCGCACGGCCATGGGCCCGGAGATCGCGGCGGCGCTCGCCGATCCCCTGGTTATCGAGGTGATGGTCAACCCCGACGGCGCGCTGCGCCTCGACCGGCTTGGCTCGGGCCGCTCGGAGACCGGGGAGATGCTCGACCCCGCGCAGGTCGAGCGGATCATCCGCCTAGTCGCAAGCCACGCGCGAACCGAGGTGCATGGCGGCTCGCCGATCGTCAGCGCCGAGCTTCCACCGCACGGGGAAGGCGCGGGCGAGCGGTTCGAAGGGCTGCTTCCGCCGGTATCTACCGGGCCCTGCTTCGCGATCCGCAAGCCGGCGGCCCGGGTCTATACCTTTATCGATTATGTGAGCGACGGCATCATGAGCGCCGAGACGGCGCGGCTACTCTCGCTCGCGGTCGTCGACCGCCGCAACATTCTCGTCGCCGGAGGAACGAGCTCCGGCAAGACGACGCTTGCCAACGCTTTGCTCGCTGAGCTGGCGCCGCGCGACGAGCGGGTGATCCTGATCGAGGACACCCGCGAGCTGCAGTGCGCCGCGCCTGACACGGTCGCGCTCCGCACCCGCCCGGGCGTGGTCAGCATGGCCGACCTCGTCCGCTCGACGCTGCGGCTTCGCCCGGACCGGATCATCATCGGCGAGGTCAGGGGCGGCGAAGCGCTCGACATGCTCAAGGCCTGGAACACCGGCCACCCGGGCGGAATCGCGACGGTTCACGCCAACAGCGCCGCCTCGGCGCTCTATCGGATCGAGCAGCTGGTCCAGGAGGCGGTCGTGACCGTCCCGCGCCGGCTGATCGCGGAAGCCATCGACATGATCGTGTTCATTTCGGGCCGCGGCACCGCGCGCCGGGTCGACACGATCGCGCGGGTCGCCGGGCTCGATCCCGACGGGAGCTACGCAGTGATCGACCTGTCGTCCGATCAACCCCGCACTTTCCAAGGAGACTGACCATGCCGACCCATCCTGTGCTGAACCGCAATTTCCCTTCGTTCGTCGCATTGGCTATCGGCGCGTCGGTAACAATGTCGGCGCAGGCCTGGGCTGCCGGATCCGGGATGCCATGGGAGCAGCCGCTCCAGCAGGTGCTGGAATCGGTCCAGGGGCCCGTCGCCAAGATCATCGCGGTGATGATCATCATCACCACCGGGCTGACGCTTGCGTTCGGCGAGACCGCGGGCGGATTCCGCAAGCTCATCCAGATCATCTTCGGGCTGTCGATCGCGTTCGCGGCGTCGTCCTTCTTCCTGTCCTTCTTCAGCTTCGGCGGCGGAGCGCTGATCGCATGACCAGTACCTATTCCGTTTCCGGCCAGCCCATCGACGGCTTCGAGGCTCCGATCCATGCGAGCCTTGGATCCCCTCTCCTGCTCGGGGGCGCGCCGCGCGGGATCGCGATTGTCAATGGCACCATTGCCGCCGCGGTCGGGCTCGGCCTCCAGCAATGGCTGATCGGCCTCATTCTCTGGGCAGTCGGACATAGCGTCGCGGTGTTTGCCGCCCGCCGCGACCCCGACTTCGCCCCGGTGCTGATCCGCCATTTGCGCCAGAAGGGTTACTGGGCATGCTGAGTCTCGCCGAATACCGGCCCCGCGCCGACCGGCTCGCCGACCATCTGCCTTGGGCGGCGCTGGTCGCGCCGGGCGTCGTCCTCAACAAGGATGGCAGCTTCCTGTCGGTGCTCGCCTTTCGCGGTCCCGATCTCGAAAGCGCGATCGAAGCCGAACTGGTGTCGGCCTGCGCGCGCGCCAACAATGTCCTCAAGCGTTTCGGCACCGGATGGGCTCTGTTCTTCGAGGCCGAGCGGCGCGAGGCGATCGCTTACCCGCAGAGCGACTTCCCTGATCCCGCCTCATGGCTAGTCGACCAGGAGCGCCGCGCCGGGTTCGAGGCCGCGGGCGAGCATTTCGAGAGCCGCTTCCATTTGACGCTGACCTGGCTGCCGACCGCCGACAGCAGCGATGCCGCCGGACGCTCGCTGGTCGATCGGCCCGGCCAAGCCTCGGGACGCGACTGGCGGGCGTCGCTGGCGTCATTCATTGCCGAGACCGCCCGGGTGCTCGATCTGTTTTCAGGGTTCATGCCCGAGGTCCGCGCCCTCGGTTCGGCCGATACGCTGACCTATCTCCACGACACGATCTCGACCCGGCGGCATCCGGTCGCGCTGCCGGAAACGCCGATGTATCTCGACGGGCTGCTCGCCGACACGCCGCTGATCGGCGGGCTAGAGCCGATGCTTGGGGAGACGCATCTTCGCACGTTGACCGTACTCGGCTTCCCCAACATGAGCCGGCCCGGGATCCTCGACGCGCTCAACCACCAGGATTTCGGCTATCGCTGGGTCACGCGCTTCATCCCGCTCGACAAGACCGACGCCACCAGGCAGCTGACCCGGGTCCGGCGCCAGTGGTTCAACAAGCGCAAGTCGATCACCGCGCTGCTGCGCGAAGTGATGTACAACCAGCCGGTCCAGCTGCTCGACAGCGACGCCGACAACAAGGTGGTCGACGCGGACCTCGCGCTTCAGGCGCTCGGCGGCGACCATGTGTCGTTCGGCTATCTGACCACCACGATCACCGTCGCCGACACCGATCGGGCGCGCGCCGATGAAAAGGTTCGTGCCGTCGAGCGGATCGTCAACGGCCTCGGTTTCACCGCCAAGCGCGAGGGCATCAACGCAGTCGAAGCCTGGCTGTCGTCACTGCCTGGCCAGGCCTATGCTAATGTCCGCCAGCCGCTCGTTCACACGCTCAACCTTGCCCACCTGATGCCGCTGTCATCGGTGTGGGCCGGGCCGGGCGACAACCGGCACCTCGCCGGGCCGCCACTGCTTCGTGCCCAGACCGCCGGGTCGACGCCGTTCCGGCTGTCGACCCACGTCGGCGATGTCGGCCACATGCTGGTGGTCGGCCCGACCGGTGCGGGCAAGTCGGTGCTGCTGGCGCTGATCGCGCTCCAGTTCCGCCGCTACCCCAATTCCCAAGTCTACATCTTCGACAAGGGCTTCTCGGCCCGGGCAGCCGTGCTCGCCATGGGCGGGGCGCATCATGCGCTCGGCCTCGGATCGGAAGGCGAGCCAGGATCCGCCAGCGCGCTGGCCTTCCAGCCGCTGCGCGGGATCGACGACATGGGGGAGCGCAGCTGGGCGGCGGAATGGATCGCGGCGCTGCTGACGCATGAGAAGGTCGTGGTAACGCCCGAGATCAAGGAAGCGGTCTGGTCGGCGCTCGCCAGCCTTGCGTCGGCGCCGGCGGAAGAGCGAACCCTGACCGGTCTTGCGCTGCTGCTCCAGTCGAACGCGCTCCGCACGGCTCTGACCGCCTACACGCTCGACGGCCCCTATGGCCGATTGCTCGACGCAGCCGAGCAGGGCCTCGACTTCGCCGACATGCAGTGTTTCGAGACCGAAGCGCTGATGGGCCAGGCCGGTGTCGTCGCGCCGGTGCTGACCTATCTGTTCCACCGGCTCGAGGAGCGGTTCGACGGGCGGCCGACGCTGCTGATCCTCGACGAGGCTTGGATCTTCCTCGACCATCCCTTGTTCGCGGCTCGCATCCGCGAGTGGCTGAAGACGCTCCGCAAGAAGAACGTCGCCGTGCTGTTCGCGACGCAGAGTCTCGCCGACATCGCCGACAGCAGCATTGCCCCCGCCATCATCGAAAGCTGCCCGCAGCGCATCCTGCTACCCAATGACCGCGCGATCGAGCCGCAGTCACGTGCTGCCTATGAACGGTTCGGGCTCAACGACCGCCAGATCGACCTGGTCGCGCGCGCAACCCCCAAGCGGCATTATTATCTCCAATCGGCGCGCGGCAACCGGCTGTTCGAGCTTGGCCTCGGGCCGATCGCGCTGGCGCTGTGCGGCGCCTCCGATCCCGCCACCCAGATCCGCATCGATGCGCTGCTCGCCAAGCATGGCGCGCCTGAATTCGCTGTCCGATTTCTCGAAGACGCAGGCCTCGAATGGGCTGCGGCGCTGCTTGCCGATTTTCCCCGTTCCCAACCCCCGATCGAAGAAAAGGAGTGAATGCCATGACCGTCCGTTCTCGTTTCTCTCAATCGCACATCGGCCGATATCTGGCCGCATCGGCGCTCGCGATCGCAGGCGGATCACTTGTCATGGTGCTTCCCGCTCAGCCCGCGGCGGCGCAGATGACCGTGTTCGACCCGACCAACTATTCGCAGAATCTGCTCAGTGCCGCTCGCGCGCTCAGCCAGATCAACAACCAGATCAAATCGCTTCAAAACGAAGCGACCATGCTGACCAACATGGCAAAGAATCTGAGCCGGATCGATTTTCCCGAGCTGCAGCAACTGAACCAGACGCTCCAGCAGATCGACAAGCTGATGGGTCAGGCCCAGGGCATCGATTTCAAGGTCGACGGACTCGACGCCCAGTTCCAGCGGCTCTTCCCGCAGGGCTTCAACCAGGCACTGACCGGCAACCAGCGCGTCATCGAATCGCGAAATCGGCTCGATACCGCAATGGCGGCGTTCCGCCGGACGATGGGCGTGCAATCCCAGGTCGTCGGCAACGTACAGGCCGACGCCGAGGCCCTGTCCGCGATCGTCGGCAAGAGCCAGGGTGCCGAGGGCAGCCTGCAGGCGCAGCAGGCGACAAACCAGTTGCTCGCGCTCGCCGCCAAGCAGCAGTTCCAGATCCAGAATCTGATGGCGGCGCAATATCGCGCCGAGGCGATCGAGCAGGCGAGGCGCGTCCAGGCCGAAGCCGAAGCGCGCGCGGCGACCACCAGATTCCTCGGTTCCGGATCGGCCTACAGCCAATTGCCCCCTGGCCAGTAGGCCGAGCCGGACACCGGCGGCGGCGATCCCCCTTTCGCCGTCGCCGCCGCGGGGCCCGGTCCTCCCCAAACCGGACCCCGCGGCCTCCTTTCGATCAGGAAATTGATTTCGCCATGAACGACCTCAACGTCATCGACCGCTTCATGCAGACCTTCATCCGCTACATCGACAGCGGGTTCGGGCTGCTGGGTGGCGATGTCGGCTTCCTGACGGCTGCGCTGATCGGCATCGACATCACGCTGGCCGGCCTGTTCTGGACGATGGGCGGCGAGCAAGACGTCATCGGCCGCTTCCTCAAGAAGATTCTCTACGTCGGCGCGTTCGCGTTCATCCTGAACAATTTCTCGACGCTTGCCGACATCATCTTCCGCTCGTTCGCCGCGGCGGGACTGACAGCCGGTGGCGGCACGATGTCGGCCGACGATCTGCTGAGGCCGGGCCGGCTCGCCGGAACAGGCTATTCCGCCGCCTGGCCGCTGCTCGATCAAGTCGCGAAGCTGATGGGGTTCACGACCTTCTTCGACAATTTCCTGACGATCGCGGTGCTGCTGTTCGCCTGGATGCTCGTCATCCTCGCCTTCTTCATCCTCGCCGTGCAGATGTTCGTCACGATCATCGAATTCAAGCTGACCACGCTCGCCGGCTTCATCCTCGTCCCATTCGCACTGTGGAACCGCACGAGCTTCCTCGCCGAGCGGGTGCTCGGCAATGTCGTCTCGTCGGGGATCAAGGTGCTGGTGCTCGCCGTCATCGTCGGCATCGGCTCGAGCTTCTTCTCCGAGTTCACCACCGCGCTTCAGGGTCAGGAACCCGACATCGGCCAGGCACTCAGCCTTGTGCTAGCCTCACTGACTCTTTTCGGCCTCGGCATCTTCGGACCTGGCATCGCATCGGGCCTTGTTTCCGGCGCACCTCAGCTCGGCGCCGGTGCCGCGCTCGGCACAGCAGTCGGTGCTGGTGCGATAACCGCGCTTGGCGGCGGTGCTGCGATCGGCGCGGCCCGCGCCGTCGGCAGCGGCGCAATCGGCGCGGTCCGCGCGGGCACGGCCATGGGGTCGGCAGCGCACGCCTCATACCAGCTGGGTCAATCCGCGGCGGGGTCGTCGAGCGTCGGCGCGGGAGTCGCCGGCATGGCGCAGGCGGCAGGAAATGCGCTTCGTCAGAAAGCCGGCAGCGCGCTCGGTCTGTCAGAGGCCGCGCAATCGGGCCGTGACGCTGCCTGGTCGGCGCTCGCTGGCGGCAAGGGCTCCACCGGCGGTTCGTCTCAGTCCGGTGATGACGGCACTCCGTCATGGGCACGATCGCTTCGCCGCCAGCAGGATGGCCGTCACCACCGCCAGATCGCGATGCACTCACTGCGCGAGGGCGACCGCGGCGGCGCCTCCGCCACTCCCGATATCAAGGAAAAGGAAGACTGATGAGCCTCATGCATTCCGGGATCTTCAAGCGCAGCATCCAGCGCTACGGGCGCACTCCCGAACCCGAGACGCCCTATCAGCGTGCCGGCCAATTGTGGGACGAGCGCATCGGCTCGGCCCGTGTCCAGGCACGCAACTGGCGACTGATGGCCTTCGGCGGGCTCGCCTTGTCGAGCGCTATGTCGACGGCACTCATTTGGCAGTCATTGCAGAGCCGCGTCACGCCCTATGTGGTCGAGGTCGATCGGCTCGGCGAAGCGCGCGCAGTCACCGAGGCCGAGGCGGACTATCATCCGTCCGATCCGCAGATCGCCTGGCACCTCGCCAAATTCATCGAGAATGTCCGATCGATCTCACTCGATCCGGTATTGATGCGGCGCGACTGGCTCTCAGCCTATGATTTCGCAACTACCAGGGGTGCACAGTCGCTTGGCGACTATGCGCGGGCTGCACAGCCGTTCGCCAACCTCGGCGAGCGCACTGTCTCCGTCCAGGTTACCAGTGTCGTCCGCGCGTCCGACCGTTCGTTCCAGGTGAAATGGGTTGAGACCGCCTTCGAGCGCGGCAACCAGGCCGGCGTCTCGCACTGGACCGGGTTCTTGGCCGTGACGACACGCACGCCGAAATCGGCGGACACGCTGCGCAGGAATCCGCTCGGCATCTACGTCGATGCGATCGACTGGAGCCGCGAGTTCGAGCCCACCCCGCCTCCGCCTTCGTCTGCACCGAGCCCGCCAACACCGAACGCGCAATTGCCGTTCGGATCACCGCTTGATCCCAATCTCGCGACTCAAACCCTCGTCCCTCCAGTTCAGGAAGCCCAGCCATGAACCGCATGATTATAGTCCCGACACTGGCAATGGCGGCCTTCGCGCAGATCGCCGCCGATGCACCGCCCGCTCCCAAAACTGCGGCGCCACAATGGCAGCGATCGCCGGAATCGGTCACCAGACCGAGCCACCGGCGCGGAGCCCCTGCCGTCACCCGGGTGGCAATGGCCAATCGCTCGGCGACGCTTCAGCCGGCAGCGCAGGGCTTCATCAATGCTGTCCAAGTCTACCCCTACGCCGAAGGGCTGATCTTTCAGGTCTATACGGCACCGGGACGCGTAACGGACATTGCGCTCGAGCCGGGCGAGGCGCTTGTCGCTGTCGCGAGCGGCGACACGGTGCGCTGGGTCATCGGTGACACGAGCAGCGGGTCGGGCGCGGGAAAGCGAACTCACATCCTGGTCAAGCCGTTCGCCTCCAGCCTTTCAACCAATCTCGTCATCACGACTGACAGGCGCAGCTATCATCTTGCGCTGACGAGCAACGGCAAGACGGCCATGGCCGCGCTGTCCTGGACATACCCGCAGGACGCTCTGATCGCGTTGAAGCGCGCCGAAGCCGATGCGGCGGAAGGGACACCGGTCGCGGCTGGAATTGCGATTGATCAGCTCCGCTTTGGTTACGTCATATCGGGTGACAGGCCCGACTGGCGCCCCCTGCGGGCATTCGATGACGGCCGCCAGACCTTCATCGAATTTCCGGTGACGCTTGGCGTCGGAGAAGCGCCGCCCTTGTTCCTCGTTGACCGCAAGGGCGAAGCGCAACTGGTCAACTACCGGCTGCGCGGTCGCTTCTACATTGTCGATCGGCTGTTCGACGCGGCCGAATTGCGGCTCGGGACAAAGCGTCAGGACGTAGTCCGTATCCGGCGGACCGCCGGCAAGCACGACGGGAGGCCGTCGTGAACAATGCCCGCGAAACCGGCGACGCGTTCGAACCGCCCGTCTTGCCGTCCAAGGTCGATCCCGAAACGCTGGTGCTGCGGGGCAAGCCGGCGCGGGCCATTCGGTTCAAACGCGGCGTCGTCGTGGCAATCGCGGCGCTGACCTCGGTCAGCATCGTCGCCACAGCCTGGCTCGCTCTGCGGCCAACGACGTTCCGGATCGTCAGTCATACCGAGGACCGCGGCGAAGCAGCCAAGGCGCCGACGGACGCGCTGAGCGCTCTTCCGTCAAGTTACGGCGATGCGCCGAAACTGGGACCGCCGCTTCCCGGCGATCTTGGACGACCGATTCTAGATCAACAGCGGGCAGCCACCAGTGAAACCGAAATGGGTTCCAACTCGGCCCAGCTGGCCGAACAAGCCGCGGCGGCCGAGCATCAACGCGAAGCGGCCGAACTGAAGGCGGCGCGTGAGTCGGGCCTGCTTGCCGGGTCAACTACGGCCGCGACTGCGGCATTTGGACCTCCCGCACCGGACAGCGCCACGTCGGCCCCTCCGGAACAGGCCCGACTGGCAGTTGATGTCGAACACGATCCCAATGCCCAGCAGCGAAAGATCGATTTCATCGGCGCGAGTGATCGTGGCGGCGACATCAATCCGCATGGGCTTACGGCCTCCTCGTCGCCCAATACTCTGTCTGCTGGAAGCGTCATCTCGGCGAGCCTCATCACGGGCCTTCGATCAGACATTCCCGGCCTCGTCATCGCCCAGGTTACCGAGCGCGCATACGACACCGCCACCGGACGCATTCTGCTGATCCCCCAAGGTTCGCGGCTGATTGGCAGCTACGACAGTGTGGTCGCGTTCGGCCAGCGTCGCGCGCTGGTCATCTGGCAGCGGCTCATCCTGCCCGACGGGAGTTCGCTCACGCTCGACAACGTCCCAGCGACAGATCCGTCGGGCTTTGCGGGCCTGGCCGACAAGGTCGATTTCCACACATGGTCACTGCTCAAGGGCGTCATCTTGTCGACCGTGCTTGGAGTCGGTTCGAGCCTGTCTTTCTCTGGCGAAAGCGACCTCATCCAGGCGATCCGCCAGTCAACGCAGCAGAACACTGCGCGAGCAGGCGATCAACTTGTCTCGAAGAATCTGCAGGTTCAGCCAACGATCACAATCAGGCCGGGTACACCGGTCCGGCTTGTGGTTCACCGCGATCTGATCCTCACCCCCTGGCGCGACTAGGAGCTGACCATGCCAGATCTGAAACTCGCGAAGCTACCCGACCGGACGCCGATCAAGCTCAGCATCAACGTCACACCCGACCTCAGTCAGGCGCTGGCCGACTATGCCGACGCCTATCGCGAGACCTATGGCCACACCGAGCAGGTCGCCGATCTAATACCTTACATGCTTCGCTCTTTCCTCGAAAGCGACCGCGCCTTTACCCGCGGTCGTGCGAAATAGTGACGATGTCGCATTCGTCTCTTGATCGCGACGGAGTGCAGCAACTCGCGATCGAACCCTTGACGGTACGCATCTCCACGGCTGTCCAGCTCACCGGCATCAGCCGTTCAAGACTCTACGAGCTAATCCAGTCCGGGGACCTGGAAACCGTCAAGGTCGGCAGATCGACCCTCATCCCGTTCAAGAGCCTGAAGACTCTGACCGGCGCTTAGCCGGTGCCTCAGGCAACAGCCGTTGCTGGCCGAAAGCGCCCGTAATAATCTTGGCGCCACTGCGCAGCTGATCGATGTAGTCCGACCAATACTGCATCATCCGGACTCGCTCTTCCCAGTATTCACCACGGGTGTAGGCACGCCGAACCATGCTGCCGTCTAGGTGAGCGAGCTGCTTTTCGATCGCGTCAGAATTCCAGAGTCCCATTTCGTTCAGCAATGTGGCGGCCATCGCGCGGAAGCCGTGGGCAGTCATTTCATCCGGTCTGAAGCCTAGGCGCCGGAGCGCGGTATTGACCGTATTCTCGGACATCGGATCTCGTGGCGAACGGGATGACGGGAACAGATAACGCCAATGACCGGTCAGCGCGCGAAGATCCTCCAGCAAAGTCAAAACCTGCCGCGAGAGCGGGACGCGATGCGGACGTCGCATCTTCATTTTGTCGGCTGGGAGCGACCACAGCGCCGCATCTATATCGATTTCCGTCCATTCGGCCTTTCGGAGCTCGCCTGGCCGCAGGAAGACGTGCGGGGATATCTTGAGCGCCATCGCTGTGACCTCGTGGCCCGCATATCCGTCGATGGCACGCAACAGGGCTCCGGCTTCCTTCGTCGTCGTGATCGCGGCGAGGTGGTTCACCTTTGGCGTTATCAAGGCTCCGCGCAGATCGCGCGCCACGTCGCGGTCCGCTTTTGCGGTCGCGATGCCGTATCGAAACACGCGACTGAGCACGCTGCGCATCCTGCGCGCGCTCTCGTAACGGCCATTTCCTTCCATTTTGCGGAGCACAGCAAGGGCTTCCTGGGCCGTGATCTTGGAGATCGGGAGGCTGCCGATCATCGGGTAAGCAATCTTGAGCAGCCAGCGGATCTTCTCGAGCGTGATCGGCGCTCGTCCTTCCTTTACGTTCTTCACGAGCCATTCCTCTGCCACCGCCTTGAACGTGTTGTTAGCGGCAACCTTCGCCGCGACTCTGGCGCGCTTCTTCTCCGACGCTGGATCGACGTCAGAGGCAAGTTGACTGCGCGCAGCGTCGCGACGGGCTCGCGCCGCCGCGATTCCGACGTCGGGCCAAGGGCCGAAGTGCAGCGTCTTCTGTCGGCCCATATAGCGATAGTTCATGCGCCATAGCTTGGCGCCATTCGGTTGGACTGCGAGATAGAGTGCGTCCGAATCCGTTAATTTGTACTGCTTCGCC
>JBDTON010000032.1:0-4720 GCA_039933195.1 Sphingomicrobium sp. | reverse complement strand
ATCGCCGGCCAGGGCCGCGCCCCACGACCAGGACAGGATTTCGATCTGCTTGCCGGCACCGCTCCGGGCGGCCGACTCTCCTTTGACGTCGCCGAGCTTGAGATAATAATCCGCCGAAGCGGCGAGGGCGGGGGCAGCCACCGCCGCCGCGGCAACAGCCCACAGCGTAAATTTCATGATCGGGCGCATGGCGTTTTCCTCCCCAACAGACTTCAGCCGGGATGATAGACCTGTCGGGGACGCCATCCCACAGCAAAGTGACGCGAGGCCCCGAAGCGGCCCGCGCAATCCGTTAACTTCTTTGCATAATCCAACAACTTGGGTCACTCTGCCGCAGCGCTCGTGCTCGGGGAGCGAGTCGCAACGGGGGAAGTTCAAATGGCGTATTCGATTCTCGCGCTCGCCGCGGTCGCGGCGGCGCAGCCCGTCGCACCGCAGGCCACCATCCAGCCAGCACCGGCTGCGGCGATCGCTCCGGCTGCGCCGGTGGCGGTGATCGTCAGCCCGCCGACACAGAGCGTGCTTCGGGCCGGGACCGAGGTTCCGATGCGCCTGGAAGAGGGGCTCGATTCCAACGACAAGACCCTGCGCGAAGGCCAGCAGTTCCGAATGACGGTGGCCAGCGACGTCAGGCTCGGCAACGTGGTGGTGATCCCCGCCGGAAGCCTCGGCACCGGCGAGATCACCGACATCCGCCGCAAGGGAATGTGGGGCAAGTCCGGCCGCATCAACGGTCGCGTGCTCAGCGTCCGAGTGGGCGACCGCCTGATCCGGCTGACGGGCAATTTCGACGACAAGGGCGTCACCGGCACCGCAGGCGTGGTCGCGGCCATCGCCTTCGTTCCGATCGCGGGGTTCTTCATGACCGGCACCAGCGCGAAACTTCCGGCGGGAGGTGGCGTGAGGGCGTTCCTGGACGAGGATCTGACGATTGCGGTGCCGCAGGCGGCTTCGGCTCCAATGCCGGTCCAGGCCGCAGCGCCTGCTCAGCCCGTGCAGGTGATTTCCGCCAAGGTGGTGGACCCGGCGAAGCCGAGCACGCCGAAGTAAGGACGCAACCGCTCCACCGGGTTTGGTGCATTTAGTAACTGTCACCGTAATCCGGGTTAAATAATCGCCCGCCAACAATGATTACTGTTGTTGACTTACAACCGTAGTGCCCACACACTTGCGCCGCTTTTTACGCGTTTGAGCATTGAGCTCAGTAGTGTCGGGCGTTTCGCCAGACCTAACGTTATTGTGAGGTTTTGTGCTGCATGCAGAGGATCGGACAGCTGCCTTTCGTCGGCTTGACGCCTCCTCGCCTTCGGCCCGGCACCTCTCCGACCCTCTGCATGCCGCTTTAAGGTAAAAAGCTTTTTTGGCGGACGCACTCGATAGATTTCTCGCGGAGATCAACCGCGCGAAATTGAGAGTTAAGCGGCCAAGCAAATTCGTGTTCCTGTGTGGCGGTGTGATCCACGAGGGTTCGAGAAGGGCCGCTGACTATCTCCGTGACTTCCTTTGGCGAAAGAAGAAACTGGGCGACGGACCGGTGGCGTTTGTGCTCGCGGAAAGCGCGCAGCAACTCTATCGCGATAGCGGTTACAGTGACCTAATTTCGTTCGAAGAGGACATCGCACGCATCGCTGCCGTTGTCCTCGTGATCTCTGAGAGTGCCGGATCGCTTGCCGAACTCGGTGCATTTTGCTCCAACCCGGTCATTAGTCCTGTTCTCAGGGTTTTAATATCTGAGGAAAACTTTTCACAAGAAAGCTTCATTCGTTGGGGCCCGGTTGAACGCGTACGCGCTGCAAGTCGAGACCGCGTCGGCGTTTTTCCTTGGACGACAGGTGGAGATGGAAGCACATCACTTGAACACACTGCAGCACCGCACTTTGACGAAATTGTGAATTTCATCAATGGCCACGTGGATCGAGCGCCGTCCACGATGTTGTATCCGGACGACGAGGCCGTGTCTGTTTTCTATGACATATTATGGGCGATTTATGTTGCATATGCCGTCACACCAATAAAACTATTTGAAACTGTCTCAAGAATATATCCAAATCTTAGCCAATCTGACTTCAAACGCAAGCTTTATACGCTTCGCGTTGCTGACTGGATACGTATAGTTCCATACGGCGGTCAGGATTACTACTTCCTAGGAAATCAGCAGGATCCTTTTCAGTATAGCTTTAACGAAGGAGTTAAGGACAAGGAGCCAGTTAGGAGAGTTCTAGCTATCAGAGAGCAGTGCTTCGTGGCTGCCCCTCCTGGGGCACTGGCTCGAGTAAAGACGGCCAGAGCAACGTAATGACACTCGTTGCGACATTGGCTGTGGAGGCAGGGTTATCCGATCGCGATGTGCTTCGTATAATCATCACCGCTCCTAAGCGCTACAAAACCTTCACCATTCCCAAACGAAATGGCGGAGAACGGATGATCGCGCAGCCAGCATTCGAGGTGAAAGTGCTTCAACGCATTTTGATGATGCGAATTTTATCGCAATTCCCTGTGCACGATGCTGCATACGCGTATGTCAAAGGCCGTAGCATTAGGCAGAACGCACTGCGTCACGTGAATTCTGATTTCATTTTAAAGCTGGATTTTAGGAACTTTTTCAATTCGATCCGGCCAATGCATTTGGAGCGGCTTCTTAGTCGTAAACCGCCTGAAGGTATTGATCGCTCAGAATATGAATCAATTTACCAGCTGCTGTTTTGGGGCGCGGGTTCCTATCTGCCGCAGTGTCTGTCGATCGGCGCTCCCAGCTCACCGATGATTTCGAACATCGTAATGTATGAATTCGACCTCTTGGTCTCCGAGATGGCTGCGGAGTTAGGCGTCGGCTACACGCGATACGCGGATGATCTGACTATTTCGAGCTCGTCTAGCAGCGCACCCCTTTTGGCTTTTGAACAAAGGCTGACACGGCTTCTTCCAAGCGTCTCCCCTCATCTCCGACTGAATGAGGCGAAACGAGGACTATACGACCGTGGCAAACGACGAATGGTCACGGGGCTAATCATCACACCAGATGGAAAGGTGTCTATTGGACGTGAGCGGAAACGCGCCATACGAGCCGCAGTGCATCGAGTGACGATCGGCAATTCCGACGATAGGCTACTCATGAGATGCAAAGGAATGCTTGGTTTTGTGATCGCGGCGGAACCGTCTTATCTGCATTCTCTGATAGACGCGTACGGTCGGGACAAGATCAAGGCGATCCTGCATGCTCCGCAGGTTTCATTCTATCGTGAGATAGAGCTCGAGGACATAGAGTTCTGACTACTTTGCGGCGATGAGGTCGGGCTCATCGGCTCGATCCTCCTTGCGCGTTTGGGCCTTTCACCGGCTTATCCACGATGACAGGTTTCACCGACGCCCGTTCCAAAATCGGCCGCAGGTATTGCCCCGTCGCGGACAGCGCGACGTCCGCAATCCGCTCCGGCGGGCCTTCCGCGATAGTCGTCTCCCCATTCACGCCGCCGTTCCGGCCCCAGATCGATCACCCCAGTCCGCGGTTTTGATCACGTGGAGATTGTTCAAAGTAACCGCGACGTGCTCACCGCGGCCAGGCATTCCATGTGAACGGGCAGCGTCTGCTCGTCGAACTCGGGCTTCTTCACCGTTCCGACTGGCCGCTGGACGCGGAGGCGGACGAGGTCGGGGAGGGCGATATCGCGGGCGCACATCGCGCAGGGACGGAGCGACTTGCCCCCGGGGAGGAAAATGTCAGCGTCATCGTCGAGCATCGGCGCCTTGCCGTTCCAGTGGCGGTGGAAGGTCAGCTCGACCTCGGGCCGCAGCACGGCGCGCAGGCACTCCGCGTGGCAGGCGCTTTCCTGCAGCATGAAGCCGGGCGTGTCGGGATCGACGCGAATGAGCCTCAGGATCGTGCCCCAGGGCACGAGCTTGCCGCAGAAGCGGCACAGATGGCCGGTCGTGAATTTCGGATCGCGCCGGCGCGGCATGATCAGCTGGCGCTCATTTGGCGGGGATCAAATCGGGCTCATCCACCGCAATTTTTCGCGACCGCGTGATCTTCTTCGGCTTGCTCTCCACGACCTTCGGCTTCACCGACGCCCGCTCCAGCATCGGCTTGAGATACTGCCCCGTCGCCGAAACCGCGACCGCCGCAATCGTCTCCGGCACGCCCTCGGCAATGATCTTCCCCCCGTTGACGCCGCCGCCAGGCCCAAGATCGATCACCCAGTCCGCGGTCTTGATGACGTCGAGATTGTGCTCGATCACCACCACCGTATTGCCCTGCTCGACCAAAGCGTGGAGCACTTCGAGCAGCTTGCGCACGTCCTCGAAATGCAAGCCCGTGGTGGGCTCGTCGAGGATGTAGAGCGTCTTGCCCGTCGCCCGCCGCGACAGCTCCTTGGACAGTTTCACCCGCTGCGCCTCGCCGCCGCTGAGCGTGGTCGCGCTCTGGCCGACCTTGATGTAGCCGAGCCCGACCTCCTGCAGCATGCGCATCTTCTCGCGGATCGCGGGGACCGCCTTGAACAGCTCGGCCGCCTCCTCGACGTTCATGTCGAGCACGTCGGCGATCGAGTGGCCCTTGAACTTCACCTCGAGCGTCTCGCGGTTGTAGCGGGCGCCGTGGCACACGTCGCAGGTGACGTAGACGTCGGGCAGGAAGTGCATCTCGATCTTGATCAGGCCGTCGCCCTGGCACGCCTCGCACCGCCCGCCCTTGACGTTGAAGCTGAAGCGGCCGGGCTTGTAG
>JBDTON010000031.1:0-4200 GCA_039933195.1 Sphingomicrobium sp. | reverse complement strand
GATACCCCACAAAGACCATGCACGTCGAAGCTGCTCTACCGCGCTCACGGTGACCGAAGGGTTGAAACAAATGGTTAAGAGGTGCGAACCATTCCCCTCGGCCGCGCGCACCTTGCGATCGCCTGTGTTGCACCTATAATACAGCGGAAGCCTCTTGCACGGCTTGGCGTAGCCGTTCACCGTCGCCGGCAAGCCGCGTGAGAGGCACGGAAAGGACTATTGGACATGGCCACCGAACCGGCATCCGAGACGAAGACCGCGACCAAGTTGAAGCTGGACGCGCCCGAGGCGCTCCAGCCGGTGCCGCCGGCAGACGCCTCCGGACTAGTTCCGCTGAAGAGCGAAGAGACCACCGAGCTCGATAAGCGCGTCGCGCAGTTCGTTGACGAGCTGGCCGCTCTCGATTCCAACAGCCCCGAATTCGGCAAGAAGGTCGATCAGCTGACGGCGATGGGCCGCAAGGAGATTTCCGAAGCCGCGGGCGCTTCGAACCGCTTCCTCGACCGGCCGGTGAAGGCGATCGACAAGGACAGCGGTATCGGCGCCGATCTCACGGAGCTTCGCCGCACTGTCGAAGCACTGGATCCGAAGGAAGCGACGAAGACTCGAAAGATCCTCGGAATCATTCCGTTCGGCAACCGCGTTGACCGCTACTTCGACAAATACAGAAGCTCGCAGACGCATATTTCCAAAATCCTCAGCAGCCTCGCCAACGGCAAGGACGAGCTGCTGATGGACAATGCGGCCATCGACACCGAGCGCGCCGGCCTGTGGAAAACGATGCACAAGCTCGAGCAGATGGTCCACATCTCCAAGACCCTCGACAAGACGCTCGAGGACAAGGCCAACGACCTCGACGCGACCGACCCGGCCAAAGCCAAGGCGATCCGCGAGACCGCCCTGTTCTACACGCGCCAGCGCACAACCGACCTGCTGACTCAAATGGCGGTCACTGTTCAGGGCTATCTCGCGCTTGACCTCGTCAAGAAGAACAATGTCGAGCTAGTGAAGGGAGTCGACCGGGCTTCCACGACGACGGTGTCGGCGCTTCGCACGGCGGTCACGGTCGCCCAGGCGATGACCAACCAGAAGCTGGTTCTCGAGCAAATCAGCGCTCTGAACACGACGACCGCCGGAATGATCGACTCAACCGGTGAAATGCTGCGCACCCAGACCGGAGCGATCCACGAGCAGGCCGCGTCGTCCACCATCCCGCTCGAGACTCTGCAGCGCGCGTTCCAGAACATCTACGACACGATGGACCAGATCGATGCGTTCAAGCTGCAGGCGCTCGGCAACATGAAGCAGACCGTCGAGACGCTGGGTAAGGAGGTCGAGAAGTCGAAGGGCTATATCGCGCGCGCCGAAGGGGTGAACCAGGCGAAGCTCGAAGGGACGGCGTCGCCGCTCACGCCGATCGAGGCGAAGTGACCGAAATCACGGACAAAGTCGAAAACGCGATTGCCCGCTTCGAGCGCGTCACCCGGCAGATCGACGAGCGCGACGGCCCCGTCCGGGCGGCGGCGCGCCGCGAACGTCAGCGGCTGAACTCAGACCTTGGCCGGCGCTTCAAGCGCGTCGGAGTCGCGATCGGTCTCGTCAGCATCATCACGATCGTCGTGGGTTTTATCATTCCGATCGGGATGTTCGGCTTCCTGGCCGCGGTCGGTCTCGCCATTGGAATCGCCGCCCTGCTCGCCTTCACGCCTTCGGAGGGAGGGAGCGCGGCGGCACCGCCGACCGACTTGCCCAATGGCGAGATGGTGCAGCGGTTCGACTCCTATCTCTACCGCAGCCGCCGCGCCCTGCCCGCTGCCGCCCAGGCGCAGATCGACGCAATCAGCGCCGTCCTCCCTTCGCTCAGGCAAACGCTCGAACGCGTCGAGACGCTCGACCCGGACGCGCAGGATGCTCGGCGGCTTATGTCGATCCACCTGCCCGGTCTGGTCGAGCGCTATGCGCACGTTCCGGCCGCCTTCCGCTCGGCGCAGGACGGCGAAGGCAAGACCGTCGACGAACGGCTCATCGAGGGGCTCGCCGCCGGACGCACCGCGCTTGGCGAGATTTCGGAAAAACTGGCCCGCGCGGATGTGGCTGCGTTCGAGACTCAGGGCCGCTTCATCAAGTCGCGCTACGGCGAGGAACGCATCGATAGCTGATTGATTTCGCGCCGCGTGCTATGCTCTCGCGGTAAGTCATTGGGGGCGTGGCGGAATGGCGACGCGATTCTGGGGGACATTGCAGTGGCCCGCGCTCGTCGCGCCGCGGCTTCCCGATCGGATTCCCGACCTCAAGCGCCCGTGGCTCTACATCTTCGAGCTGTTCTGGTTCGCGTGCCTCGCGTTGGCCGTCGCCGGACCGATCGCCGGCATCTGGTACCGCTTCGCGACTCCCGGCGAAAATAGCGCGCTGATGCTCGGCAGCCGCGCGGGACTCGTGCTGTCGCGCGACGATCTCACTTATATTCGCTTCCCCGTCGGCTCCGCGGCCAAAACTGCGGGCGTCGAGCCCGGCGACAAGATCGTCGCGATCGACGGCCTGCCCGTAGCCCGCCTGGTGCCGCTAGACCCCGCAAAGGCCATCGGGCCAGGGCACGCGACCGACACCGATTACGCCTTGTTCTCGACGATCGTGCAAAGCGGTCAGCCGATCGACCTCGACCTGACCCTGCGCTCGGCGTCCGGGGAGATCCGCCCGTTCCATGTGAAGACCGGCGAGCAGCACATCAGCCAGGCGGCGAGAAGCCTGCACCTCACTCCGGCGATGCTCAGCATCGTCGATCTGTTCCATATCCTCACTTACCCGTTCCTGCTGTTCGCCGCATGGATCCTCCACCGCCGCAAGCGCGAGGATCTGATCAGCTCAGTGCTGTCGCTGGCGGTTCTTCTGACGATTGGCTCGGAGCAGCCTTCGGCAAGCTTCCTCAGCTTCATCGCGCATATTCCCGAAAGCTGGCACCGCCATCTGTACGACCTCGGCAACATCTGCCTGCTCGCCGGCATCCTGCTCTTCCCGTTCGGCCAGCTGAAGCCGCGGATCATCATCCCCTTCCTGCTGCTTCTGCCGTTGCTCTTCTTCCTCGGCGGCGACTTTTACCGGCTGACCTTCGTCATCTTCATGATCGCCGGAGTGATGACTTTGCTCGTGCGCCTTCGCCGCACTCCGCCGAGCGCCGCGCGCCAGCAGATCAAATGGGCCCTGTTCGGATTTTCGGGCTATTCCTTGTTCCTGTCGGTCGCGCTGACTTGCGACATGACCAAACTCACGGTCGGCTCCTTCGGCGCGCAGCTGTCGCTGGAAGTTCTCGCTGGGCTGACCTTCGGCCTCGCCTTCCTGTGCCTCCAGCTGGGGCTGCTCATCGCCCTCATGCGCTACCGTCTGTACGACGCCGAGGGCGTGATCAGCCGGTCGGTCAACATCGCGCTGATCACCGTTGGCGTCGCGGCGGTCTTCGCTGCCACGGCCGACGCGCTGAAGCAGTTCATCTATAATTACTACGGCAACACCAACAGCGAGGGTCCGGTGATCTTTGCCGCGGCGTTGTCGACGGTCCTGGTCAACCCAATCCAGGAACGGATCACGCGCTGGTCGGAAAACCGCTTCCAGAAGAACCTCGTGATCCTCCGCGACGAGCTTCCCGACACGGTTCGCGACCTCCGTGAAACCGCCAACCTCGGCGAGCTGATCGAGGACGTCCTCGCGCGGATCATCAAAGGTGTCCGGACCACGCATATCGCCGCGGTCATCGATCAGGGTGTGTTTCGCACGCGCGGGATAGCGAAGGAGAAGGTCGAGGAATGGCAGAAACAAACGCCGGAGTGGCAGGAGTGCCACGAACAGATCTGCCACGCCCGCGACAAGCTATTCCCGATCCGCATCCCGCTGGTCCCCGGCGAGGGTGAGGAGACTCTCGGCTACCTGCTGGTCGGCCCGCGACCCGACGGCTCGGTGATCAGCCATGACGAGCAGAAAGCGATGAAGGAAGTGGCCGAACCGATTGCCCGGGCGATCCGCAACGTGATCCGCCGGGTGGCCTACGAGCGGCGCCTGGAATCGATGATCGAAGGCACTGCTCGCCGCCTCGACGAACTGGAAGCGCGCATCGCCGGCCCGTCCATTGCCGCAGTTCCGTCATCGCGCAGCGCCTAGCCTCTCGCGCCGCTCCAGATCACTGGTTAGACGCGTTTGCGTCTCGGGGCC
>JBDTON010000030.1:0-3846 GCA_039933195.1 Sphingomicrobium sp. | reverse complement strand
GCCCGCGGCCTCGCCAAGCGCCTCAACAACGCGCCGCTGGCGATCGTCGACAAGCGGCGCGAGCGCGCTGGCGAATCCGAGGTGATGAACATCATCGGTGAGGTCGGAGGTCGCACCTGCATCCTGATCGACGACATCGTCGATTCGGCCGGGACGCTGTGCAACGCCGCCGCCGCGCTGAAGCAGGAGGGCGCGACGGAGGTCTTTGCTTACTGTACGCATGGCGTCCTTTCCGGCGGAGCGGCGGCGCGCGTGGCCAAGTCCGAGCTCAGCGAGCTGGTCGTCACGGACACCATATGGACCGGCGAAGCCGACCCCAAGGGCGCCAAGATCCGCCGCCTGACCATCGCGCCTTTGCTGGCCGAAGCGATCCGCCGCATTTCCGACGAGGCCAGCGTTTCCAGCCTGTTCGATTAAAGATGTGCAACCTCTATCAGCTGGAGAAGAACGTCGACGCCGTCCGGCGGCTGTTCGGCGAGCTGCAGATCCCGCTGAGCTTCCCGGAGGGCATCCCCAACTTCCAGCCGCGCAACGTGAGGATCAGCGAACGCGCGCCGATCGTCCGCTTCAACCGGGACGCCGGCACCGCCGAGCTGGTTGAGCGCCGCTGGTCGTGGCCGTCGCCCGGCGGCAAGCCGGTGTTCAACATGCGCTCCGATGGGCGCGAGTTCGGCAAGGACCGCTGCCTGGTGCTCGCCGATGGCTTCTACGAGTTCACCGCGCCCGACGACCCCAAGCAGAAGCGGAAGAATTGCTGGCTGTTCAAGCCTTCTACCGACTTCGCGATCGCCGGCATCCTCCGCAACGATGCCCAGGTCGGCGAAGCGTTCACCTTGCTGACGGTCCCTCCGGGGGAGGACATCGCGCGCTACCACAATCGCCAGATTGCGCTGCTGACGCCGCCGCAATGGCGCGCATGGCTCGACGGTTCGGAGCGCTCGGTTGACCTGCTACAGCCCAGTGCGGCCGGTCATTTGAGTGTCGCCGCCGGCGACGCTTGATCGCCCTCATGCCAGCGAAGGCTGGCATCCATGTCGGGCCGCATCGTCAAGGTTGGCGATCTGCCCGCGGACATGGACCCCAGCCTTCGCTGGGGTGACGGAGAGGAATTCGCTGGGGTGAGGGAGGAGAATATGCCCAAAGTCCTGATCACCGGCGCGAATCGCGGAATCGGCCTCGAGTTCGCTCGGCAATATTCGGGCGACGGCTGGGAGGTGATCGCCACCGCGCGCGATCCGGATAGCGCCGGCGAGCTCAAGCAGCTGAACGTTCGAGTCGAGCAGCTCGAGCTGCGCGATCTCGATTCGGTGACGTCCTTCGGCGGTCGCATCGACGGCCCGCTCGATCTGCTGATTGCCAATGCCGGCACGATGAAGCCCGGGGAAGCGACAAGCGCGGAGGACGGCCGCGCGTGGGCCGAGATGCTGATCGTCAACAGCATCGCGCCCTACCTGCTGGCGCGATCCTGTCTCGACCGAGTCGCCCAAGCGAAGGGGAAAGTCGTCGCCATCACCAGCGGCATGGGCAGCATTTCCGACAACAGCTCGGGCGGCTACGTTCCGTACCGGACCTCGAAAGCGGCGCTGAACATGGCCTGGCGCAGTCTGGCGCTCGACTCCAAGCGGCTCGGAATCGTGGCCGCGGTTCTCAACCCCGGCTGGGTGAAGACCCGTATGGGCGGCCCAAGCGCTCCAAAGTCGCCGCATGACAGCGTCGCGGACATGCGCCGGACAATCGCAATGCTCGGACCCGAAGAGTCCGGCGGCTTTTTCAACCACGACGGGCAGCCCTATCCGTGGTGAGCCTGTCCGCTTGCCACGAAGGGCGCTCCCCTTTATAGGCGCGCCCTTTCCAGATCATTGGAAAACCAATGGCCCGGCCAAAAGGCATGCCGTGGCGGTTGGATGACGTCGCGTCCCTCGGGGATGCTGCAAGGAGACGAAAATGCCCAAGCTCAAGACCAAGAGCGGCGTCAAGAAACGCTTCAAGGTCACCGCCACCGGCAAGATCAAGCACGGCGTCGCCGGCAAGCGCCACCGGCTGATCAGCCACAACGCCAAGTATATCCGCCAGAACCGCGGCACCGAGATCCTCGCCGACGCCGATGTGGCGCGGGTGAGGGGCTGGGCGCCCTACGGCCTCAAATAAGGAGCGGATGAGAGATGGCACGAGTCAAACGGGGTGTAACCACCCGCGCCAAGCACAAGCGCCTGCTCGATCAGGCGAAGGGCTATTACGGCCGGCGCAAGAACACCATCCGAATCGCCCGCCAGGCGGTCGAGAAGGCCGGGCAATACGCCTACCGCGACCGCAAGGTGAAGAAGCGCAGTTTCCGCGCTCTGTGGATCCAGCGCATCAACGCCGCGGTGCGCGCCGAAGGGCTGACCTACGGCCAGTTCATCCATGCGCTGAACCTCGCCGGGATCACGCTCGACCGCAAGGTGCTCGCCGACATCGCGATGCACGAGGCCGAAGCGTTCTCCGCGATCATCGCCCAGGCGAAGGGCGCGCTGGAGAAGAAGGCGGCTTAAACATTTCCTCCCCTGCTTTTGCAGGGGAGGGGGCCAGCGCAGCTGGTGGAGGGGCCCCTCCGTCAGCCTGCGGCTGCCACCTCCCCTCGAAATCGAGGGGAGGAGAACTCCCATTCTCCATTTAGAAGACGCACCCATTCCGCGTCATCTTTCTTCACGTCTTCGAAGTTCACGTTGAAGGCGAAATCCTCTGTTAGCTGACCTACAACCTCAACTCGCGTGAGCGATGGCGTTGTCCAGCCATGAACAATGCCTTCGCGTCCTGCCAAGCCGAGACGCTCGGTTTCCTCCGTAGCTTTGATAGGCACGTGATCGCCGAAATCAGGCACCGCCTGAACTTACCTAATGCGGCACTCTCCGCAACCGTGGACCGGCGTTCAATCCAGCAGCTCGTAAGCCGGCAGCGTCAGGAATTCGACGAGATTGTCCGCGACGATCATGTTGTGCATCAGCCGCGCGGCTTCGGCGATGTTGGGCACTTCGGCGAGCAGGCCGACCTCCTCGCCGAACCACGTCTCGAACAGGTCGAGAGTGAATCGCCCCCCGTCGTCGAGCGGCGCCTCGAACTTCAGCCATTGCCACAGCTGCGTGCGGCAGATCTCCGCCGTGGCGGCGTCCTCCATCAGATTGTAGAGCGGCACTGCGCCCTTTCCGCCCAGCCAGGCGGCGAGATATTGGACGCCGACGCGGATGTTCTCGCGCGCGCCGGCTTCGGTTCGCGCGCCCTGATGTAGCTCCAGCATCGCGTCGCGGCCGGGGACGTGCTCGGGCATTTTGGACAGCTGGTTGGGCGCGATCGATGCGAACACCTCGGCGGCCACCGGCACCAGCGCCGGGTGCGCGACCCAGGTGCCGTCGTGGCCGTTGGCGACCTCGCGCAATTTGTCCGCGCGCACCTTGTCGAGCGCGGCGGTATTGGCCGCCTCGTCGCCCTTCACCGGGATGAAGGCCGACATTCCGCCCATCGCGAAGGCGCCGCGCCGGTGACAGGTCGCGACCAGCCGCAGCGAATAAGCAGCGAGAAAGGCTTTATCCATGGTCATCAAGGCGCGGTCCGGAGTCAGCCGCTCGGGCGAGCGGCCGAGGCGCTTGATGTACGAGAAAATATAGTCCCAGCGGCCGCAGTTGAGGCCGACGATATTCTCGCGCAGCGCGTAGAGGATCTCGTCCATCTCGAACGCCGCGGGCAGGGTCTCGATCAACACCGTCGCCTTGATCGTCCCGCGCTCGAGCCGGAGCTTGCTCTCGGCATATGCGAAGACGTCGCTCCACAGCGCCGCTTCGTGCCGGCTCTCGAGCTTGGGCAGATAGAAAT
>JBDTON010000029.1:0-3897 GCA_039933195.1 Sphingomicrobium sp. | reverse complement strand
TAGGACCCGCTGATTAAGAGTCAGCTGCTCTACCAACTGAGCTATGCGTCCCCAAGATAACCTGGGCTGCCGTGAGGCGGAAGCTCCGGCGGTTCCATCGCGCCTGAAGCGGCGGCGCCGGTAGCATGGGCGTAGTTGGTGCGCAACCGCGTGATCTTCAAGCCGGGCTCGGTCTGCTCTAGGGGCTGATTCGATTCATTTCTCCGCAGGACGATACCCGTGCGATTTCGAACCAGACTCCTTTTCGCGCTTCCGCTGCTTGGAGCCTCGACGGTGCTTCATGCGGCGACGACGGTCGATCCACGGTTGTTTCAAGACTTGCACTGGCGGTCGGTCGGGCCGTTCCGGGGCGGGCGCGTGCTTGCGGTGGCCGGCGATCCAGCCGATTCGAAGCGCTTCTATTTCGGGGCCGTCAACGGCGGCGTGTGGCGTACCGACGACGCGGGCCGCACGTGGCAGCCGATCTTCGATGATGTGAACATCGGCTCGATCGGCGCGATCGCGGTCGCACCCTCGGCATCCAACGTCATTTACGTCGGCACCGGCGAGGCTGACATGCGCTCAGACATCGCCCAGGGCGTCGGCATGTTCCGCTCGGCCGACGGTGGCAAGAGCTGGGGCGCGATCGGGCTTTCCGACACGCAGCAGATCGGGCAGATTCTGGTCGACCCGCGCAACGCCAATATCGTGCTCGTCGCAGCGCTTGGTCATCCCTACGGCCCCAACGCGGAGCGCGGCGTGTTCAGAACGGCCGACGGCGGCCGGCACTGGACCAAAACGCTCTTCAAAGACGAGAACAGCGGCGCGATCGACCTCGCGTTCGAGCCGGGCAACCCCGCAGTCGTCTATGCCGCGCTATGGCAGACCCGGCGTCCTCCGTGGAACGCTTATCCGCCTTCGAACGGGCCCGGCAGCGGCCTTTACAAATCCGCTGACGGCGGACGCACGTGGCGCCATTTGACCGGCGCGGGATTGCCAGGGAATCCGGCGCGGATCGGTCTCGCAACGTCTCCGGCAAAGCCGCACCGAGTCTATGCCCTGATCGACAGCGACCAAGCGGACGAGGGCGGACTCTACCGCTCTGACAATTCAGGCTCGAGCTGGCGCAAGGTGACGGGCGACAAGCGGATCTGGAACCGCGGCTGGTATTTCGGCCAGGTCGCCGCCAATCCGAAAAACGCCGACCAGCTTTGGGTGCAGAACACGATCCAGCTGCGCTCCGACGATGGCGGTGCGCATTTCATCCCGCTCAAGGGCGATCCGACGGGCGACGATTTCCACACCTTGTGGATCGACCCCAAGAACCCCGATCGACGAATCCTCGGAGTGGACCAAGGCACGCTGGTGACTCTGAACGGCGGGAAAACCTGGAGCAGCTGGTACAACCAGCCGACCGGCCAATTCTATCACGTCACCACGGACAACCGATATCCGTACCGAATCTACGGTGCTCAGCAGGATTCGGGCGCGGCCGCGGTGCCGAGCCGCAGCGACAGCCAGTTTGACGGCATCAGCATCACTCACTTCCACGAAGTGACCGCGGGCGGTGAGGCGGACGAGATCGCGCCCGACCCGCTCGATCCGGACGTGGTCTATGGCGGGCGCGTTGACCGCCTCGACCTCAAGTCGGGCCAGACCCGCAACATCAATCCGACGCTCGCTTTTCCCGACAAATACCGCAGCGAATGGACTCTTCCGCTGACCTGGGGCCGGCGCGAGCACGCGCTCTATTTCGGCAACCAGCGCATCTGGCGCACGGCCGACGAGGGTCGCACCTGGCTGCCGGTCAGCCCGGATTTGACGCGGCCGGATCCCGGCGTTCCGGCGACTCTCGATCCGGCAACGGCCAACGACACCGCCGAGAAGGGCCCGAGGCGCGGCGTGGTTTATGACATCGGCCCGTCGCCATTGAAAGACGGGCTGATCTGGGCGGGGACCGACGACGGATTCATCTGGCGCACGTCCGACGGCGGCGGGCATTGGCAGAACGTCACGCCGGCCTTCCTCCAGCCCTGGTCCAAGGTGGGGATCATCGAGCCGTCCCACTTCGATCCGGATACGGCCTACGCCGCAATCGACCGGCACCGGCTGGACGACCAGCAGCCGTACATTCTGCGCACCCGTGACGGTGGGCGCAGCTGGCAGATGATCACCAACGGTCTGCCAAGCACCGGCGGGCCGAACTCGGTCAACGTCGTGCGCGAGGACCCCGTGTGGCGGGGCCTGCTTTACGCCGGGACCGAACGCGGCGCCTTTGTTTCGTTCGACGATGGCGACTCATGGCAACCGCTGCAGATGGGGCTGCCCACGACCTCGGTCCGTGACATCACGATCCACGGCGACGACCTGGTGATCGCCACTCATGGGCGCGGGTTCTATGTGATGGACGACATCGTCCCGTTGCGTGCGCTTGCGGGTCTTCCGGACCCGGCGAACCGACTGTTTCCCGTCGCGCCCGCAGTCCGGGTCAACGAGCCAAGCTTCACGGGTACGCCGATGCCCAAGGACGAGCCGCTCGCGGCCAACCCGCCACTTGGCGCGATGATCGACTATAACGTCGCCGGATCGGTAAGCGGCCCGGTGGTGATCCGCATCTTCGATCCGTCCGATGCGCTGGTGAACCGCTTCAGCAGCGACGACAAAGTGCCGCCGCTCGACATGGCGAAGCTCGCCGTCGCGCCCGAATGGGCCATGTCGCCCCGGCCGCCGAAGGCCAGTCCAGGCCATCACCGTTTTGTCTGGGACCTGCATTATTCGCCGCCGGCGGGTTTCACGGACAAAGACGGCTTCCCGGGCGTGTGGGCGCCGCCGGGCCGCTACACCGTCGAGATCGACGTCGCCGGGCAGAAGCTCCGCCAGGCGCTCGAGATCGTTGCCGATCCGCGGATCCAGGTCGCGCAGGCGGGCTTTGACGCGCAGTTTCGTCTTGCGCGCCAGATCGAGCAGTCGCGCGCGCGAGTGCGCAACATTTTGAAGGAGGCTTCGGGGCTGGAGGAAAAACTGAAGGGCAAACCCGCCGCCCAGGGTCTGGCCGCCCAGATCGACACCCTGACGGGCTTGCCGGTGCCGATCCTCGGCTCGTCCGAACCGGCCACGCTGCAGGGCATTTCCGATCGGCTCGACGAACTCAACACCGCTGTGGAAGGAAGCGACGGCGCGCCTTCGCCTGACAGTCTGCATGGGTATGCGCTGATGAGCGCCGCGCTTGAAACCGCCGCGAATCGTTGGAGCGCAATCGCCGCTGCCGGCAAATGAATGTCAGGAGCCCGAGGACGATCCGGTCCGCTGCTGCCGCTCGAGCGCCATCAGCAGGCCAAGGCAGAGCATCACGGTCATCACTGCCGATCCGCCGAAGCTGACGAGGGGGAGCGGAACCCCGACGACGGGCGCCAGGCCCATGACCATCATCAGGTTGATTGCGACGTAGAAGAAGATCGTTGCCGAAAGACCGGCCGCGGCGAGCTGGCCGAAGCGGGTGCGCGAATTCGCGCTCACCTTCATGCCCCAGCGGATCACTGCTCCGAAGGCGACGATGAGGAGGACTCCGCCGACCAGCCCCCATTCCTCGGCCATGGTCGCAAAGACGAAGTCGGTATGGCCCTCCGGTAGATAGTCGAGATGGCTCTGGCTTCCGTGGAGGAATCCCTTGCCCCAGATGCCGCCCGAGCCGATCGCGATCTTGGACTGGGCGATGTGGTAGCCGGCGCCGAGCGGATCGCTTTCCGGATCGAGGAAGACGTCGATCCTCTTGCGCTGGTAGCCGTGCATCATTTCGTACGCGATCGGCGCGGCGACCGCGATCGCGGCGGCGGGGGCGGCGAAGACCCACAGCGGCAGTCCAGCCAGGAACATCACGGTCACGCCGCACAGCAGGACCATGATGCAGGTGCCAAGGTC
>JBDTON010000028.1:0-10458 GCA_039933195.1 Sphingomicrobium sp. | reverse complement strand
CTGCAAATCCTTGCACGCCGGTTCGATTCCGGCTCGGGCCTCCACCCACATTCAACAGCTTTCATTTCCGCAACTGTATTGAATTCGGGCGTCACGCCGAGAATAGTCATCGAGGCTCCGTCACGGGCGAAGCACCGAGGTAATCGCCCATTCGAGCGACATTCGTCCCGAATTGCCGCCGGCGGCGGGCCGCGCCGCGCGCCCGATGTCTGACGGATGCTTTTTCGTCATGCTCGGCTTGGCGAGCGGCCGCCCGGCGAAAGCCGGGGTCATCGCGGTCGTGAGCACGGCACCCGCGCCCGCGATGACCACCACGCGCCAGACTGAAGGGAACTTCCCCGGCACGTTCACTCATACCTCAAAGCGTGGATCGGGTTGGCCCGCGCCACCTTCACCGCGTGGCCGACCACCGTCGCGACCGCGATTCCCAGAGCGACGGCCGCCGCCACCAAGAAGGGCAGCGGAGTCAGCGGAATCCGCTGATCGAAGCCGTTGAGCCAGTCGCGCATCAGCCACCAGGCAACGGGCCACGCGATGACGTTGGCGATGATTACCGGCCGGCTGAACTGCCACACCAGCAGCTGAACGATGTCGCGAGTGCGGGCGCCGAGCACCTTGCGGATGCCGATCTCCTTAGTGCGTCGCTCGGCGGTGAAGGCGGCAAGCCCGAACAGGCCCAGGCAGCCGATGATCACCGCCAGAAGCGCGAATGCGGCGAAGATCTGAGCGCGCGAATCCTCGGCCTTGTACAGCTCGCGAACGATGTCCTCGCTGAACTTTGCTTCGAACGGCACGTCGTTGGTGATCTGCTTCCACTGCCGCTCGACGGCCGCTTCGACGGTCGCCGGATCGCCGCGGTATCGGATGATCAGGTTCGCGGGGCCCTTGTGCTGGTTCTGGAACATGATCGGGTCGATCGGCGTGCGCACCGAGCGGAAGCGCGAATCGCCAACCACGCCGATGATATTGATGTTGACCATCCCGGTGCCGGTTTCGAAGAGCTCGCTCTTCACCACCTTGCCGACCGCGTCCTGCGGCGATTTGAAGCCGAGCTTCTTTGCCGCATACTGGTTGAGCACGACGTTCACGCCGCGCTGGGCGTAAGCGATCTCCTGCGGCTTCTGGATCGGAAAGTCGAAGGTCATGTCGTCCATCGGCCGGCTCCGGTCGAACCATCGGCCGGCGAGAAGCTTCAGTCCCATGGCATCCAGGAAGCCCTCGTTGACGCCATACTGGCCGATCGACACCATTTTGTTGCTTCCCGGCGGGATAAGGCCAGTGGTGCTGCTGTTGTCGGTCGCGACGCCAATGTCCGTTAGGCCCGCCGCGATGACGCCAGGGACGCGCTTCATTTGCTCGACGATGGCCTCAGCCTTCGGCAGCAGCTGGTAGCGGTTCATGTTTTCAACCTGGAGGATGTGGTCGCGCTTGTAGCCGGGATCCACCGAGCGGGCGTAAACGGTCTGCCCATAGATGACTGCGGTGCAGATGATGAGGCCGATCGAGACCGCGAACTGGGCCACCACAAGCGCGGCCCGCAGGCGCCCCGAGCCGGGCGTTTCCGCCGCCGAGCGGTTGGCCTTGAGCACCTGCGCCGGCTGAAACCGCGAAAGGAAGAAGGCGGGGTAAAGCCCGCTCACCACGCCGACCACCAAGGTCAGGCCTATCGCGGGCAGCAGGATTCCGTTGCGCCCAAAATAGCTGAGCGCCAGATCGGCGTCGAGAAAAGCAGCGAAAGGCTTCACCAGCAACTCGACGAGAGCCAGCGCAAGCAGCATCGCCACCGCCGAGATGAGGATGGACTCCGCCACGAACTGCACGACCAGCTGACGTCGCGTCGCTCCCAATACCTTCCGAAGCGCGACTTCCCGAGCGCGCTGGCTGGCACGCGCGGTGGCCAGATTGGTGAAGTTTACCACCGCCATTCCCAAAATCAGAACGGCGATGATCGCGAAGGTTGCGATCGACCGCCCGTCATTGCCGGGCGTCATGGTTCCGCCCTGCGCCTTGCCGAGGTGCACGACCTGGAGGTTGACGAAATGCCAGTCCTGGTCGTCGCCCTGGTTGAAGCGGATGCCGCCGTTCGGCTCATCGGGGATGTTCCGCTTCTCCCACGCCGGCTCCTGCGCCTCGAGTTGGGCGACGTTTGTGCCCGGCCGAAGCTTCAGAAAGACCCAGCCCGACTGGCATCCCCAACAGGTCAGGAACTGCGGCTCCTTGGCGAAGAAGCTGTTGAAGTCCATGCGCAGGATCGCGTTGATCTTCAGACTGGAATTCTTCGGAATGTCCTTGACCACGCCTGTGATCTTGAAGTCGCGGGTCACGCCCTTTGAGATTACGCTGAGGGTGCGGCCGACAACCTGGTCCGTGCCGTAGCGTTTCATCGCCTCGCTTTGCGTGATCACGGCGGTTTGCGCCGCCAGCAACGTCGTACCCGAAACCAAGGGCAGACTGACCACCTTCAGGAAGTCGTCGTCGGTGATCAGATAATCCTTGGTCGGCGAAGCCTGCCCGTCCTTGATGAACACGGGCGCGCTGCCGAGTGCGTAAACTGCTCCCTGGACCTGCGGGAAGTCCTTCTTGATCCGCTCCTTCGACACATAGGCGGACATCTGCAAATAAGCCGGCGGGCCGTCCTTGGGATGCGGGTACCAGGCCTGGAGCTGGTAGGTGTTCTCTACATCGGGGAGCCATTTGTCGTAGCTCCGCTCGTAATTGATGTAGAGCAGGATCATGATGCACGCGGCCATGCCGATAGCGAGGCCGGCGATATTGATGATCGAATAGGTCCTGCTCTTTGCCAGAGCGCGAACCGCCACCGTCCAGTAGTTCCGCCACATCGTGACTGTCCTCTCCAGAAAAATGTTTCTTTCTTATCGGGGCGCCTGTCAGGCGGCTCGGCGGCGCTCCTGGAGGATTCGGCCGTCGAGCATGTTGACCACCCGGCTCGCAAAGTCGGCGTGCGCCGGCGAGTGGGTGACCATGACGATGGTCGAGCCTTCCTGGTTGAGCTGGCGAAGCATGCGCATGACCTCTTCGCCGTGCGCCGTGTCGAGGTTTCCGGTCGGCTCGTCAGCCAGGATGAGCTTGGGCTCACCGACCAGCGCCCGGGCGACCGCCACGCGCTGTTGCTGGCCGCCCGAAAGCTGTGTCGGGCGGTGCTTCGCCCGGTGCGCGATTCCGACCTTATCGAGCACGCGATCGACGCGCTCCTTGCGCGCGGCACCGCTGTGGTTGTGATAGAGCAGCGCGAGCTCGACATTCTCGCGCACCGTCAGCTCGTCGACGAGATTGAAGCTCTGGAAGATAAAGCCGATGTTGGCCTTGCGCGTATCGGCGAGCTGCCCCTCGCTAAGGCCGGCGACCTCCTGCCCGTTGAAAACGTAGGAGCCGCCGGTGGGGCTGTCGAGCATGCCCATCACGTTGAGCAAGGTGGATTTGCCGCAGCCCGAAGGCCCCATGATCGCGACGAACTCGCCGTCGGCGATGTCGAGGTCGACGCTGTCGAGCGCGGTCGTCTCGACGGTGTCGGTGCGGTAGGTCTTGGTGAGGCCGGTCATGGTCAGCACGAAGTGTTTCCTTTCTTACTCGCCGGAACTGAAGGTCAGGTGGTCCTTGTCGACCAGCCCGCTGTAGGAAGAGGTGATGACTCGTTCGCCGGGCGAGAGCCCGCCGAGAACTTCGATGGAGTCCGCATTGCGCCGGCCGAGCTGGACCTGGCGCTTGGTCGCGCCGTTACCGCTCTTGTCGACGACGAAGATCCAGTTTCCGCCGGTGTCGTTGAAGAAGGCGCCGTTGGGGATGAGCACCGCTTTTGTGGAATCGCCGAGCGTCAGCTTGGTCTGGATCGTCTGCCCGCGCTGCACCGATTCGGGTGCTGGACCGTCGAACACGAGGTCGATCTGGAACTGGCCGTTGCGGACTTGCGGGTAGACCTTGGCGACCTTGAGCCGATAGGTCTTGCCGTCGAAGTCGGCGGTCGCCGTCTGGCCGACCGTCACCCGGCCGAGATAATATTCGTCGACGTCGGCCTGCAGCTTGTTGCCGCCCGAGCTGTCGATCTGGCCGATGCGCTGGCCCTGCTGCAGGGACTGGCCGAGCTGAATGTCGAAGCCGCTGAGTTCGCCCGTAACGGGCGCCCGGATGCTGAGCTGGCCGAGATTGCTTCGCGCAATTCCCATGCTGCTGTTGAGCGAGGTGGACGCGATTCGCAGCTGCGACAGCTGGCTCGATTGCAGCGCCTCGTTTTGGCCGATGCTCTGCTTGAGGATCTCGAGGCGCTTTGTCTGGTAAGTGAGGTCGTCCTTGGTGTCATTGAACGTCTTCATCGGCACA
The DNA here is from genome assembly GCA_039933195.1 of Sphingomicrobium sp. Lineage (GTDB taxonomy): Bacteria > Pseudomonadota > Alphaproteobacteria > Sphingomonadales > Sphingomonadaceae > Sphingomicrobium. The sequence continues at coordinate 6,123 of JBDTON010000028.1, read as the reverse complement.
AAGCCGCGCTCGGCGAGCGGCTTTTGCAGCTGGTACTGCCGCCGCGCCTTGGCGAGATCGGTCTCCGCCTGGTTCAAGTCGCGAAGGTTGTTGTTGCGGGTCTGGGTCAGCGCCAGCTCCTGGCTGCGCATGTTGTTGAGCTGCTGCTCGACCTCGGCCTGTTTCTCGAGCGTGGAGAGCTGCAGCTCGGCGTTCGACAGCACGGCCAGCATCTGGCCCTGCGTGACGTGCGCTCCGTCCTCCACCAGCTTCTGGTCGACGCGCCCGCCTTCGACCGCGTCGAGATAGACGGTAACCAACGGAGTCACCCGCCCGCGCAGAGGCAGGAAGTCGTCGAACGTGCCCGACCTGACCGCGGCAATGCTCAGCCGGTCGCGGGTGACGGACATCGAGTCCGAGCGCGGCGCGAACAGCCAGAAGAGAAGGATGAGCAGCAGGGTTGCAGCGACGGCGCCGCCGATGACGATCTTCTTGTCCAGACGCTTGCGAACGACGACCCGGTCCATCGCACCCCCGGCGATGGCTTCGGAACGGCCGGGCTGGCGAAGCTCCACCAGGCTCACTGTCCGCCCTTGGACAATGATTGTCCGGAAACGGACAAAGCGAAACCCCCGATTGCCACCACGCACTCTCCAGAAACCAGTTTGGGCCAACCATTCATCAGACCCATCGCTGCAAGCGCCGTGCCAAACGCGAAGGCGCAATTTTCAACGAGCGCCACTGTTCGTTTCCGGACAGTCGCGCTACAGAAGTAGCGTGGAGCCGCCGTTCAGCCTTGCCGTCGTCGTCGACGACGATCCCGATATCGCGCTCGCCGCGCGGCTCACGCTTCGCGACCTGTTCGACCGCGTCGAGACCTTGAGCTCGCCGGCGGAGCTTTTGCCGCTGCTGAAGAAGGAGAGTCCCGACGCGATCCTGCTCGACCTCAATTTCGAACGTGGAGCGACCGACGGCCGCGAGGGCCTCACGTTCCTCGGGCAAGTGATGAAGGTGGACCCGGACTCGGCCGTCGTCATCATCACCGCGCATGGCGCGGTGTCTATAGCGGTGGAGGCGCTCAAGGCCGGCGCCAGCGACTTCGTCGCAAAGCCATGGAGCAACGAGCGCCTCGCCGCCACCGTGCGAAGCGCCGCGGCACTTCGTCGCAGCCGCATCGATGCGCGCACGGAGCGCGGCCGGGCGTCCGAGCTGGTGCCCTCGAGCGAAACTCCCCTGCTCGGCGAATCGCGCGGGATACAGCGCGTGCGCACCTTGATCGAACGCGCCGCGCCCACCGATGCCAATGTGCTGATCCTGGGCGAGAACGGGACCGGCAAGGAGATCGTCGCGCGCGAGATCCATCGTCTGTCGCGCCGAAGCGCGCATCCGATGGTTTCCGTCGACCTAGGAGCGACCGCCGAGACATTGTTCGACTCGGAGCTTTTCGGCCACGTGAAAGGCGCGTTTACCGGCGCCGAGGGCGACCGCATGGGGCGCCTGAAAGCCGCCGACAACAGCACCTTGTTCCTCGACGAAATCGGCAACCTGCCGCTGTACCTCCAGCCCAAGCTGCTAACCGCGCTCGAGCAACGCGAGGTTGTGCCGGTGGGTTCGAACAAGCCAATCCCGATCGACGTTCGAGTCGTTGCCGCGACCAACGTCTCAGTCGACAAGCTCGCCGACGAGAAGCGCTTCCGCCAGGACCTGCTGTTCCGCCTCAACACCATCGAGATCGAGCTTCCGCCCCTGCGCGAACGGCGCGAAGACATTCCGATCCTGCTCGACCATTATCTGAGCCTCTACGCGCGCAAGTACGACAAGCCCCGGCGCGAATTTCCGAGCCACGTTCTCGAAGCGCTCACCCGCCACGATTGGCCCGGCAACGTCCGAGCGTTGCGTCATGCTGCCGAGCGCGCGGTGATCATGGCCGATGGCGACCGATATCAGCTGGACGACTTCCCGCTGCCGCGGCGCTCCGAGGCAGCGTCATTGTCGGTCGTGGGAGACAGCCTCAACCTCGACCAGCTCGAAAAGCAGATGATCGAGCGGGCGCTTCGAATGCACCATTTCAACGTGTCGCTCGCCGCCGCCGACCTCGGCCTCTCGCGCGGCACGCTTTACCGCCGCATGGAGAAGCATGGACTTTAGGCGCAAGTTCGAGTTCGGTCTCGCCTGGCGCACGATCCTCCTCATCGGGGCGATCCTGCTGATCGCCAAGGCCGCCGCCACTCCGGGCGTCCGTGCGGGTCTGGTCGTCGCTGCGCTGGTCGGGGTCTTTGCGCTCACGAGCCTGTGGGATTTCATCCGCCGAACCAACTTTCTCGTTTCGCGCTTCATCGAGAGCGTCCGTTTCGAGGATTATTCGCAACGCTTCTCCGATCCTTCGGGCGGCGGGTTCGACGTGCTCGGGGCGACGCTGGATCAGGCGCTCAAGACTCTGCAGGCCCGGCACACCCAGGAAAGTTCGGAGACGCGCTACCTCGCGGCAATCGTCGATGATGCTCCGAGCGCGCTCCTGACGCTCCATCACGATGGCCGAATCGACGTTCTCAACAAATCCGCACGGCAACTTTTCGCACGCTATCCGCTGCACCGCGTCGAGGACCTCGAACAGCTTGGCCCGGAGCTTTCCGCCGCGATTCGGCTTCCGCCCGGCACGCGCAAGATCACTCGGCTGATCCTCGACGGAGTTCCGCAGAAAGCGATCTTCGCCTCGGCCCAAGTCGCGCGCCTTGACCAGCCGGTGACCGTCCTCTCGATTCTGCCGGTGCAAAGCGAGCTTGGTGCGCTGGAAGTCGCCGCGCAGGCGGACTTAGTGCGCGTCCTCACACACGAAATCATGAATTCGCTCACGCCGGTGACGTCGCTCGCCCGCACCGGGGCGGAGCTGGTCGCCACCGCCGCCAAACGCGACAGTACGCTGGCCGACGCGAAGACGGCAACGGAAACCGTTGCGCGCCGCGCCGAAGGCATCTTACGCTTCGTCGAAAGCTATCGCGAGTTCGCGCAGGCACCCGACATCCACCGCCGCCAGTTCAAGGCACGGCCGTGGGCCGAGGAGATCATGCACCTTGCGCTGGCCAACGCCGCCGACCGCGACATCGACGCGCGTATCGAGGTCGAACCCAAGACGATGAGCCTAAATGCCGATCCCGAGCTCCTCGCGCAGGCATTGCTCAACCTTCTGCGCAACTCGATCCGCGCGACGGTCGACCTCGGCCAGCCGATCGTCGTACTCGAGCTTGCGCGCGAGCCCGGCGGCCAGTTTCGTATCGAAGTTCGCGACAACGGTCCCGGCATCCCCGAGGACCGCCGCGAGGATATCTTTTTGCCCTTCTACACGACGCACAAGGGCGGCAGCGGCGTCGGCCTCAGCTTCGCCCGGCAGGTTGCGCTCGCGCACGGTGGCTCGATTTGCGCGCTCGAGGCCCCGGAAGGCGGCGCGAACCTCAGGATCGTCGTCTGACCTCGCTTTAGTCGCTCATCGCGGGTCCGAATCAGCACGGTGGTCGTGAATGCGCGCCAAATCGGGACAGAATTTGGGGTTCTTTGTGCCTCATATCGGGACGGCGCCCTTTCTGCCATTGCTCCGCGGCCAAGTGCCTGTTAATTTTCAATTAGATTTAGTCACAGACCTACTCATACCGGGGGCAAATCATGAATCTCCAGCAGGGAGCGGATTCCTTCGGAGCTTTGATCCCATTCGATCGCAAGGGCTCAGCCAAGGTCGCCATCATTGGCGGAGGACCGGCCGGGCTGACCGCGGCCTATGAGCTTCAAAAGCACAGCAAGGCGCACCACCCGGTCGTCTTCGAGGAAAGCGCCATGGTTGGCGGCATCTCGCGCACCGAGGTGTACAAGGGCTATCGATACGACATTGGCGGGCACCGCTTCTTCACCAAGGTGAAGTCGGTCGAGGCGCTGTGGAAGGAGGTCCTGCCCAACGACTTCCTGAAGCGCCCCCGAATGAGTCGCATCTTCTATCGCAACAAATATTTCGCTTACCCGCTCAAGCCGTTCAATGCGCTGCTCAACATGGGCGCGTACGAATCGTGCCGGATCCTGTTGAGCTACGCCAAATGGCAGGTCCGCCCGAATCAGGATGAGGCGACCTTCGACCAGTGGGTGACCAACCGCTTCGGCGGCCGCCTCTTCTGGCACTTCTTCAAGTCGTACACGGAGAAGGTCTGGGGCATTCCGTGCAATGAGATCCGCGCCGACTGGGCCGCGCAGCGGATCAAGAATCTGTCTCTGCGCAAGGCCATCTGGAACGCTATCTCTGGCGCCAACGACACCACCAGCCTGATCGAGGAATTCGACTATCCGCGCCTTGGCCCCGGAATGATGTGGGAAGCCTTCCGCGACCGGATCACCGACGTGGGCGGCGAAGTGCGGATGGAGCAGCGCGTGCGCAAGATCCACCGCGACGATCGCGCAGTCCGCGCAGTCGAAGTCGAGAATGTCGCCGACGGTTCGAGCTATGTATTCAGCGCAGACCAGTTCATTTCATCGATGCCGCTGGCTGAGCTGGTGGAGAACATGGTGCCGCCGGCGCCACCTCAGGTGCGCGACGCCGCCGCCCGGCTGCGTTACCGCGACTTCCTCGTCGTCACGCTGATCCTCAAGAAGAAGGATCTGTTCCCCGACAACTGGATCTATATCCACTCGCCCGAGGTGAAGGTGGGGCGAATCCAGAACTTCCGCTCCTGGTCCGAGGAGCTGGTCCCCGATCCCAACCACTCGAGCATTGGAATGGAATATTTCTGCAACGAGGGCGACGATCTTTGGACCAAGAGCAACGAAGATCTCCTCGCCCAGGCTGAGAGGGAGCTGCGCACCTTGAACCTCGTCGGCGATGCCGAAGTGGTCGACGGCACCGTCATCCGTCAGCCAAAGGCCTACCCGGTCTACGACGAGCATTACCAGGACGCTCTGCGCGCGATCCGCGAATGGCTCGACAATTTCCCGAACCTTCAGGTCGTCGGCCGCAACGGCATGCACCGTTACAACAACCAGGACCATTCGATGCTCACCGCCATGCTCGCGGTGAAGAATATCCTCGGTGAAAGCCACGACCTGTGGTCGGTCAACGTCGAGCAGGAATATCACGAAGAAGGGGAAGCGGACGAAGGGAATTCGCGCGCCCCGAAATATTCCGAACGGCTGCAGCCGGAGAGAGTCCTGGCAGAAGCCTGATCTCGTGCGCGAGCCTGTCTCCGTCATCGTCCCGGCGTACAATGCGGAAGCTACGATCACCGAGTGCCTGAAGGCGCTCGCGGCGGCGATGCAGCCGGTCGACGAACTCATCGTTTTCGACGACGGCTCGACCGATTCTACCCGCAGCATCGCCGAAGCGGCCGGCGCGCGCATTGTCTGCAATTCAGGCCGGCCGCGGGGGCCGGCGCACGGCAGGAATGCAGCGGCGGCCTCAGCGGCGCGGCCGTACTTGATGTTCGTCGACGCCGACGTGATCATCCATCGGGACGCGATCGACCAGCTGGTCGAAGAGGTCGGGAGGAGCGGCGCGGTCGCGGCCTTCGGCTCCTACGACGATCATCCGCGCTCGCGGCGACTTCCGGCGCTTTATGCGAACCTGCGGCACCATTTCGTGCACCAGTCGGGCATTCGCGACGCGAGCACCTTCTGGTCGGGCATCGGATTGATGCGCACCGACGTCTTCCGCGAGTTCGGCGGCTATGACGACGTGCTTTTCGCCCACCCGAGCATCGAGGACGTCGAGCTCGGAATGCGTTTGATAAGCGCCGGCAAGAAGATCCGGCTCGTTCCGGCCGCGCAGGGCACGCACTGGAAAGACTGGACCCTGTGGCGCGTCTGGCACACCGACGTTGTCCGGCGGGCGCTTCCCTGGTCGCGCCTGATTGCTGACGGCCAAGTAGCCGAAGCCGACCTCAACCTGGCGAAGAAAGAACGCGCGCTGGCGCTGCTCGCCTTGTCCCTTCCGGTGGCGCTGGTTGGCGGAGTGTTTTTCCATCCGCTGTGGATCGGGGCCGCTGCGCTGATCGCGCTTTACGTCATCGGGATCTTCCCATTCGTTCGGGTGCTCGCTCGGCGCATGAACCCGGTCCAGCTAACGGCGGCGATCGCTATGCATCTATGCTACCACATTTATGCAAGCGTCACTTA